>NZ_CP019420.1:915408-1220544 GCF_001984215.1 Mycobacterium sp. MS1601
GACACCAAGTCAGCGCCCCTACTTCATCGGGGAAAGTGACCCCAGCGATGGTGATCCACCAGTCTCCCTCCGAGAACGTCGACCATTCCCCACTCCACAACAGCCGGACCTCGGGAAATCTCGCCCGTAGGTCGAGGTGTTCGCGCAGAGTCGAACTGTTGCTCCAGGTGATGCCGTCCGCAACCAGTCCTGGACGTTTCGAGCTCAGCTGCGGAACCCATCGGTCAGCCAACCGGCTCGCGACGAACGGCCGATCTGCCCGGGCGATCGCCCACAGGGAATCGAAGCTGGCTGATTCAGGGTCTCCCACCTCGGGTGGCGCAGGACTGAACCCCGTCGAAGACAGAGCGTCCGGGCCAGTGGTCGCGTCGATCTCGTCGACATCGGCGCCACCCTGCTCGCAATCAATCAGCAGTGTCGACGCGTCGAGATCCACCCGGCCCCGTTGAGAGGCGCCGTTGGTAGGCGCTTCATCGAGCGACACCGGAATGCGCCAGTAAGTGCCTGCGGGAAAGCGGAATTGGTGCGTCACTGACGGATCGCCCCCAGAGCTGTCCGGCGGGATCACGATCGGATGCTTTGAGAGATCGAACATCGCTGATGCGACGTTTTGCCCTTGCGTATTGGTGACGGTAATTCGGGTGGCAGAGCCCGAGAGAATGTCTCCGCCAGGACATTTGGCGACCACTCTGGTAGAGATCACCAGCTCACCCGATTGTCCTTCGACCAGTTTCGGCTCGAAAACCGGCTCGGTACCGCATTTGGTGACCATGCGCACGTCGGTGCCCTCGCCATCCTGCTCAGCAAGATTAGATCCGTATGCGGGAACCGCAGCCGCTGGCCCCGTTGGCGAGAACAGCCCTACCTCGAAGCGGGTGACATAGAGGAGGCCGGCATCGGTGGCGTAGAGAACCAGGCTGTCTCCCTCTGTCGCCGCAAGCGACTCGGTGGCCCACAGCACCGTTCCGTCGTCGATGGAACGGGCCTCGACGACGCCTAGATTCTCCGAAATGAGACTGACGCCGTCGGTGACCGGATCACTACCGAGCCCTGCGGGCGATTGTGTCCACAGGATGTCCCCACTTTCGACGGAAGCCGTGCTGAGCACGTCTGCCTGTCTGCCTTGGGATAGCAAGGTACCGCCGACGAGGGCAGTCCGCGCGGAGCCCGACTGCCAATCTGGCAGCTGCCACGTCTGTTCTCCTGTTTCGGGATCGAGGCCAGCACCGTCAACGGTCAGGAATGGTGTTGCCGCGCCGCCGTTCACGACGAGCAAGTGCGATTGGATTCTGCTGGTGGTGGTGAACAACAAAGAACCGTCGATATCGATCACATCAGTACCCCACGTGTCCACGTCTGTCGTGGAACTGCACCGCTGTGCGCTGATGAAAGGGATGTTGGCGACTGAGACGTTGGTGACGTCGTGCCCGAATATGGCAGACCCGTCCGAAGCCCGCAGTGCGGCGTAGGCGCCGCCGCCCTGGTGGCCCCAGACCAAGCCGTCCCGAACCTCGAGGCCCGACGCGTCACCGCCTGCCAAACCAGCGCATTCCCCGCTCCTGACGACGGTTCGCCACTCCGACAACGGATCCTGTACGGTCCCCTTGGTTACGACGAAGCCATCGGTCTCGTCGTAACTCCCGGTGTAAAGGTAAGCGCCATCGGTGGCCAGCATGTTGACGAAGAAAGGCATCGTCACCGTTGATGTCACTGCCCCACTGTGGATCTCGCGAAGCTCGATGGTGCGTGCGCCGCCTGTCGCGTCCGACCTCTGGCAGACCAGTTGCCCATCGAGCAGACCGCGTGCACAACCGTCGAACAGATTGACTGGTTTCGACCATTGCTGTTCGCCTGTCACCAGGCTGAGCGAAACCAATTGTGCAGATTTGTCCGCTGAGTCCAGAGCAACGTGGACGATTACGCTGTCTCCGACGACGATCGCTCCGGGCGAGGCATAGTACGCAGCCCCGAACACTGGGGTGGCCACGTGTTGTGCGCCTTCTGCATTGAACGTCCATGCGGATTCGGGCGCCGTCGGATATGTGGCGGGCAACATGCCTTCGGGTCGCGCGGAGGACACCGGCGAGTCCCGAAGCCACGCCGCAACCGCCAGCCCTCCCCCGAGCAGGGCCAGTACCAACACAACTGCACCGATGAGGAAAGCTCTCCGATTCGGTTTGGGAGTTGATGGAGTGGGCGATTCGTCATCGGGTTCGAACGGCGGACGGGGGTCGGAGCCGAAAACCGGCCCGCCAAAAGTGGGGGTTCTCGACGCGGTCGGATTCGGTGAGATCTGCGCAGACACCGGGAGCACCACCTGCTCATCGTCATCGGCGCGAGGCCGTGTGGTGTCTGCTTGTACCCAGAACTGCCAGCCAGGTGGGGCGGCAGGCCAGCTGGGGTCTGGCTCCCATCCCGCCGGTGGGCTCCAATCGGGCGGAACCGGCCAATTCGGAGGTGGATTGAACTGCGAGCCTGCCATCACACCCCACAACTCGCCGCGTCGATTCCCTCGAGGCGACAAACGTTGCGCTGGAGGTGTTGTGCACCAAACTAGCCCAGTTGAAGCAAGCCAGATGTCCAGCTGAGCCGCATACCCCCAATGCATCACGATTTCGTACGTTCGGCGGACAGAACGCTCTGAGCGTCGACCGGTGTCGGTCGTTGGGATGACAGCACAGCGGTGACTCGCTTTGAGAACATGTTCTTCCGGCCTCGAATGAGTGACGCAGTCGACTGGGAGCCCCCAAGGATGGGACGAAGCAGACGGTGATCCCCCACAATCCGCCACCCAATTGGCCTCCGTTTCCCGAAGATTCGGAGTCCGAATCGACCTGGATTCCCGGCCAATACAATCCGACCGAGTCCGGGCTCCCGCCATGGGCCTGGCCGGCGGCGGTCGCATCGTGCGTCGTGGCGGTGGCGGTGATGGTTCTCTGTGTGAGCGTGCTTCGGTCCGATTCTGAAAAAAGCATCGAAGCACCGACGGCGACTACAGCTTCTCCGGCGCAGACATCAAATCCGCGTCCCGAGCCCGCCATCACAGACTTCCGCACATGGACGCAGTTCGGCGGCGTCGACGCGTCTCTTTCCGGCAGCGGCGCCACCGTCACGCTGGACACGCACGACTCGGTCCAGACATGGCGTACCAAATGGTCCGGAGCCACGATCGTGAGGCCTCGTGGCTGTGAACTCCACCTGACGGGCCGTGTCCGCGACATCTCCCATTCGACCGGAGTGTCCGGCGGCTTTGGTATCGGGTTGGCCGAATTGAACGCCCAGACTGGTGATAGCGAATTGCTTGGCGCCGCAGTGCAATTCGACTTCGGATTCGGCGGGTACCGACTCACCGAGTACCCGTCAGACGCGGATGCCGGGGTGATCCCCGCCCACCTCGACAATGGCTGGCACGTAATCGATCTGACCATCGACGCTGCTGGCAATGTCGAGATGGATCTCGACGGACATCCCGTCATCCGCTCCGCAATGCCACCCGTGTGTGGTGCGCCCACCATCCGAGTGTGGGCCGGCGCCGCCGAATTCGCGGACTTCGTTGTCGACAGCGGGTAGTGGGGCGTCACTCTCCACCACACAGCCCGACTACGAGCGACGTGACGGACCCCATAACCAAAGCGGCGCCCACCCTCTCGGGTGAGCGCCGCTGTTGGCAGAACTGGCGAAACTCAGATCACTTGTGGATCTTGGTCACGCGGCCGGCGCCGACGGTACGGCCACCCTCGCGGATCGCGAAGCGCAGGCCCTCGTCCATGGCCACCGGCTGGATCAGCTTGACGGAGATGTCGGTGTTGTCACCGGGCATCACCATCTCGGTGCCCTCGGGGAGGGTCACCACGCCGGTCACGTCCGTGGTACGGAAGTAGAACTGCGGGCGGTAGTTGTTGAAGAACGGCGTGTGGCGGCCGCCTTCGTCCTTGGACAGGATGTAGACGCTGCCGTCGAACTCGGTGTGCGGGGTGGTGGTGCCGGGCTTGACCACAACCTGGCCACGCTCGACGTCCTCACGCTTCACACCACGAACCAGCAGACCAACGTTGTCGCCGGCCTGGCCCTGGTCCAGCAGCTTGCGGAACATCTCGACACCGGTGACCGTGGTCTTGGTGGTGCCGGGGCGGATGCCGACGATCTCGACTTCCTCGTTCACGTTGATCACGCCACGCTCGACGCGACCGGTGACCACGGTGCCACGACCGGTGATGGTGAAGACGTCCTCGACGGGCATGAGGAACGGCTTGTCGGTCTCACGAACCGGATCCGGGATGGACTCGTCGACGGCTTCCATCAGGTCCTCGACGGACTTGACCCAGGTCGGGTCACCCTCGAGAGCCTTCAGCGCGGAGACGCGGATGACGGGGGCATCCTCGTCGAAGTCCTGGGCGGCCAGCAGTTCGCGGACCTCCATCTCGACGAGCTCGAGCAGCTCCTCGTCGTCGACCATGTCGGCCTTGTTCAGCGCGACCAGGATGTAGGGCACGCCGACCTGGCGACCCAGCAGCACATGCTCACGGGTCTGCGGCATCGGGCCGTCGGTGGCGGCAACCACCAGGATCGCGCCGTCCATCTGCGCGGCACCGGTGATCATGTTCTTGATGTAGTCAGCGTGGCCGGGGGCGTCAACGTGGGCGTAGTGACGCTTGTCGGTCTGGTACTCCACGTGGGAGATGTTGATCGTGATGCCACGAGCACGCTCTTCGGGCGCATTGTCGATCTGGTCGAATGCGCGCGACTCGTTCAAATCGGGGTACTTGTCGTGCAGAACCTTGGTGATTGCTGCAGTCAGCGTGGTCTTGCCGTGGTCAACGTGACCGATGGTCCCGATGTTGACGTGCGGCTTCGTCCGCTCGAACTTCGCCTTCGCCACTTCTGTGTCCTCCTGGACTTGTTGGTGCTTCGGTTAAAGCAGTGTTGACAATTCAGTTGTGTGGTCCGCCGACCAACGAGGATTACTCCCCGGTGGCCTTCGCGATGATTTCCTTCGACACGTTCGCCGGAACTTCAGCGTACGAATCGAACACCATGGAGTAGTTCGCCCGGCCCTGGGTCTTCGACCGGAGGTCGCCGACGTAGCCGAACATCTCCGACAGCGGCACCTGCGCCTTGACGACGCGCGCACCGCTGCGCTCCTCCATGGCCTGAATCTGACCACGGCGGGAGTTCAGGTCGCCGATCACGTCGCCCATGTAATCCTCGGGCGTGGTGACCTCGACGGCCATGATCGGTTCCAGGATGACCGGCTGCGCCTGACCGGCGGCCTTCTTCAGCGCCTGGGAACCGGCGATCTTGAACGCCATTTCCGACGAGTCGACGTCGTGGTAGGCGCCGTCGAGCAGCGTGACCTTCACGTTCACCAGCGGGTAGCCGGCGAGCACGCCGTACTGCATGGCGTCCTGGGCACCGGCATCCACCGACGGGATGTACTCGCGTGGGATGCGACCGCCGGTGACCTTGTTCTCGAACTCGTAGGTGGCACCGTCCTCGCCGATGAACGGCTCGAGGTTGATGATGACCTTCGCGAACTGGCCCGAGCCACCCGTCTGCTTCTTGTGGGTGAACTCGACGTTGTTGACGGCGCGCTTGATCGTCTCGCGGTAGGCCACCTGCGGCTTGCCGACGTTGGCCTCGACCTTGAACTCGCGGCGCATGCGGTCCACCAGGATGTCCAGGTGCAGCTCGCCCATACCGCCGATGACGGTCTGGCCGGTCTCCTGGTCCAGGTGCACCTTGAAGGTGGGGTCCTCTTCGGCCAGCTTCTGGATGGCCGTGCCCAGCTTCTCCTGGTCGCTCTTGGTCTTGGGCTCGATGGCCACCTGGATCACCGGATCCGGGAAGGTCATCGACTCCAGAACGATCTGGTTGTTCGGGTCGCTCAGGGTGTCACCGGTGGTGGTGTCCTTGAGGCCGATCACCGCGTAGATGTGGCCCGCGGACGCCGACTCGACCGGGTTCTCCTTGTTGGAGTGCATCTGGAACAGCTTGCCCAGACGCTCCTTCTTGCCCTTGGTGGAGTTGACCACCTGGGAGCCGGAGTCGACCTTGCCGGAGTAGACGCGCACATAGGTCAGCTTGCCGAAGAACGGGTGCGTGGCGACCTTGAACGCCAGACCCGAGAACGGCTCGTCGGCCGACGGCTTGCGGGAGATGATCTCCTCTTCCTTGCCCGGGACGTGGCCTTCGGCGGCCGGGACGTCCAGCGGGTTCGGCAGGTAGTCGATCACCGCGTCGAGCATGGGCTGCACGCCCTTGTTCTTGAACGCGGAGCCGCACAGCACCGGGTAGCCGGCGCTGCTGATGGTCAGCTTGCGCAGACCGCTCTTGATCTCTTCGACGGTGAGCTCTTCGCCGCCCAGGTACTTCTCCATGAGGTCGTCGTCGGTCTCGGCGACGGCCTCGATCATGGCGGTGCGGTACTCCTCGGCCTTCTCCTGCAGATCGGCCGGGATGTCGACGACGTCGTACTTCTCACCGAGCTTGGTCTCGCCGCGCCACACCTTGGCCTTCATCTCGACCAGGTCGACGACGCCCTCGAATTCGCTTTCGGAGCCGATCGGCAGCTGGATCGGGACGACGTTGGCGCCCAGGCGGTCCTTCATGGTCTGGACCGAGAAGTAGAAGTCGGCGCCCAGCTTGTCCATCTTGTTGACGAAGCAGATACGCGGGACGTCGTACTTGTCGGCCTGGCGCCACACCTGCTCGGACTGCGGCTCCACGCCCTCTTTGCCGTCGAAGACGGCAACGGCACCGTCGAGCACGCGCAGCGAGCGCTCTACCTCGACGGTGAAGTCGACGTGGCCGGGGGTGTCGATGATGTTGATCTGGTTGTCGTTCCAGAAGCAGGTGGTGGCAGCCGAGGTGATGGTGATACCCCGCTCCTGCTCCTGCTCCATCCAGTCCATCGTGGCGGCACCGTCGTGCACCTCACCGATCTTGTACGAGATACCGGTGTAGAAGAGGATGCGTTCGGTCGTCGTCGTCTTGCCGGCATCGATGTGCGCCATGATGCCGATGTTGCGGACCTTGGTGAGGTCGGTGAGCACGTCCTGTGCCACGCTAGATTCCCAACTTTCGCTTGCTAAAGGTGTATTCGAGTGCGCCCGGCGATCGGCTTCGACCGCCGGGTGACAATCACCAGCGGTAGTGCGCGAAGGCCCGGTTCGCCTCGGCCATCTTGTGGACATCCTCGCGGCGCTTCACAGCGGCACCGAGGCCGTTGCTGGCGTCGAGGATCTCGTTGGCCAGACGCTCGACCATGGTCTTCTCACGACGGTTCTTGGAGAAGCTGACCAGCCAACGCAGCGCCAGCGTCGTGGAGCGCTCGGGGCGCACCTCGACCGGAACCTGGTAGGTGGCGCCACCGACACGACGGCTGCGGACCTCGAGGGCCGGCTTGACGTTGTCCATGGCGCGCTTCAGCGTGACGACCGGATCGGTGCCGGTCTTCTCGCGAGCCTGTTCGAGCGCACCATAAACAATGCGCTCAGCCACAGATTTCTTCCCGTCGAGCAGGACTTTGTTGACCAGCTGGGTGACCAGCTGCGACCCGTAGACGGGATCGTTGACCAGTGGGCGCTTCGGCGCGGGACCCTTGCGCGGCATCAGCTCTTCTCCTTCTTCGCGCCGTAACGGCTGCGGGCCTGCTTGCGGTTCTTGACACCCTGGGTGTCCAGCGAGCCGCGGATGATCTTGTAGCGCACACCGGGAAGGTCCTTCACACGACCGCCGCGCACCAGCACCATGGAGTGCTCCTGCAGGTTGTGGCCCTCGCCCGGGATGTAGGCGGTGACCTCGACCGCGCTGGTCAACCGCACGCGTGCCACCTTCCGAAGCGCCGAGTTCGGCTTCTTCGGGGTGGTGGTGTACACGCGAGTGCACACGCCACGACGCTGCGGGCTGCCCTTGAGGGCCGCGGTCTTGACCTTGGCGATCTTGTCGCGGCGACCCTTGCGGACCAGCTGCTGAATGGTTGGCATTTACCGGCTTCCTCTGTAGTGCTGTGTTGCTGTTCTGTTCTTCAGCGTTTTAATAAGTCTCTGTACTGCAGTTTTGCTCGGTCCACATACCCCGCGGCCGGGCGTGTCGCACACACTCAAGCGTAGGCGCTCTCACGATCGCCCGATGCCTGTAGACATGCGAATTGGCCCGGCGTGCGCGCACAACTGCCGACAAAACGGCCGCATGCGCCCATCTGGGCCAGGCACGAGCTCCCACGATACCAGGGGCGGCCATGGCGACAAAACTGCCGCTGAAGCGCTTACGCAGGTCAACCGACCAGCCGTTTTAATCCCGACGTTCCAGCCCCGTCGTCAGCCGCAACACCATGTCGGAGAACACGGCGTCGGTGTCGATGTCGTCCATCACGCCCGTCATCTCCAACAGCACGAATCCGTGCAGCGCAGACCAGAATTCCAGGGCCGCGTAGTACGCGTCCTGACCTTCGAGTCCGTAGGACATCAGCACGTTGATGACCGGACCGGCCGCTTCCTTCGTGGCCGCCGAGTACTCGGGGTCGTCGTCACCGAACGGCATCCGGGTGAAGGCCGAGTACCGGCCGGGATGGTGGTGGGCGTAACTGCGGTACGCCCCGGCCATCACCAGCACGGCGTCCTCACGCACCCGGCCTTCGCCGACGGTGTTGAGCATGCCGATGATGTCGCCGATCACCCGCATCCGGACGGTGCGACGCAGGTCTTCGAGGCTGTCGACGTGGTTGTAGAGCGAGGGCCCCTTGGTGCCCAGGTGGTTGGCCAGCGCGTTGATGGTCAACGCATCCCAACCCTCGCGGTCCAAGAAGTTCAGCGCCGCGTTGACGATGATGTCGCGGCTCAGTTTCGCCTGCCGGGCTCCGGCACGCGGCCGCGCGCCCGTCGACGACGGGTCAGGCCGTGCTGCCATGAAAGTGCCCCTCAGGTATCCGACCGAACTACGGTCGCCGAGAAACTCTAGTTGACGCGGTCCTGGGACAGTTGGGCCAGTTCTTCGGTGATGCCGCACAGGTCCGGCAGGCTGGCCGGGTTCAGTGTCTGGATGGTCCAGGCGATCACGTCGTCGCCCTTGTCGATGTAGATGCTGCAGGCGTTGACGTCCTCGGCCATGAAGCCCTGGTTACCGGACATCTCCAGCTCGGTGATGGTGCGGCCGGCCTCCTGTTCGAGCCTGCGTTCCACGTCCAGGTCGCTGCCGCGGTACCACCAGGTGGAGATGCCCATGCCGGCGCCGACGGACCCCAGCATCGTCTGTTCCTGCCAGAAGCAGCCGGTTTCGCTGTCGAGGACCTTCTTGAAGATCGCCGTTCCGGCCGCTTCTTCCACCTCGTCGTCGGTGACCCGGTTGCACTCACCGCTGCTGAATCCGCCGGGCGGGACCGCGGCGGGGGTCGCTTCCGGATCCGACGGTGACCCGCAGGCCGTGAGCAGCCCAGCCAGGATCACCAGGACAAAACGCGTCACTCACATCTCCGACGACAAGGTGGCTGCCAGTAGTTTCTCGGCGTCGGCGCACGGGTCGCCGTCCTGGGTGTCGCGATACTGCACCCACCAGCTCAGGACGCCGGGGTTGGCGGACGTGGTGGCAGAGCAGGATGCTCCCGTCACCGACGTCCGGGCCAGGATCGAGGGGTACCGCTGCACCACCTTCTCGGTGATCTCGGCACCGCGCTCCTCGGCGACGGCCCGCTCGCGGTCCAGGGTGCCGGTGTCGAACCAGGAGAAGGTGGCGTCGATGGTGGTGGTGTCACCTTTGAGCAGGACGTACTGGCAGACGGCTCCGCTGTAGGGGCGCACCACGTCGTCAGCCTCGAGGGTGTCTCGCACGGTCTCGTCGGCGAGCCTGCCGCAGCTGTTGTCGAGGTAGCCGAAATTGCGGCCGGAGTCCTCGGCCTGCGGTTCGGCCAGCTCCGCTGTCCCGGAGACAGTGTGCGAACACCCGGTCACCGCTATGCCCGCGGCGACTGCCATCAAAAGAACGTGCCTTTTCACCGCCCCTCACCGTACTGATCTGCGCGGCTTGCTGCGAGCCGGGTAGATGCGATCTTCTCCGATGAGGGCCGACCACCACGTAGGCTCTACCGCACCGATGAGCGGAGGGGCACCATGAAGCTGAAGTCTGCAGGTAGTGCGCTGGTCGGCTGCGCAGTGCTGTCCACCGGTCTGCTCGCCGGTGCGCCCGTCGCGGCCGCCAAGAACGGCGACACCCACATCACCGGGGTGGGGATCACCCGGACAGTGGACTGCAATGACTCCCTGCTGCTGATCAACGGTTACAACAACTTCATCACCGCGCTGGGCAACTGCTGGGCCGTCACCATGCAGGGGTCCTACAACACCGTGGTGGCCGACAACGTCGTCAACGACATCACCGTCTACGGCTTCGAGCAGACGGCTTACTTCAAGAACGGCGCCCCCGCGATCATCGACCGCGGCCGCGAGTTGGGAATGACCAACCGCATCGCTCACGTTCCCGCTTGACCAGGCCGAAAGGACTCTCCATGCTGCGCCGTGTTCCACTCCTCCTCGCTGCCACGGCCCTGGCCCTGGTGGG
Source organism: Mycobacterium sp. MS1601 (assembly GCF_001984215.1). Classification (NCBI taxonomy): domain Bacteria; kingdom Bacillati; phylum Actinomycetota; class Actinomycetes; order Mycobacteriales; family Mycobacteriaceae; genus Mycobacterium; species Mycobacterium sp. MS1601. The sequence goes on from NZ_CP019420.1 coordinate 925,960, forward strand.
GTGTGGATCGCAGAGTTCGGACACCACCAGCCCCACCGTCACGGCGGGCACATCGGGTGCGCAGGTCGAGGTCGGCAACACCATCAACTACGGCTCGTTCGGCACCACCGCCGAAATCGACTGTGCCGACGGCAAATCCCTCAACGTCGGCGGCTCCAACAACACCCTGACGGTCTCGGGTGTCTGCGCATCGGTCAACATCGGTGGCGCCGACAACCGGATCACGTTCGACACCGTGGACAACGAGCTGACGGTGGTCGGGATCAACAACACCGTGACCTACACCGATGGTGAGCCGCGGGTGGACAACCTGGGCTCGGGCAACAAGATCGAAAAGGGCTAGGCTTTCTGCCCGTGCCGTCCCGCGCCATCGGCGAACCGTCGCGCACCGGACAGTGATTCGTCCTTCACGCGCGACATGCTGGCGAACTCGACGTCCATCGCCTCCTGCTCGGACAAACCCCACTGACGCAGCGCCGAAAGCCGGTCGGCCCGCAGGCATTGCTGCGGTAGTGCGGCCAGTTCGGCGGCCAGCTTCTCCGCCTCCTGTCGCGAGGTACCCGTGGCGACCACGCGGTTGGCCAGCCCGATCTGCAGGGCCTCGGCGGCTTCGACGGCCCGCCCGGTGAGAATCAGGTCCATGGCGCGACTGTGCCCGATCAGGCGAGGCAACCGCACGGTGCCGCCGTCGATCAACGGCACCCCCAGCGTCGGCAGAACACCCCGAAGACCGCGTCCTGCTCGGCGACCCTCATGTCACACCACAGCGCCAGCTCCAGCCCGCCGGCCACCGCGTAGCCGCTGACGGCCGCAATCACCGGCTTGGACAACGTCATTCGTGTCGGCCCCATCGGCCCGGGCCCGGTGCGGTGCACCGTGTTCGAGTCCGGCGTGCCGAAGGCCTTGAGGTCCGCACCGGCGCAGAAGGTGCCGCCATCACCCCACAGCACCGCCACCGCGGCATCGTCGTCGTTGTCGAACTCCTCGAACGCCGCGTACAGCTCTTCCGCCGCCGGGCCGTTGACGGCGTTACGCGCATGCGGCCGGTTCATGATGACGGTGGTCACCGGGCCAACACGTTCGATCCGCACCCCGCCACTCATATCGCCTCCACGCGATCTCGGCGAGCGGACAGCTCGGCCGCGAATTCCTGGTAACGGGAGCGTAGTTCGTCACCGGGCCAACCGGCGGGAAGCAGCTCGTCAGGCAGCAGCGGGTCGGTGAGCAGGTGCCGCACCATGGCCGCTGCAGTGCCGAACCTGCTCGGGATGTCGCGCGCCTCGGCCATCTCCTTGATCAGCCGGTGCCCAGTCGCGCTCCACTGCGGCAGATCCCACAACAGTCCGGCCAGTTCAGCAGGGGCGTGGTCGTGGCTGGACAGTATCCGCACCCGGGCACCGATCTCTTCGGCAAGCTCGGCACTCAGATTGTCCGGGCGTAGCCACACCCCTTCCCGGAGTTCACCGAACCTGTTTTCCTGCAGCATCTTCCGCTGTGTTGAGCGCGATTTGGCGTCGACCCCCACGGCGGTGATCACCAGTGTGGTCCAGCTGCCGTCCCAGCTGCGCAGTTCGGGCGTCAGTGCGCTGTCCTGTCGGCGCTGGCGGGCGAGCAGCCGGGCTGACAGGCGATAGCCGTCCGCGGACCGGATCAGATCACCGGCCGCCACCATCCGGGTCAGCGCCACCCGCAGCGCATTGTCGTTGATCCCGAAATCAGCGGTCAGCCTGATCAATTCGGCCGCGGTGGCCCACGCCGGATGCGCACCCAGCAGTACCGAGAGCACCACCGACCTGGCCGTCAGCTTCATACGTCGGAGGTCCTGCGACCGTGGTCACCGCGAGGCTCGTCACGGTGCCGTACGGCCTCGCGGAAGCCGTGTTCACGTGCCTGTGCGACAAACGCGTGCCCCTCCGGGGTGTGCCGTGCGACCCCGTCGAACACGGTGCTGACCATCTGGCTGGTGGCCACACCTTGCTGCAGCAGTGCGGTGTTGCACGCCAGCTTGGCCATGATGAGCTGGTTGACGGGCATCGACGCGATTCGGTGCACCAGCCGCTCGGTGCGCTCGTCCAGGTCTTCGGGTTCCGGCGCTTCGACGGCCAGGCCCCAGTCGGCGGCCTGCGCGCCGGTGAGGCAGTCGCCGGTGAACAGCAGGCGTTTGGCCCGCTGGTCACCGAGGCGGTGCGCCCACAGCCCGGCGGCGGGTACCCCCCACACCCGCATCGGCGGGTAGCCGATCTTGGCGTCGGAAGCCGTGATGATCTGGTCGGCGTGCAACGCGATGTCGGTGCCGCCGGCCACGCAGTAGCCGTGGATCTTCACCACGGTCGGCTTGTCGGCCCGCATCAGGCTGGAGAAGCCCCGCACGAAGCGGCTCATCATCTGGTAGTCGATCATCGGGTCCCACGGCTGGTCCGGTAAGTGGTTGATCGCCTGCGTCTTTCCCGACAGCACGGTGTCGCGGTACGGGCTGCCACCACCGGCCGACGACGATCCTTCGGCGTACGCCGACAGGTCGAAGCCCGCGCAGAAGCCTTCTCCCCTACCGGAGATCAGCATCACGTGCACGTCCGGGTCGAGGTCCGCGCGCTCCACCAGGGCGGAGAGTTCCAGCGGCGTGTCGGCAACAATCGCGTTGCCCTTCTCCGGGCGGTTGAACGTGATACGAGCGATGCGGCCGGTGACCTCGTAGGTCATCGTCTTGAGGTTGTCGAAGTCGACGGCCCTGATCGCGTGGGTCATGAGGTCACCCCCTGTCGGCGAGCAGACACAAAATCGAGTGCTGAGGCGGGTTCCAACGCGAGTTTGCGTCTGCTCGGCACGGAAATCAGCCTTTGACCAACGCGCGCTCGATGATCGGGGCCAGGTCCAGGCCCGTCGGCAACGTTCCGTAGGCACCACCCCAGCGGCCGTCGAGCCGGGTGGCCAGGAAGGCTTCGGCCACCGCCGGGTGGCCGTGACGCACCAGCAGCGCCCCCTGCAGCGCCAGGGAGATGTCCTCGGCGATCTGGCGGGCTCGGTACTGGATGTCCTGCAGATCGCCCAACTGGGCCTTGAGTCCCGCGACGTGGGCATCCAGGCGGGGCTCCGAGGTCAGCGAGAGTTCGTCGAACAGCACGTCCACGCATTCGGGTCGAGTTGCCATGGCGCGCAAGGTGTCCAGTGCGCTGACGTTGCCCGAGCCCTCCCAGATGCCCATCAGCGGCGCCTCGCGGTACAGCCGCGGCATTCCACTCTCTTCGGCGTAGCCGTTGCCACCCAGGCATTCCATGGCTTCGGCGGCATGCGCCGTCGCGCGTTTGCATACCCAGAACTTGCTGGCGGCCAGCCCGATCCGGCGCAGCATCGCCTCGCGGTGATCACCACGCACCGCCTTGTCCGTCGCGCCTGCCATGCGCATGGCCACCATGGTCGCCGCTTCGGCCTCCACAGCCAGATCCGCGAGTACGTTGCGCATCAGCGGTTGATCGATCAGATACTCGCCGAAGGCTTTTCGGTGCTGGGCGTGGTGAATGGCCCGGGTGAGCCCAGTGCGCATGCTGGTGGCACTGCCCAGGGTGCAGTCCAGACGGGTGAGGTTGACCATCTCGATGATGGTGGGCACTCCGCGGCCCTCTTCACCCACCAACCACGCTGTGGCGCCGTCGTATTCGACTTCACTGGAGGCATTGGCGTGGTTGCCCAGCTTGTCTTTGAGCCGCTGGATGAACATCCGGTTGCGCGTGCCATCGGGCAGCACGCGGGGCAGGAAGAAGCAGCTCAACCCGCCCGGCGCCTGGGCCAGCACCAGGAAGATGTCACTCATCGGCGCCGAGGTGAACCACTTGTGTCCCGTCAACGAGTACGTTCCGTCCCCGTTGGGGGTGGCCTGCGTGGTTCCCGCGCGGACGTCGGATCCGCCCTGTTTCTCGGTCATCGACATGCCTGCGGTGATACCGGATTTGGCCGCCGGCACCGTCAACTCCGGATCATAGGTGTGGCTGGTCAGCAGCGGTTCGTAGATCGCGGCCAGCTGCGGGTTGGCCCGTAGCGCGGGCACCACCGCGTAGGTCATCGAGATGGGGCAGATATGGCCGGGTTCGGGCGTCCACACCGAGTTCTTGGCGGCGCGGACGACGTGTGAGCCGGCCCGGTCGTCGGCCCACGGGGCGGCGTGCAGTCCGTGCCTCACCGCCACGGTCATGAGCTCGTGATAGGCGGGGTCGTATTCAACCTCGTCGACGCGGTGACCGTAGCGGTCATGGGTGTGCAGGATCGGCACGTTGCGATCGGCGAGCTCACCCCAGCGTTGCGCCTGCGGTGTGCCGGAGAGGGCACCCAGCTCGGTCACCTCGTCGAGGCCCCACTGCCCGCCCTCCCGGATCAGCGCCTCGATCAGGACCGGCGACGACGCCGGATTGTGGTTCTCCAGCGGCGGAACCTGGTTGGTGACGACATGCGTGTCCGACATGACCGCCATTATTACAGTTTCGCGACACTCGTACAATAGTCGTAATACGCTAGATTCTCTGCCGTGCAGCCCAACACCGTCGTCCGTGCCATCTCCACCGCGTTGACGCACGAGCCCGTGCCCGTCGACCAGTCCGTCAGCGGATCGCCCAGCACCGCCACCCGAGAACTCGGCGAGTTCGCGGGCAGCCAGTTCGGCATCTGGGAGATGAGCGTCGGGGTCATGACCGACGTCGAGGCCGACGAACTGTTCGTGGTGCTGTCCGGTTCGGCGACAATCGAATTCGCCGATGGGTCGCCGACGTTGAGCGTCGGTGCCGGCGATGTGGTACGACTGGCCGCCGGCTCCGAGACCACCTGGACGGTCAGCGAAACGCTGCGCAAGGTGTATCTGGTCTGAGTCCGGTTCAGGCCAGCGCCGCCAGCCGGTCCAGCACCCGTTCCGGCGCTGCCGCCGCAGGAATGGTGGACACCAGCACCTCGGCGTCGGGCACCTCGGCCTCCCCGGTCCAGAATTCGCCGGGCAGCACCGCGATCTCGGGATCACCCGGCGCTGTCTCGAATCCTGCTGTGTGCCGCAACGCCAAGGACCACCCGAAATGCGATGCCACATTGGCGATCGCGGTGTAGGCATCCAGCCGCTCCGGCGTCCCGGCGGCCTGCTCGCGCGCATCCAGCAGTACCAGCGCCACCGCCACCGAACCCAGCCGGCCCAGCCACTCGGCGAGGTACATCGACGCGCTGTCGGCCCGGTCCTCGTCCACCCCGTCGAGAGGATTGCCCGCGATATCGTGTGCCCAGGTCAGCCAGACCGCCGGCGACGGGATGGCGAGCACCAGTTCACGCCGGGACGTGCCGGCCACTGTCGCCAGGGCGTCCACCGTGGCGCTCATCAGATCGTCGTCACACAGCAGCGTCCGTAGTGGATAGCCGGTTCGGGTGCGGGCGGCCATCGCGGTCACGAGGTCGGGTCGCGCGGCGAGGTGCGCAGCCTGCAGCCGGCGGAGGTCCACCCACAGCGCATCGGGGTCCAGCAACCCTCGCACCTGCCCGAAGTGTCCGACCAGCGCGGTGGTGTCCGCCCATGGGATGGGCTCACCCTGACGGATCACCGCCGTGGAGTACTCGGCGTCGTCGATCAACAGTGCTCTGCTGCGCCCGCTCGGTGTCGCGGCGACAAGCGATTTCACGCTCATGGGAGTTCCTTCTGGTCGAAAAGTGCGGTGGTGGCGGCCCACCCGCACGTGGGCCGCCACCGGTGTCAGGCCAGGCGCTGGACGTTTTCGCCGTGGCGCTGCTCGAGTTCGGCGATGCGCGCCTCGAGTTTGGCGATCTTGACCTCCCGACGGTCCGGCACCATCACGATCGGGAGGTCGGCGAGCGGGGCGCTCACCCGCTGTGGGCCGTCGATGGTGTACACCGTGGCGGTGATGTCTTCCGAGCCTGGCGCCCAAGCACCCCAGGATCCGTAGTAGGCCAGGTCTTTCGGCGGTTCCGGCTTGACGAACTCCGCGCAGAATTCCTCGAAGGGCTTGCCGCGCTGCAACCGGTCCTGCCGCGCCGCAGTCCGCGCCGCCTCGGTCCCGGTCACGTCCAGCCGCAGCGTCGCCGGGTCATAACGCACACCGAAGATGTCTTCGGCCACCTTCTGACTGATCCGGCCCAGCTCAACATCGCGCAGCACCGACTCCGGCAACCGCTCCAGCGGATCTCCGTATCCGCCGCCGGCGCCCTGGCTGATCATGTAGAGCTCGCCGTCCTTGGCGATGTCGAACTGCAGCCCCATGTGCGAGGTGGAGTACCGGCCATCCGGGAAGGGACGCGAGTTCATCACCTTCTCGATGGACAGGTCGAACTTCGTGTTGTCGGCCCGGAAATGCTCGTAGACGTTGGTGCCCTTGACCATCGCCAGCGGGTAGGTGCCGCAGCCATAACCGCCGTACATGCCGTACACCGACGAGAACTTGGCGCCCGAGGTGACCGTCATGAATCCCCACTGCGGGGTGCCCTCGGCGGCCACGATCATCTCGTAGCCCATGCCGCCGGTGAACTTGCCGAATCCCATGTTGTCCCGGACCAGGCGCTTGGAGACGAGTTGCATGAAGGGCACCTCCTCTTCCATCACCTCCTGCTCGGCGGTGTCGGCCATGGCGCAGAACAGCGGCGAGATGGCGTCTTCACCGTCTCGGAAAGGCTTGGCACCGCCCGGCATTCCGTTCAGGTCGGCGCACAGGTTGCCCACCATGTCGCCGTGCTGGGTCACCCCACCCCACAGGAAGGTGTTGATCTGGTTGAACCAGTTCGCCACCACGTTGCTGTACTTGTGGGGCGTGGAGAACGACATCCGGCTGTAGAGCGCCTGCATGGCCGAAAAGCCCCGGAACGACGCCTGCAGCGACTGCCCCATCGGGGCGTCGTAGGACGCATCCGCCCAGGTGCCCTCGTCGGAGATGATCTCGATGCAGCTCATCGCCGCCGTGCATCGCGGCAGGTCCGGCCACCAGAACGCCAGGATGGCCTGCATCATCATCGATTTCACCGAACACAGCGGTGAGTTGATGGCACGGTTGAGGATCTCCGGTCCGGTTCCGCGCAGGTCGACGGTCATCGTGTCGCCCTTGACGGTGATGGTGCACGCGATCTTGATCAGGATGTTCTCTTTGAGCGTGCTGTCCATGAACTGGTCGAAACGGTAGGTACCGTCCGGGAGTTCGGCGATCCGGCGACGCACCTCGGCGTCGACATCCTCGACCGTGGTGCGCAGCGCGGCCACGAACGTGTCGACACCCACTTCGTCGATCACCGTGTCGATGCGTTCCATGATCTTGCGCACCGCGGTGATCTTGACCTTCAGGTCGGCCAGCTGCAGTTTCGGGTCGCGGACCGAATGCTGAAGGAAGGTCAGCAGATCCCGGCGCAGCTCACCCCGCTCGACGATCTTGAACGGGCTCATCCGCAGTCCGTCGTCGAATGCGGTTTCCGAACCTGACGGCATCCCGCCCGGCTCACATGCGCCGTTCTCCCCCTCGTGGATGGTGGCCGCCACCCAGGCGATGATCTGACCGTCCCGCATGATCGGCATGATCATCGACTGGTCGGTGTTGTGCACGTTGCCGAACCGGGCATCGTTGTGGATGAAGCCGTCACCCTCGTTGATGCCCACGGTGGGTTCGTCCTTCCAGTACTTCATGATGTACCGGATCGGGTGGTGCAGGATCGCGCTGAAGGCGATGACGCCGTGGCAGGACAGGTAGGACACGTCGCCGCTGGCGGTGTAGATCGCGGTGGTGAGGTCACCCCATTTGGCGCCGGGTGCCGCGCCCTGCGCCTCGCACATCTCGTAACCCTCGTCGAGGGCGCCGGCGATCCGCTTGCGAATCCGCTCCACTTGGAGCCGATCCACGCCGGCGGCAATGGCGACCTCTTCGTGCATCGACCGTTCGGAGATGCTGTGGCTGCGCATGATCTCCCGGTCGGGCCCCAGGAACAGCGTGGTTTCATCCATGAACTTGTCGACCCACTCCTGCTCCTCGGCGGTGAGGTCGGCGGCCGGACGTTCGTTGACTGTGGTCATTGTCTGTTGTCCTTCAGTAGTTTTCGGCTGCGATCAGTCCTGCAGGAACCACACGGCGCCCTGCGACGTCGGCTCCAGGCGCCATCCGGGTTCCACCAGGAAGGTGGTGTTCTCGGTGGTGACGATCGCCGGGCCGGCGATCACCCGGTCCGCGGTGAGGGCGCTCTGGTCGAACACCGGGGTCTCTACCGGGGTGTCCACACCGACGAAGTGCGCCTTGCGGCTGCCCACCGGCGACGGGGCGGTGCGGGTGCCGCCGTGTCCCAGCGGCTCGAAGTTCACCACGTCGCCGTCGACGTACGAAGCGACGCGTACGGTGCTGCAGCGGATCCCCGCCTCCGGTGCCGCCGAGGACGCGCCGAACCGGTGGCTGTAGACATCGCCGAAGGTCTTGATGATCTCCAGCACGTCGCCGACGCCGTTGATCCGGTGGATGTCGGACAGCGCCACCGCCTGGGTCAGCAACTGGTTGCCGTAGCGCATGTCGAGTTCGAGGCGGTAACGCACGTCGTCACCGGAGAAGCCCTGCCGGATGAGGTCTTCGCGCCCGCGCTCCTCGAGTTCTGCGACCACGGCGTTGAACTCCGCGTAGTCGTCGTACAACGCGCGGGTGGTCGCGTTGTACATCGTCACGTGTACCCCACGCTCGTGGAAATGCAGCTGCTTCATGTTGCCGGCACCGCACGCCGAGAACACCGACGAAAACGGTGGGGCCAGAACACGTGTGATGCCGGCATGACGGGCCACCCCGCAGGCGTGCAGCGGGCCGTTGCCGCCGTAGGCCAACATGGTGAAGTCCTCGGGCAGGTACCCGCGGACCCGCAGTTCCTTGCCGATCCCGATGGCCATCTGTTCGTCGACCCCGTCTTTGATCACCTTGGCCACGTCGATGGGATCCATGTCCAGGTGGTCGCACAGGTCCTCCTCGATGGCGAACAGCGACCGTTTCGGGTTGAGCTTGATGTAGCCGTTGGCGTAGTTGTCCGGGTCGAGATAGCCCAGCAGCAGATCGGCGTCGGTGACGGTGGGGCGCAACCCACCGCGGTCGTAACACGCCGGGCCCGGGTTGGAGCCGGCCGACATGGGGCCGATCTTGACCGAGTTGTGGATGCGGTCATAGCTGGCGATGGATCCGCCGCCGGCACCCAAGGTGTCCAGGTGCACCATCGGCACCGACACCAGCCACCGGTCGATCGTCGGCAAGAAGTCGTAGTGCTTGACTCCGCCCTCGGGCACCAGGCCGATGTCGAACGAGGTGCCGCCCATGTCGGTGGCGATCACGTGCCCGATTCCGGTTTCGTTCGAAAGGTGTTCGGCCGCACCCACTCCGGCGATCGGTCCGGAGTGGATGGTCTGCAGCGCGTCGGTGGAGTTCATCTGCGCCATGCCGCCGGAGTTGTGGATCACCAGCATCGGCTTGTCGTAGCCGAAGTCGCGCAGGTTGCTCGACAGCTGCGCCAGGGCGTGGAACATGATCTCGTGCAGGTAGCCGTCGATGATGGTCGAGGTGGCACGCACGTACTCACCCTTGCGACCCGACACCTGATGTCCGAGCAACACCGGGATGGCGCCCAGTTCGTGTGGCGGGAACTCGTCGAGGATGATCTCCTGGATCGCCAGCTCGTGATCCGGGTTCTCGGTCGCGTTGACCAGCGACACCACGATGGCTTCTGCTCCCGCATCGACCAGTTCCCGCACCACGGAGCGCACGTCCTCGGGGTCCAGCTCGGCCACCACCTTGCCGGCCGAGTTGATCCGTTCCTTGACCGAGCGGATCATCGCTCGCGGCACCAGCGGCTCGGGGCGCTCGGCGGCCGGCAGGTTCTGCTGCATCGCGTAGTCCAGGCCCTCGCCGTAACCACGACCGCGGGACAGCGGAATGGTGTCCTCGAAACCGTGGGTCACGATAGCGGCCACCCGGGGGCCGTTGCGCTCGATGAGCGCGTTGGTGCCCAAGGTGGTGGCGTAGCGTACCGAGTCCACTTCCGAGAGCACTGTCGAGCGGTCCAGATCGGCTCTCTTGCAGGCCAGGTCCAGCGCCTCGTTGAAGCCGAGGGCGAGGTTGTGGTGGGTGGTCAGCGCTTTGGCGTCGACGTAGATGTCGTCCCACACGAAAAAGCAGTCGGTGAACGTGCCGCCGATGTCGACGGAAATGCGTTTCATATTGTCAGATCTCCAGGGATGAGTCGGATCTCAGTGGGTGTGGCCGATGGCCTTGAGGGCGGCGGTGTACTTCTGGGCGTCCTCGCCGGGGCCGTAGTTGTGCACCTTTTCGGCGTCCAGGCCGCGCACGCGCCACTGTTCGCGCAGCGCGGCGACGTCGATGATGATGTCGACGCTCGGCGGATGCCCCGGCGGCAGGTACTCGCACTCGATCTGGGTGCCGCAGCCCGGGCAGTAGTACTCCAGGATCCGGCAGTAGGTGGGATCCGGGCTGAAGGTGTACTCGTAGCGGTCCGGGTCGATGATCGGTTGGTGGATCTCGCGCGGATCACGGTCGTAGACCAGGGTGCCCGGCTTGTAATTGCCGTGGGCAGAACCCATGTCGTGGGCGCAGACCCGGCACACCCAGCGCTCGGTGTCGAGGTCGATGACAAGGTACTCGGTCATGGGGACTCTCATCGGAATTCCCTTTCTCTGCAAAGGATGTGGTGGGTGGTCAGGCGTTGTCGACGAGCATCAGGTCACCGGCGCGGGTCACCTGGAAGGACCAGCCCGGCAGCACTCGGGCGGTGAAGAACGGCCCCTCGACAATCGCCGGGCCGCAGCCGGTGGCGCCGGGGCTGAGCTGATCGAGCACGTGGACTGCCACCGCGTCCACCTGGTCTGCTGCCGAGCGCACCTGGCGGTCGCCGACCACCGGGGCGGCACATTCGTCTGCCGCCACGTCGGCGGTGAGCTCGGGATGCGGCAGCGGCGCGGCGGCGGTCAGCTGCAGGGACACCACCTGGCCGGGGTAGTCGACCGCGTCGCCGGGCAGGTACGGAATCCGGGTGACTCCGGACTGACCGCCGGTGCCGTCCTCGATGAGCAGCTGCCAGGTGGTCTGGCAATCGGCCAAGCTGCAGCCTTCTTGGAACATGTCGCGCTCCGCGCGCGCGGTCAGGGTGTCGTACGTCGCCTTCACGGATGCGGTTGTGGGTTCGGGCACCACCACCTCGTAGGTCTTGCCGATATCGGAGAAGGAGATGCCGAAGGCGGAGAACACCGCGGCGGTGCGTGGGATCAGCACCCGTTTGACCCCGGCCAGCCGGGCGGCTCCGGTGGCACTCATCGGGCCGGCGCCGCCGAACGCCAGCAAGGTGGTGTCCTCGCGGACCAGTGGAGCAAAGGACTCCGAAAGCGCTTGGAAGTAGGCGTGTTCCATGCGGATCAGCGCTTCTTCCAGCGAGATGCCCAGCGGCTCGGCCACGGTCTGGGTGATCACCGCACGTGACCTGCCGGGATCGAGGGTGAAGGTGCCGTCCAGATAGGTGTCCGGATCGAGGATGCCCAGCAGCAGGTTGACGTCGGTGATGGTGGCCTGCTTGCCGCCGAACCCGAAACAGGCGGGCCCGGGGGCGGCACCCACGGACTGCGGGCCGACGGTGATGTCACCGTCGACCACCTGGATCACCGACGACCCGCCTACACCGGCGGAGGCCACGTCGCTCATCGGGTAGGAGATCTGCACCCCTTCGATACCGCCACGGTCAGCCACGGCAACCACACCGTCTTGCACCACACCGATGTCGGTGGTGGTGCCGCCGATGTCCATCATCAGGGCATGCCCCAGGCCGTAGACCTTGGCCAGCGCCGCGGTGCCTTCCAGCCCACCCCGCGGTCCCGACGAATAGGTCTTGAGCGCAATGGATTTCGCGACGCGCGACGACGCTCCGTCGTTGCGGTACACCAACAGCGGGTTGACCACCTTGTAGGCGCGCAGGCGTCGCTCGGCGGCGTAGAGGAACCGTTCCATGGTGGGGTGCAGAAAGGCGTTGATCACACACGACCACACCCGACGAGCGTCGTTGCGGTCGCCTGCCAGCTCCCAGCTGTAGATCAGCGGCACCGAGCCCAGGAGTTGCCGGGGGAACTTGCGCAACAACACGTGCCGGAGCCGACGCTCCTGCTCCGGGCTGGAGCCGGCCACCACAACTCGGGCCGCGCCGAGCGTGGTCAGCCGGTTGATCCGCTGCACCGCTTCGAACTCGAAGGTGTCGGCGTCGGCATCGGCGTCTATGGTCATGATCCGGTCGCCCACCAGACCGTCGAACATCTCCTGTTCGGCCGCTTCCCGTTGCAGCTCGGCGGACAGCCCGTCGATCGTGGTCAGGATGCCGACCATCGGACCACGCCGCTGCACCAGCGCGTTGGTGCCCTGCGTCGTGGAGTAGCGGATGTGCGCGGTGGCGTGCAGCAACCGGGTGATGTCGGCGTCACCGTAGAGCGCCGCAGAAGCCTTCTCGATGCCGGTGAACAAGCATTCCGAGAGGTCGTGTGGGGTGGTCAGCGTCTTGGTGAAGGTGAAGTTGTCGCCGTCCCACACGCAGATGTCGGTCAGCGTGCCGCCGTTGTCGATGTTGATCAGAGTGTCCATACCGCTCCGTTCGTGGAAAGTGCGTGTGGTCTGCACCACACCGCTTCGAGCTAGCCTGCGGGATGTCCCGGGGCGGACAGACGTCCCAAGTTGGGACATGTGACGGTCTTGGCTGTGACGCAGCTCTCCCCCACACTGGAATCACCTCATCGCCATATGTCGATGCAACCGAGCCAGGAGCTGCGATGCCGAACAGTCCGACCCGCATGTTGCGGGTGGCCGCTGCCCGTGCGGACTTCCTCGAATTCGGCGGCGCCGGCGCGGCAGGGGTGTCCGAGGTTGTCGCGGCGTCGTGGGAGCGCAGCCAGGCCGCCGGAGTCGACGTGTCCCGTCCAGAGGGTGCGTTCACCGATCAGATCAACACCAGTTCCTTGCTGGTCCGCTGCGCGCAGCCGGTTCTGCAGCAGCTGGAGATCGACACCGTCGAGATGCCCATGGTGATCGCCCTGACCGACAGCAAAGCGCGGGTGGTGCGACGCATCGACAGTTCGCCGGCCGTCGCGCGGTTACTGGATCGAGTGCACCTGGCCCCCGGGTTCGACTACTCGGAGTCCACCATGGGCACCAACGGCATCGGTACCGTATTCGAAGCCGGGAAGCCGGTCAGCGTGATCGGGCCCGAGCATTTCAGTGAAAACCTGCACATGTTCGCGTGCACCGGTGCGCCGGTGATCGATCCGATCACCGGACGGGTCGAAGGCGTACTGGACATCTCCACGCTGTCTCAGGCCTGGAGCCCACTGATGCACACGTTGGTCAAGAGCGCGGCCAAGGACATCGGGCACAACCTGTTACTGGATCGCAGCCAGTCCCAGCGAGCGGTGTTCGACACGTATGTGAAGGTGACCTCGCGCTCCAACCGCCAGGCAGTCTTCGCTTTCGGAGATTCGGTGTTCATTGCCAATCCCGCCGCCCAGCAGTTGTTCGACGCTGACGAACAACGAATGCTGAAAGAACACGCGACATTCCTGATGGCCCGCAAGGACCGCGCCAGCGACACGTTGGCATTACCGCGTGGCAACCGCCTGGTGCACATCCGTGGCACTCGGATCCTGGCCGGCACCGAGGTGGCCGGCATGGTGGTGATCGCCGACCTGGTGACGGCGCGTCAGAACGGATCGCCCGGCGATTTCAACGAGCACCGCCTCCCCCAGATCGCGATGGCCGCGCCCGCAACCTCGCAGATCGTCGGCGGACTGTCCCGCTCGCGCGACGCTCTGGCCGACGGCACCTCGCCGGCCTGGGTGCGCGCCTGCGCAGAACTGCGACAAGCTCTTCGGCGCGGCCGGGCCACATTGGTGGTGGGCGAAACCGGAGTCGGGAAGTTCACCTTGGTGGCCGAGCTCTTCCATGCCATCTACCCGAGTGGCCGCAGCATCTCAGTGGATGCATCCCAACTCGGAATCGACGGTCCACCTTCTGATTTGAACACTCTGGTGGCGAATCCCGACGAACCCACCCTGCACATCATCCGCGATATCGACCAGGCCAGCACCGACGGCGTGGAACGGTTGGAGGCCTACTTCACCGCGGTGGAGGCGCTCGACGGGCCGGTCTGGGTGGTGGCCACCGGACTGGATGCGTCCGCGACGGCAGACCTGCCGTTCCGCGAACTCCTGCATCATTTCGAGGAGTCAATCACCGTGCCGCCGCTACGGTGCCGCACCGATGATCTGCCGGCCATCACCGCGGCATTGCTGCGCGGAGCAGCCCCGGACCGCAAGGTCCGCCTCAGCCCCGACGCACAGCGGCTCATCGCCCGATACACCTGGCCCCGCAACATCTTTCAGTTGCGTGAGGCGTTGGTGCATGCGCTGCGCCGCCGCCCCGTCGGCGAAATTCAGGACACCGACCTGCCCGGCTACTGCCAAACCGTGGCACGCCACACGCTGACCCCGCTGGAAACCGTGGAACGCGACGCCATCATCACGGCACTGCGCGAGGCCGGCGGCAATCGGGTTGCGGCGGCATCGCATCTGGGAATGGCTCGTTCCAGCTTGTACCGCAAGCTCAAGACCTACGGAATCACCGCCTGAACAAGGCCTGACGTTCGAGCCCCCGAACACGAAAAGGGCCCCCGCTCGAAAGCGAGGGCCCTTCCCGAATCGACTACCGGTAGTCGGAGTATCCGTAATCGTCCAGCGGCACCGCAGCGCCGGTGGCCTGGCCGAAGTCCGGGCTGTAGTACTGATCCTCGTAGGACGGGATCGTGTACGCCGCAGCGCGGGCCTCTTCGGTCGGCTGCACCCGGATGTCGCGGTAGCGGGCGATGCCCGTACCCGCCGGGATCAGCTTGCCGATGATCACGTTCTCCTTCAGACCCTGCAGCTTGTCGCTGCGGCAGTTGATCGCCGCATCGGTGAGCACGCGAGTGGTCTCCTGGAACGACGCCGCCGACAGCCACGAATCCGTGGCCAGGCTCGCCTTGGTGATACCCATCAGCACCGGACGACCGGCTGCGGGCTCGTTGCCCTCAGCGACCACCCGACGGTTGGCGGATTCGAACTCGGCACGCTCGGTGAGCGATCCGGGCAGGAATTCCGTTGCGCCGGAATCGATGATGGTCACGCGGCGCAGCATCTGCCGGACGATCACCTCGATGTGCTTGTCGTGGATCGACACACCCTGGGCGCGGTAGACCTCCTGCACCTCGTTGACGAGGTGCACCTGGACCTGACGCGGACCCTGGACACGCAGCACCTCGTGCGGGTCTGCCGAGCCTTCCATCAACTGCTGACCGACCTCGATGTGGTCGCCCTCAGCCAACGGACGCTCGGTGCCGTCCTCGTGCTTGAACACCCGCAGACGCTGACGACGCGGCAGCTTGTCGTAGACAACTTCTTCGCCACCGTCGTCGGGAATGAGGGTGATCTTGTAGAACTTGTCGGTCTCCTCCAGGCGAACCCGCCCGGTGGCATCGGCGATCGGGGCACGGTTGCGCGGAACGCGGGCCTCGAACAGCTCCTGCACACGCGGCAGACCACCGGTGATGTCGCCACCGACGCCACCCTGGTGGAAGGTACGCATGGTCAGCTGCGTGCCGGGCTCACCGATGGACTGGGCGGCGACGATGCCGACGGCCTCGCCGATGTCGACCAGCTTGCCGGTGGCCATCGAGCGGCCGTAGCAGGTGGCGCACACGCCGGTGCCGGTGGTGCAGGTCAGCACCGAACGCACCTTGACTTCGGTGATGCCGGCTGCCAGCAGCGCGTCGATGGCCGGGTCACCCAGGTCATGTCCACGCTCGACGACCACGTTGCCGGAGGCGTCGACCGCGTCGGCGGCCAGCGTCCGGGCGAACGCCGAGGTCTCGACATGTGCGTCACGCAGCAGTGCACCGTCGTCGGTCTTCTCGGCGATGGTCACGACGATGCCGCGCTCGGTGCCACAGTCGGTCTCGCGAACGATGACGTCCTGCGACACGTCCACCAGACGACGGGTCAGGTAACCCGAGTCGGCGGTACGAAGAGCGGTGTCGGCCAGACCCTTACGCGCACCGTGGGTGTTGATGAAGTACTCCAGCACCGTCAGGCCCTCGCGGAACGAGGACTTGATGGGACGCGGGATGTACTCACCCTTCGGGTTGGTCACCAGACCCTTCATGCCGGCCAGGTTGCGCACCTGCGTCATGTTGCCGGTGGCACCCGACTTGGGCAGCAGGGTGATCGGGTTGTCCGCCGGGTAGTACTCCTCCAGCGCCTTACCGACCTCATCGGTGGCTTCCTGCCAGATCTTGACCAGCGCTTCACGACGCTCGTCGGCTGTCAGAGCACCACGCTGGTACTTCTTCTCGATGCCGTCGGCTTCGCCCTCGTAACGATCGAGGATCGCCGCCTTCTGCGGCGGCACCAGCACGTCGGCCATCGAGACCGTGACACCCGAACGCGTGGCCCAGTGGAAACCGGCGTCCTTGAGCTTGTCGACGGTCTGCGCGACGACGATCATCGGGTAGCGCTCGGCCAGATCGTTGATGATCGCGGCCTGCACCTTCTTGTGCATCTGCTTGTCCACGAACGGATAACCAACGGGCAGAAGCTCGTTGAACAGCACCCGGCCCAGCGTGGTGTGCGCGGTCCAGGCGTCGCCCGGCTTCCAGCCGTTCGGGAACAGCTGCGCCTCGATCTCGGCCGGCGGACGCAGACGCGTCATCCGGACCTTGATCTTGGCGCGCACGCTCAGCGCACCGCGGTCCATGGCCATGATGGCCTCGGCCGGGCTGCTGTAGGTGCCGGTCTCCGGGGACTCGGACGTCGCGGCGGTGAATTCGCCGAGATCACCGGGCACCTCGGTGGTGAGGAAGTACAGACCGGTCACCATGTCCAGACGGGGCATGGCCAGCGGCCGGCCCGACGCCGGGGACAGGATGTTGTTCGAGGACAGCATCAGGATGCGGGCCTCGGCCTGCGCCTCCGCCGACAGCGGAAGGTGCACGGCCATCTGGTCACCGTCGAAGTCCGCGTTGAACGCCTCGCAGACCAGCGGGTGCAGCTGGATGGCCTTGCCTTCGACCAGCTGCGGCTCGAAGGCCTGGATACCGAGGCGGTGCAGGGTGGGTGCACGGTTGAGCAGCACGGGGTGCTCACCGATGACCTCTTCGAGGACGTCCCACACCTGCGGGCGCTGACGCTCCACCATGCGCTTGGCGCTCTTGATGTTCTGCGCGTGGTTCAGGTCGACAAGACGCTTCATCACGAACGGCTTGAACAGCTCGAGTGCCATCAGCTTGGGCAGACCGCACTGGTGCAGCTTGAGCTGCGGGCCGACCACGATGACCGAACGGCCCGAGTAGTCGACACGCTTGCCGAGCAGGTTCTGACGGAACCGGCCCTGCTTGCCCTTGAGCAGATCGGACAGCGACTTCAGCGGACGGTTGCCCGGTCCGGTGACCGGACGTCCACGGCGGCCGTTGTCGAACAGCGCGTCCACCGACTCCTGAAGCATGCGCTTCTCGTTGTTGACGATGATCTCGGGCGCGCCCAGATCGATCAGTCGCTTGAGCCGGTTGTTGCGGTTGATCACGCGGCGGTACAGGTCGTTGAGATCGGAGGTGGCGAAGCGGCCACCGTCGAGCTGCACCATCGGACGCAGCTCCGGCGGGATCACCGGAACGGCGTTGAGCACCATGCCCATGGGCGAGTTGCGGTTGGTCTGGAACGCCGCGACGACCTTGAGGCGCTTGAGAGCACGCAGCTTCTTCTGGCCCTTGCCGTTCTTGATGGTGTCGCGCAGCGACTCCGCCTCGGCGTCGATGTCGAAGACCTCGATGAGCTTCTGGATGGACTCCGCACCCATGGCACCGGTGAAGTACTCGCCGTAGCGGTCGACGAGCTCGCGGTAGAGGTTCTCGTCCACGATCAGCTGCTTGACGGCCAGCTTGGTGAAGGTGGTCCAGATCTCGTCGAGCCGGTCCAGCTCACGCTGGGCCCGGTCACGCAGCTGACGCATCTCGCGCTCGCCGCCGTCGCGCACCTTGCGGCGCACGTCGGACTTGGCACCTTCGGCCTCCAGCTCGGCCAGGTCGGCCTCGAGCTTCTGGGCACGGGCTTCCAGGTCGGCGTCGCGCTGATCGGCGACCGACTTCTTCTCGACGACCATCTCGGCCTCGAGGGTGGAGAGCTCGTTGTGCCGCATCTCCTCGTCGACGCTGGTGATGACGTAGGCAGCGAAGTAGATGATCTTCTCGAGATCCTTCGGCGCCAGGTCCAGCAGGTAGCCCAGACGCGACGGCACGCCCTTGAAGTACCAGATGTGCGTGACGGGTGCGGCCAGTTCGATGTGGCCCATCCGCTCACGACGCACCTTGGCCCGGGTCACCTCGACGCCGCAGCGCTCGCAGATGATGCCCTTGAACCGGACGCGCTTGTACTTGCCGCAGTAGCACTCCCAGTCGCGAGTCGGTCCGAAGATCTTCTCGCAGAACAGGCCGTCCTTCTCGGGCTTGAGCGTGCGGTAGTTGATGGTCTCCGGCTTCTTGACCTCGCCGTAGGACCAGTTGCGGATGTCGTCCGCGGTCGCGAGACCGATGCGGAGTTCATCGAAGAAGTTGACGTCTAGCACGCAAACTCCCTTTCCCCTTGCGGGATAGATATTCGGACGAGCTCTACGCCAGATCTTCCACAGACGCGGCTTCGTTGCGGGACAGGTTGATTCCGAGGTTGGCAGCAGCACGCTCCAGGTCCTCGTCATCGCCGTCCCGCATCTCGATCGCGGCGCCGTCCGAAGACAGCACCTCGACGTTCAGGCAGAGCGACTGCAGCTCCTTGAGAAGCACCTTGAACGACTCGGGGATACCGGGTTCAGGGATGTTCTCGCCCTTGACGATCGCTTCGTACACCTTGACGCGGCCCACCGTGTCGTCGGACTTGATGGTGAGCAGCTCCTGCAGCGTGTAGGCGGCCCCGTAGGCCTGCATGGCCCAGCACTCCATCTCGCCGAACCGCTGACCACCGAACTGCGCCTTACCACCGAGCGGCTGCTGGGTGATCATCGAGTACGGACCGGTGGAGCGGGCGTGGATCTTGTCGTCCACCAGGTGGTGCAGCTTCAGGATGTACATGTAGCCGACCGTCACCGGGTACGGGAACGGTTCGCCACTGCGTCCGTCGAACAGCGTCGCCTTGCCGTCGCCGTCGACCATCACGTCGCCGTCACGGTTGGGCAGCGTGCTGCCGAGCAGGCCCGTCAACTCGTTCTCACGGGTGCCGTCGAAGACCGGCGTGGCCGTGTTGGTGTCGGCGGGTGCGCTGTAGAGATCCTCGGGCAGGTTGGCCGCCCACTCCGGAACTCCCTGTGCGACGTCGATGTTCCAGCCGGTCTTGGCCACCCACCCGAGGTGGGTCTCCAGGATCTGGCCGATGTTCATACGACGCGGCACACCGTGGGTGTTCAGGATGATGTCGACCGGGGTGCCGTCCGGGAGGAACGGCATGTCCTCGATGGGCAGGATCTTGCCGATGACGCCCTTGTTGCCGTGGCGTCCGGCGAGCTTGTCGCCGTCGGAGATCTTGCGCTTCTGGGCCACGTACACGCGGACCAGCTCGTTGACACCGGCGGGCAGCTCGTCGTCGTCCTCGCGCGAGAACACGCGGATGCCGATGACCTTGCCGGACTCACCGTGGGGCACCTTCAGGGAGGTGTCGCGGACCTCGCGGGCCTTCTCACCGAAGATGGCACGCAGCAGACGCTCTTCCGGGGTCAGCTCGGTTTCACCCTTGGGGGTGACCTTGCCGACCAGGATGTCGCCGTCGCGGACCTCGGCGCCGATGCGGATGATGCCGCGCTCGTCGAGATCGGCCAGCACCTCATCGGAGACGTTCGGGATGTCCCGGGTGATCTCCTCGGCGCCCAGCTTGGTGTCGCGGGCGTCGATCTCGTGCTCCTCGATGTGGATGGACGTCAGGACGTCCTCCTCCACCAGGCGCTGCGAGAGGATGATGGCGTCCTCGTAGTTGTGGCCCTCCCACGGCATGATCGCGACGAGCAGGTTCTTGCCCAGCGCCATCTCGCCGTTCTCGGTGCACGGTCCGTCGGCCAGCACCTGTCCGGACTCGACGCGCTGCCCGGCGTCCACGATCGGACGCTGGTTGGCGCACGTGCCGTGGTTGGAGCGGGCGAACTTGCGCATCCGGTAGGTGTGCCGGGTGCCGTCGTCGGCCATGACGGTGATGTAGTCGGCGGAGACCTCTTCGACCACACCGGCCTTGTCGGTCACCACCACGTCACCGGCGTCGATGGCGGCACGCAGCTCCATGCCGGTACCCACCAGCGGTGCCTCGCTGCGCACCAGCGGAACCGCCTGGCGCTGCATGTTGGCACCCATCAGGGCGCGGTTGGCGTCGTCGTGCTCCAGGAACGGGATCATGGCCGTGGCCACGGACACCATCTGGCGCGGCGAGACGTCCATGTAGTCCACCTGTGCGGGCGAGACGAACTCGACCTCGCCGCCCTTACGACGGACCAGGATGCGCTCTTCGGTGAAGCCACCGCTCTCGTCGGTCGGCGAGTTGGCCTGCGCCACGACGTGGCGGTCCTCTTCGTCGGCGGTGAGGTAGTCGATCTGGTCGGTGACCTTGCCGTCGATGACCTTGCGGTACGGCGTCTCGATGAAGCCGAACGGGTTGACCCGCGCGTACACCGACAGCGAGCCGATCAGGCCGATGTTCGGGCCTTCCGGCGTCTCGATGGGGCACATGCGGCCGTAGTGGCTGGCGTGCACGTCGCGGACCTCGAGGCCGGCGCGCTCACGGGACAGACCGCCGGGGCCCAGCGCCGAGAGACGACGCTTGTGGGTCAGACCCGAGAGCGGGTTGTTCTGGTCCATGAACTGCGACAGCTGCGAGGTTCCGAAGAACTCCTTGATGGCTGCCACGACGGGGCGGATGTTGATCAGGGTCTGCGGCGTGATGGCCTCGACGTCCTGGGTGGTCATCCGCTCGCGGACCACACGCTCCATACGCGAGAGGCCCACCCGGATCTGGTTCTGGATCAGCTCGCCCACGGTGCGCAGACGACGGTTGCCGAAGTGGTCGATGTCGTCGACCTCGACCGGCACCTCGACGCCGCCGGGAGCGGTCATCAGGGTCTGGCCCTCGTGCAGGCGCACCAGGTACTCGATGGTGGCGACGATGTCCTCTTCGGTCAGCGTCGAGCTGGTGATCGGCTGGCCGGCGTTGAGGCCCAGCTTCTTGTTCACCTTGTACCGGCCCACGCGGGCCAGGTCGTAGCGCTTCTCCTTGAAGAACAGGTTCTCCAGCAGGGTCTGCGCGGATTCCTTGGTGGGGGGCTCGCCCGGGCGCAGCTTGCGGTAGATGTCCAGCAGCGCCTCGTCGGTGCCTGCGGTGTTGTCCTTCTCCAGCGTGCTCATCATGATCTCGGAGAAGCCGAAGCGCTCCGAGATCTGCTCGTTGGTCCAGCCGAGCGCCTTCAGCAGCACGGTGACCGGCTGGCGACGCTTGCGGTCGATGCGCACACCCACGGTGTCGCGCTTGTCGACGTCGAACTCGAGCCAGGCGCCGCGGCCCGGAATGACCTTCACCGAGTGCAGGTCCTTCTCGGTGCCCTTGTCGACGCTGTGGTCGAAGTACACACCGGGCGAACGCACGAGCTGCGACACGACGACGCGCTCGGTGCCGTTGATGATGAAGGTGCCCTTTTCGGTCATCATCGGGAAGTCACCCATGAAGACCGTCTGGCTCTTGATCTCGCCGGTGTTGTTGTTGATGAACTCGGCCGTGACGAACAGCGGGGCCGCGTACGTCATGTCCTTGTCTTTGCACTCGTCGACCGGCGCCTTGACTTCGTCGAAGCGCGGGTCGGAGAAGCTCAGCGACATGGAGCCCGAGAAGTCCTCGATGGGCGAGAGTTCCTCGAGGACCTCTTCGAGGCCACCCTTGGGATCAAGCTCGCCGCGCTCGACTGCCTTCTCGCGCCACCGGTCGGAGCCGACCAGCCACTCGAACGATGCGGTCTGCACGTCGAGTAGCCCCGGAACCTCGAGAGGCTCACGGAGCTTGGCGAAAGAAACGCGGTTTGGAGCACCGGGTACGGAGGAATTAGAGCTAATGTTCTGGCGGGAGACTGCCAAGATGCGTCCTTCCAGGCACCTCGTGCGGCGAACCGGTAACCGGTGACCCGGTTTCCGATGCCGCGCTATCTGCTTCGGTTCTGGCTGGTTGACAGCCTGTCCGAATCACAGACACACGGCACGCAACTAGATGACTGAGACGAAACTCAGGCTAGGTACTGCGGTGCGGAAGGTGAGGGTGGGCAGGAGGCAGCCAGCGCAACGTCCAACAATAGCGGACGCGCGCGCATTCCTCAACTAGCCCGTTGCAAGCTGTTCGGCGCTGGCTGGCGGCTGAATCTCTGCGTTGCAAACATGCTGCGAAACAGAGTGACCCCTCGGCGCTGTTCCGTCAAGAGGTGGAGCGCGTGTCAGCGATTCTGCCTCAGAACAGGCCTGATCCGGAAAGGGCCGGGTAACGCCCGCGCCACGCGTCGTTGGGGTGTCCGTCAGCGAACCGCAACAGGAGACGGTGGCGGCCGGGAACTCGGCCCTCCTGTGGATCTGCTGCGACTTTCCCGCCGGGCAGCAGCCGAGAATGATCGCCCTGGCGTCCTGTTCCCTCGACCGAAGTTCGGAGCCTGATGAGCGCACCCGAAGGCGACGTGGTCGCCGTCACCATGTTCTGCCTCAAGCCCGGCGTCGACCCGGCCGAGTTCGAACGCTTCTCCACCGAGCTCGACCAACCCACCTGCCTGGCCGTCGACGTCGTGCTGTCCTTCGATGCCTACCGCGTCACCTCCGCGCCCGACGGCTCCCCCGCCGACGTCCTCGAGGTCATGCACGTGGCCGACTGGGCCGCTTGGGAGCAGCTGCGCGACAACGATCCCGCCTTCGCCCCGGTGATGGACGGCTTCACCAGGCTTGTCGACCTCAGCACCGTCCGCACCTGGTTCACCCACACGATCATCGCAGACACCCACCACTGACGGCCGCCGACGGCCCGAATGCCCAGGTCTAAAAACCGCACGTCACGGGGTGTTTGACCACACAATCAGAAAAGTCGCCTCTGCGATGCGCAATTAGTAGCGTCGGCTCCATGCAGCTGACCCGCTTCACCGATCTGGGGCTGCGGGCGCTGATGTTGCTGGCCACCGGCGACGCCGAAGATCAGCGCGTCACCACCCGCCAGATCGCCGTGAGCGCCGGCGCCTCGGAGAACCACGTCGCCAAGGCGATCTCGCGTCTGGTGGACCTCGGCCTGGTTCACGCTCGCCGCGGTCGTGTCGGCGGCCTGTCGCTCACCGACGCCGGCCGGCAGGTCTCGATCGGCCGGTTGGTGCGCGAACTCGAAGGAGACCGCGAGGTCGTCGAATGTGGCGGCCAGACGCCGTGCCCGCTGATCGCCGGGTGCCGCCTGCGCCGCGCCCTGGCCGAAGCCAAGGCTGCTTTCTACGCCGAACTCGACCGCTACACCGTCGCTGACCTGGTGCGCAGCCCCGCGCTCCAACTCATCTCACTCACCCCGATGGAAGGGACCAACCGATGACCGCACCCACCACAGTGGAGTTGACCCCGCAGCATGCCGAGATCGTCTCGGCAACACTGCCTTTGGTAGGTGCCCACATCGACCAGATCACGACGGAGTTCTACCGCCGACTGTTCGAAGCCCATCCCGAGCTGCTGCGCAACCTGTTCAACCGCGGCAACCAGGCCCGGGGCGCCCAGCAGCGCGCCCTGGCTGCCTCCATCGCCACCTTCGCCGCGCACCTCGTCGACCCCGACCTGCCCCACCCTGCAGAGCTCCTGTCGCGGATCGGCCACCGGCACACGTCACTGGGGGTCACGGCCGATCAGTACCCGATCGTGCACGAGCACCTGTTCGCTGCCATCGTCGAGGTGCTCGGGGCGGACACCGTGACCGCCGAGGTGGCCGCCGCGTGGGACGAGGTGTACTGGATCCTGGCCGACACCCTGATCGCACTGGAGCGCGGCCTGTACGCCGACGCCGGTGTCACCGACGGCGATGTCTACCGGCGGGTGCGGGTGCTGGCCCGGGTCGACGACCCCTGCGGCGCTGTCCTGATCACTGTCTCGAGTCGGCTGGAAACCGCGCCCGGACAGTATGTTTCAGTGGGTGTGACGTTGCCCGACGGAGACCGCCAACTGCGCCAGTACAGCCTGGTGAACGCGCCGCAGGGTGAACTGACCTTCGCCGTGAAACCAGCCGGTGAGGTCTCGGACTGGATCGCCGGCAACGTCCGGGTCGGTGACCTGCTGGACGTCACCGTGCCCTTCGGTGATCTGCCGACACCCCACGACACACCACTGGTCCTGGTATCCGCAGGTATCGGCATCACCCCGATGATCAGCCTGCTGGAATACCTGGTGGCCGCCGACGCCCAAACCCCGGTGCGGGTACTGCACGCCGACCGCGACCAGACCACACACCCGCTGCGTGACCGCCAGCTGGAGCTGGTCACCCAACTGGCCGACGCCACCCTCGAGGTCTGGTACGAAGACGGCCACACCGCAGGCGCGCACACCGGGCGAATGAACCTCGACGATGTGACGCTGGCCCCGGACTCCCATGTATACCTCTGCGGTGCAGACGGTTTCGTGCGTGCCGTCCGGGAGCAGCTGACCGGCCGCGGCATCCCCACCGACCGGGTGCACTGCGAACTGTTCTCCCCCAACGACTGGCTGCTGGGATGAAACGAGTTTCTAGGTGTTTCCTATGAGGCGGGTTATTGACCGCTTCATCCGGTGCATTCCGGCGGGCATGAAGAAACTATTGATCGTCACCCCCGCAGTCCTGGCAGCAGTGCTCGGCACCGCCGGCCACGCAGCAGCGGCCCCGTCCGGCCCCGACGTGCCCCAGGTGGTCGAGGAACTGGAGGCGCAGGGCTACAACGTCCAGCTCAACGGCACCGCAGGTGGGCAGGTGGCGGACTGCTCCGTCAGCGATGTCCGCGGAATCGGTGCCGACAACAACCTGGGCACGGTGTACGTCGATCTGGACTGCACCCATGCCTACCTCACCGATTGATCACCGAGGGGGTGCGCCGCACCCTGCCTGAGCCGCAGTCCGGTACCTACCGTCGGAATGCATGACAACACCGAAACTGCGCCTCCTTGTGTTGCTTCCCGTGGTAGCGGTGCTGGCCGCGTGTTCACCTGCAGGACAGGCCGATTCGACGGTCTCGCACCCGTATGTCGGGATGTGGGTGACCGCCGACGGCCACATCCGCCAGGAACTGCGCGCCGACGGCCGCTACGACGAGGCTCGGGGCACCCGCCAGAGCGCCTACACGGGGTCCTACACGGTTGTGGGCAACCACATCGACTACGTCGACGACACCGGTTTCACCGCGGACGGGACGTTCACCGGCGACGTGCTGGATCACGGTGGTTACGTGTTCTACCGCGAAGGCAGCCAGGCACACCTGCAGGCATCAGGCGGGCAGTAACCGTTCGACAGTGCCCAGCCCGACGGCGACTCCGCGGCCGACCGTCACTGACTCACCTGCTGCCGGGTACACCCCGTCGGACGAGCCGGACAGCATGTCGGTGACCCAGCCGGCGGCGATTCAGGTGGCCGGCCACACGGCATGAAAGCAGATCCGATCCCCACCCTCGCGTTTGGCGCCGCGCATGGCGGTATCGGCCATGTCGAGCACCGACTCGAGAGTCTCGGCATCGCATCCGCAGTGGCAGTACTGCCACGCGACGCCGACACTGGCGGTGACCACATCCGCCACGGAGCCGGCACTGTGTTCCAGTCGCCGGATCAGGTCTGCGACATCCTTGGCGTTACGCAGACTCGCCAGCACCACGAACTCGTCGCCTCCGGTACGGGAGACCACCTCACCTGCCCGAACACACGATTGCAGTGCCTTCGCGACCGCCTGCAACACCCTGTTGCCGTGCTCGCGACCGTGGTTGTCGTTGAGTTCTGCGAATCGGTCGAGGTTGACCACCGCCGCCACCACGATGGCGGGCTTCTGGGCACCGGCGAATCGTTCGACCCCCGCGAACAAACCACTGCGGTTGTACAGCGCGGTTGCCGGTGCCTCTTGTGCGGTTGTTAGCAACATGTGACGTCCTTCTTCAATGACTGCTCGAGCCACGATCAAGCGAGGCTGCGGGCAATCTCGTCGCTGACGTGGCGCGCCCACTGTTCCACGGTGCGCCGCTTCGCCGGCGAACACGCACACACCGTCATATCACGGTCAGCGGGCGAGACGATCGAATAGTGTTTGATGAGTACAGGAGCGATCACCGCCCAGGCGAAAAGTTCTTCACCGTGGTCATTGTCACGGGAGTTCTGCACACTCACGTTCATCTCCTGTCCCCCTCGGAATGGGTCATATCTCCGAACAACATTGTCCGCGAACGCTTTACGTTCATTCGGACCCAGACTGTAAAGAAGCAGCCGCATACACGGCCACGGCAATGCCGGCGGTCCACACGCCGATGGCCAGAGGTACCACCTTGAACCCGCTGTCGACGTCCGGGGAACTGAGCTGATAAGTCAGCCAGGTGGCCGGCACCGAGCCCAGTGCACCGAGAGTCAGCGGTGCAAGAGCACGAAGTCGCCGCTTCACCGGTAGCGCCAACGCGGCCGCCACCCCGATCAGCAGCCCGATGACGACTGCGCCCAGCAGCGTTACGAGCATGTCTTGAACTTTCTCTGGTTGCGTGCGGACATCTTTCGGACCCCACGGTCATTCGAGTCGCCGTCGACCGGTTGCGAGTTTGGGCAGCGCGATGACTGCGCGGACCGCCAGCTCGGGATCCTCCGACACGGACACGATCTGGCGACTCACCTCGTCGGTTGCTGTGGTCGCGGCCTCCACATCACCGGGGTTCTCCACCGTCACCCTCAGTTCGGCAAGGCGGGTCCCGCGGTCGACCACTACCCGACCTCGGGCCTGACGGATGGCAGGTACTCGGTCGAGTTCCTCCGCGGCAGCTGTCAGCACGCTGCTGAGATCAACAGCGAGACAACCATGATCGCCGGGTTCTCGGATCCGGCGGAACACGTCGGGGCGACGTGGCAGGTGGGCCAGGAGCCAGCACGCGGCCAGCACCGTCAGGCCGACTCCGGCGCCTCCCACCGCCCATGTCCACCAATCGGCACCACGCGCGGCTTCCAACCAATCGAAGTTCACCGTCACATCGAACGCATTCAAGCCACCGGCGGGTGCGAGCACAGCCAGCAGGCCGAGGCCCGCCAGCACCACACCCACCAGCAGGGTGACCAGCCGGTCCACGAGCGTGACCACAGATACCCTCACTGCCGTCGTCCTGTCTTGATTCGCACCGTCACCCTCGGCGGCCGCCGAAGCACCCCCAGCGCGGTCACAACGGCAGCTCTGACCTCATCGGGCGACACACCGACGTCACCTTGATCAGCCGTGACACGCACCCTTCTCCGGGTCGCGTCCGAGCGGGCGCGCAGCACTCCTGCTACGCCGCCGGCCGCATCTGAGGCCAGGCGCGCAACATCCGTCGGCGACATCCACTGTGAGGAAGCGGCTTTGAGCTTCATCGCCGTTGTGCGAGCAGGTCGGCATGCACAACTGACCAGCCACCCGCCGATGAGGATGCCCACTGCTCCGATGGGCACCATCCACCACTGATCGTGTCGACCGTCGGCTGCGGTCACGGCGGCATCGATCCAGCGTGTCCCTCGCAGCCATCCGAGTGTGACCGCAGTATCGCGGAGAGCGATCACTCCGAGGGCAAGCATCGCGGCTGCAAGCAGCACACCGACACGACGTACCGTCGGTGTGGGCACCGGACTGCGGTCGGGCACCGATGGCTGCGGCCCCGGCCCGGTCGGATCGAAGCTGGTCACTGCACTCTCCTCGACGACACCCTGCTGACGTGGGCGACGGTGACGTCTACGTCGTCGACGTCGAACCCGGCGAGCCCGCTCAATGCCCTGACCACGTTGCGCTGCACATTTCGGGCAACCTGTACGGCAGGAGCCGGCCATTGCACCGCCACTTTCACGTCCCCACGCACCCTGTTCCCCCGGACCGTCAGCTGCGCGTGCGGCAAAGCCTTACCGGTGATCTTGTCGAGTCCGCTGGAGTGCGGGCACACGTGCTCGGTCTCGAGAGCTGCCTGGACAGCGAGCCGTTGCGCTACCCGGTCGTGGACCACCGTCGATCCCCGGCTGAATTTCTCGTCCTCTCCACCGGGCCCTTTGTCGGTCACGGTGTCTTCGGCCTCCCCCGAGCTCGTCTGGGTGACCACTTGGTCCTCAACCACGGCCGCGACCTCGGAGCAGGGTGATCAGGTCGAATTCACCGTCGCGCTGGCCGCCGATCAGGTATCCGACGGCCCCGAGCACGAGCGCGACGAAGAAGCCGGAGATGCCTCCTGCTGCCGCGGCGACACCGAGCAGCAGTCCGGCGATCAAACCCAGAGTGGACGTTGTCATGAGCTGTACCTTCGTGATCGGGCCGCGGTGCACGCGGCCGCTGGGAGTCAGGAAACGTTGTTGACGTCGACGAATACCCGCCTGCGTTGGACCAGCGCCGTCATCGCAACCAAAACCTTGCGCATCCGGACGCGGCGTGAACGCACGACGACGATCGGTTGGTCGAACTTCGAGAGATGGCCGCCTTCGTCGATCGCGCGCATGGCGTCGATGAAGGCGTCGTGGTCTCCACCCCGGTCCGGGTGCAGAGCGAGTGCCGCGACACGACGCCGGTGCGCCGTCACCGCCGCGTTGTGCGACGCACTGTCAGGCATGGTCACCACCTCACGAAAAAGACTCGGGCACAATGTCTTCGACAGTCACATCAACCGGTAGCGCGACCACTTGCTGCGCGGCGGTTCGGACGGCGGCGGCGGTGTCCAGCACCGGGGCGTCGAGCACCAAACTGACGTGAACGGCAACCCGGCTCTCGCCGATTCGTACACCCACCACGCGCCGACCGGGCAGATAGGTGCCGACCTCGCCGAACATGCCACCGTGCAGACCGGCAACCCCGGGCAGCGAGCAGACCGCGGCCGCGATCTGCTCCGCCCGATCCTGCGCACCGGAGTCGGCGCTCATTGCACGCGGGCAACCGCGGGTTCGGCGTTGTCGTCGCCGTCCCCTTCGAGGTGCACGTCATGCACGGTGATGTTCACCTCGGTCACTTCCAGGCCGGTCATCCGCTCGATGGCGGCAATCACATTGCGCCGGATTCCTGCCGCCAAATCTGCGATCGCCACGCCGTAGTCGGCCACGATGTCGATGTCGATGGCGGTCTGCTTCTCGCCCACCTCGACCGAGACTCCCTGGGCGTGGTTGACGCTGGCTCCGGGGATCCGCTCACGCAGTGCTCCCACCACGCGTGAGGCCCCTCCACCCAGGTCGAAAACGCCACTGACCTCCCGGGCTGCGATTCCGGCGATCTTGGATACCACGGTGTCCGCGATGGCGGTCTTGCCCTGGGCGCTCTCCAACGGCGCACCCGAATACGGCTCGACTGACTGCTTGGTCGAGGCGACCTGCTGAGCGTTTGCCACTTTGCTCTCCTCACGGTTGTCGGGATTGAGAAATGGTTCGTACGTAGAGGTAGTCGGGCAACTGGGCGACAACCGAACGTCATAATGCTGTGACAACAGTCACATCAGCAAACGGACTAGCGTAGCTAGATACTGCCGAGTAACGTCCTCGGCATGGCCTGTCGGGGGTACGGTCGGATTCGATCCGGAGTAGCCAGAAATGAATGCACGTGATCGACGCAGCTGACCAGCGACTCATCACAGCCGACGATGCCGCCTTGGCCGAGGCGGCATCGGTTGGTGACCGAGAAGCCTTTGACGTGTTGGTTCTTCGGCATGGCCCGGCGCTGTACAGGTACGCCCGCCGGATGCTCGCCGTCGAATCGGACGCAGCCGACGTGGTACAGGACACTTTCGTTGCTGCATGGCAGCAGATCACCGTATTTCGCGCCACGTCCACACTTCGCAGTTGGTTGTTTGCGATCTGCTACCGCAAAATCGCTGATAACTACCGCGTCAAGCGCGATCATCCGGTCGAAGACTGGGTGCTCGAACCTCTGCAGGCAGACAGTACTGAAGATCCATTTGCTGCAGCGTCAAATGCCGCGTTCATCGCTGCACTCGAGGAGGCCCTTGCACAGCTGCCTGCTCGTCAACGAGCGTCGTGGATAATGCGCGAGATCGAACAGATGGCCTATCCGGAAATAGGTGAGGTCATGCAGCTGAGTGCCGACGCCGCCCGCGGCCACCACCATCGTGCTACCGCGGCGCTTCGCGTTCTCTTGAGGAGGTGGCAGTGACAGAATCCGATCCACTGATTCGACGTGCCGTCTCGTTTCTGCGCTCCGCACCGGAACCTGGATGGGACGCCATCAGCGCGCGGGTACTCGCCGCGGTTCACGCCGCTCCTCGCCCGGGGTGGCCGGTCCGTGTGAGCAGCATCAAAGATGTCGCCGACCGTGGAGCTGTCTACGTCACCGATCACGCACTGCGCAGCATGTTGGCCAGGGAGCTGCGTCGCCGGTATCTGTGTCAGCCGACCAGCATCACCTTCACCTTGGACGGAACAGCCCTCAAGGCGATCCACATCTGCGTCACGGGTAGCTACAACACGGCTCTGCGAGAATTGGGCGACGACATCCGAATCACCGTCTCCGAGATGATCAGCCGCATCATCGGATCGTCGGCCGCTGAGGATGAGGTAGAGCCGCGGCCCATCGATGTCACGGTCACCGACGTGGTGACCGGGGACCCGTTGCATCCCTGAAGCCGGTCACCGCTCGCGCATCGGTTCTCGACGCCACAGCTACCACAGCGCGGACACCATCGAGATGACCGCGCCAAGGGCTACTAGGCCTCGTGCTGGGCCGGGATGGCTCCGGTGGGCGCGTCGTCGTCGTAGGACTGCGCACGGGTGGTCGTTTCGCTCGGCTGGCGCGAGGGGAACGTCGCGGTGCCGTCGAGATCCGCGCGGATGGCTTCCTGGGCGGCGGGCGGCAGGGTGTGCAGGATCTCGCGCACACGAGCCTGGCGACGCCCGACAGCTTGGCGCTCCGGCATACCCGGGGTGGCGGTCACCTGCGGCGGCACCCCCTCGATCTCTTCGACACCACCGTCGTGGTGACCGGCCTCGATCAGCGCCTGCTCCTCGGCCATCGTCGCTTCGTCCTTCTCCTCGGACATGCCGATGGGACCGATACGACGACCGTTGAGGAACTGCTTGACCACCGGCTCATCCGAAGTCAGCAACACCTCGCGCGGGCCGAACATCACCAGGTGTTTACGGAACAACATGCCGATGTTGTCCGGCACCGTACGGGCGATGTTGATGTTGTGCGTGACGATCAGGATGGTGCAGTCGATCTGCGCGTTGATGTCGATCAGCAACTGCGACAGGTACGCGGTGCGCACCGGGTCCAGACCCGAGTCAGGCTCGTCGCACAGGATGATCTTCGGATCCAGCACCAGCGAGCGAGCCAGCCCGGCGCGCTTGCGCATACCGCCGGAGATCTCACCGGGGAACTTGCCCTCATCCCCGCCCAGACCCACCAAATCCAGCTTCTCCATCACGATCTGACGGATTTCGCTTTCCTTCTTCTTGGTGTGCTCACGCAACGGGAAGGCGGTGTTGTCGAACAGGTTCATCGAGCCGAACAGGGCGCCGTCCTGGAACATCACCCCGAACAGCGTGCGGATCTCGTAGAGCTCCTTGGCTGAGCACTCGATGATGTTGGTGCCGTCGACGATGATCTTGCCGCGCTCGGGGCGCAGCAGCCCGATCAGCGACTTCAAGAACACCGACTTGCCGGTTCCCGACGGGCCCAACAGCACGCTGACCTCGCCGGGCGGCAGATCGAAGGTGACGTCTTCCCAAATTCGCTGGGATCCGAAAGACTTGGTCAGCCCCTCGACCTGGATACCAATACCCACGCGAAATCCTTCCGATTGCCCGGCCTGTGGCTTGAGTCACTGTAGCGCACGGGTTCCCGGACCACTGGCTTTGTGTCATTCCATCAGCGGCGCTTCGCCACCTGGCATCCCGTCGGCGTTTGCTCGGCGCAATCGTGTTTTCTCCCGATACATCAGGCCGTCCACCCGTGCCAGCACATCGGCAACACTGCGATCGGTCGGCTCCGCGGAGACCAGTCCGATACTGACGCCGACACCGAGCTTGTGCCTGGTGGAGTCCACCAAGTCATCAACGCGGGCTCGCACGCGGTGCGTGATGGTGTTGATCTCTGCCGGGTCGGCGTCGACGAGCCCCACACAGAATTCGTCGCCGCCCAGCCGTGCAGCAAAATCGTGGACCTGTATTTCCTGGCGGAGGACGCCGGCGATGGCGATCAACACGTCATCGCCGGCCGAGTGTCCGAACTGGTCGTTGATCGCCTTGAAGTTGTCGACGTCCAACAGCAGTACGGTCAGCGTTCCTTCCCCCTGCGCGACACGTGCCAGTTCCCTGTTCATCCGGTCTTCGAAGCTGCGCCGATTCAGCAAGGAGGTCAGCGAGTCCGTCTGGGCCAGGACTTCCAACTGACGCTGGAGGTCCTTGAGCTGACTGATGTCGCGGGCGGCATTGAGAACTGTCCGCACCGCTGCGTCCTCTCCGAACTCGGGCACCGCCCGGAACAGGAAGTGCCGGACGCCGGTGGGCGTCATGAACTCGAATTCGTCCTCGACCGTTTCACCTGACTCGAACACCGTGCGGTACACCGACTGCCACTTCGTCGTCAGCTCCCGCGGCATATTCAGTTCACTGTGGTCCTTGCCTATGAAGTCGGGCGCTCGAAGAGGTGTTGTCACCGCATCCACGGCAGGGTTGACGTAAAGATGACGGTAGTTCCTGTCGTACCGGGACACGATGTCCGGCAGGTTCTGTACCACGGTGTAGAAGATGTCGTCACGCGTCTGTTGCTGTGTCGGGACCCGCAGCAACACCAGGTACTGCGCTGCCGCGTCGTCGCCGCGCAGCGGCACCGCGACACAGTTCCACGTCTCGTCCTCGGCCCGCATGTGGACTGCCGCGTCGGCACGCGTCCGGGGCAGCGAGCCTCGCACCAGGTCGCGCACGGCGTTCTCGTCAAGTCCCAGCAACCTCCGCGCCATCATCGACTCGAAATCTGGTGTTCGGGCTGTTATCACGATGGTGGTGTCGAGGTGCCGGCACAGGAATGCGGGCACTCCGGCCAAAGCCAGGGTGTCCAGCCACTGTTCACCCGACAGCATGGCGGTACCCTAGCCCGGATCCGGCGGGTGCGCTCAGCGCCCGCCCGTGTTGCGAGTGGGCCTGCCCTTGCCCTGTTTCACCTGGTACATCGACGCGTCCACCCGGGCGATCAGCGCGGCGGCGGAAGCATCGGATTCGACGAACTCCTCTATGCCGATACTGACCTCGACACTCACCTTCGGGGCAGGGCCCACCTGGATGTCGTTGATTGCCAGGCGGATTCGATCGGCCACCGACAGGGCTGCTGATCTGCCCACACCCACCAGAGCCACACAGAACTCGTCGCCACCCAGCCGAGCCGCGATGTGCGCAGAGCCGGTCTCGCTGTGCAACACCCGACCGATCCCCTGCAGTACCTCGTCGCCGGCGATGTGGCCGAAACGATCGTTGATGTCCTTGAAGTTGTCGACGTCGAGCAGCAGCACGCTCAGTGTTGTCCGGCCACCTCGCGCACTCTGCAAGGCCGCGTCGAGATCCTCGACGAACCCGCGGCGGTTCAGCAGCGCGGTCAAGGGATCGGTCCGGGCCAGCTGCGTCAACTGCCCCTGTAGTCGCTTGATCTCGGTGACATCACGCACGATGGACAGGACTGTCTGGACCTGTCCATCGTGATCGAATTCCGGAACCGCCCAGCCGACGTAGTGGCGCAGACCGGTGACTCCGGAGAAGCTGAACTCGTCGACAACAGCCTCACCTGTGGTGAACACGCGCTCATAGGCGGACTCGAAGATCTGCACCAGCTCCGGGGGTGCGCCGAGCTCGCGATGGCTCTTCCCGATCCGTGTGGTGCCCTGAACTCCGGTTGCTGCCTCCGCGGCCGGATTGACGTACACGTAGCGGAACTGCCGATCATGGCGGGTGATCACGTCGGGCAGGTTCTCGACAATCGAGTAGAAGGTGTCATCGCCGGCCTCGACGGTTTCTGCGACTCGCAGCAGAGCGACGCACGTGTCGTCGACGGGCTGTATCACGCATCGCCAGGACGCACCGTCGCCGTCGAGTGCGAAAGGCTGCTGCGCGCCATCTGTGGGCCACTCGCGTTCGATGGACGCGAGCAGGCTCGACTCGTCCAGTTCGCCGGTCAACGCGTGCATTGCCCGTAAGAACTCCGGGGTGCGCGTGTGGGCTACGAAGCCGCGGCCGTCACGTTTGCAGAGCACCGCGGCAACTCCCGCAGCGGCCAGAGCGTCGAGGAGATGCTCTGCCGCCAGCATGAAGCGAAATACTAGTCAAGACTGGTGGTCACACTGCGTGTGGCCGCGGCCGTGCACCCGGCATGGCGGTGACGACGTGCGCAACACCTGCCTGCGAACTGACGCCCAGTTTTCGGAAGCATGCCGCAGTCTGCTTCTTGAGGGTCTCGAGCGAGATGCTCAAGCGGGTGGCGGCCCTCTCGCGGCCCATCCCGGTGGCCAGGAGTACGGCGACTCGAGCCTCTGCCGTGGTGAGGCCGTATACCGCAGACAGCATCTCCGCTTTGGTGTACTGGGGGTGCTCGGGGTCGATGACACTCAACAAGAGGATGGGTTCGGATTCCGGGTCGGCCACGGGCAGGGCGCGATCTCGTGGCAGAAGCGAGAGCAACAGACGTATCTGTGATCTCGAAGTGCGGTCGACGGCAACGGCTTCCGGGATGGTCTCGCCTGCCGCTGCGGCCAGGAACAAAGTTTCCAGCGCCCGGCGGCTTTTCGGTGAAGTTGCCTGCAGGTGCCCATCGCGATCCACGGCCAAGCCGTCGCGTCGATCCACGAGCGTGGCTGCCGCGGCGTTCACTGCGGCGATGCGGCCCGTAGCGGTCACCAGCACAACAGGGTGCGGCGCAGCGTGAATCATGTGGTTGAGCCGCTGCTGCACAATGCGGCCGTGATCGACGCGTTGAGACAGCCACACTGCCCGGTCGAGATGCGGACCCAACTCCCGAAGTAATTCTGCCGCCTCCTCGAGGATCGTCGAGCCGACGTTCGAGAAGTGCACCGCCAGCCCTCCCACACCGGTCGGCCCAGTGAGGCTCGGCAGGCTGAGGTAGACGACGTGGCGGACGGTGGGCGCTTCCGGGATGGCGCACGACGACGGGCGATGGTCGCCTGGGACATCGAGTACCGCAACGTCGCCGAGGGCGAGCTTCTGCGCGGCACGCACCCACGACTTGTCGCCTTGGACGTACCCATT
Organism: Mycobacterium sp. MS1601; assembly: GCF_001984215.1. Classification (NCBI taxonomy): domain Bacteria; kingdom Bacillati; phylum Actinomycetota; class Actinomycetes; order Mycobacteriales; family Mycobacteriaceae; genus Mycobacterium; species Mycobacterium sp. MS1601. The sequence continues at coordinate 961,475 of NZ_CP019420.1, forward strand.
TAGTTCGACCATGTCGAGGTCAGCGCCACCGCCGACGTGGCTGATCGGTTCTTGTTGTCCGACGTTGCGCACCATCGCCGCGCCATCGGCACCCAGGTGCCGGGACAGCGCCGCGACAGCCTCCGGCCAGCACTCGGGTTCGGTTGCCGCGGAATACAACTCGTCGATGATCGCAATGTGATCACTGCGATCGTCGACGCGATCGCCGGTCAAGCTGACAACCCGGCGAAGTACGCGGTGACGGCCAGACGATCCTCGAGTGCGGCGACGGCGCCGATGTAACCATCTGGGCGTACCACCACCACACCGCCCTCAGGCAGTCCGAGTCGACGAGCCGCGAGTTGCTGCTGGTCGGCGATCACCAAGTCATAACCCGCGACGCGAGTGCCGTTGGCAGTGAGCAGGACCTGACGCCCGTGCCCATGGACGGGCACAGGTAACCGATGATTGCCGGCCACCGTCAACGTGGTGTGCCCCGGCCCCCATCCCTTCAGAAGCTGGTGCGCGACGGTGTTGTCGCCGAGATCGGGAAAATGGTCACCGGCGGCAACCGACGCACCTCGAAGCCCGTGGGTTCTCAGCACGATGGGGCTGTCGCGGTAGTTCACGGTGACCTCGGCGAGCCAGCCGGCCACCGCCCGCGGCAGGGGTTTGACGTGTGACACCGCCCGCAGCACCGTATTGCGGACATGCTGACCGGGACCTGACAGGGTGCCGCCTCGGCTCAGTCGTTCGGTCATGGTTATCACTTCTGCTGCTACCGGGTGCCGTTCGGTGTGGTAGCTGTCCAACAAGGCACTACCCGCTTCGTCGTGGACCACGGCAGCCAGCTTCCACGCCAGATTGAACGCGTCCTGCATGCCGGTGTTCATGCCCTGCCCACCCGCGGGACTGTGAATGTGGGCTGCGTCTCCCATCAGAAACACTCGGCCCCAACGATACTGGCGTACCTGGGCATGGCGGAGTTCGAAGACGGTGAGCCAGTGGGAGCGCAACAATGTGATACCGCCTACTCGATTATCGACGATCTCCTGTAGGCCGGCCAGGGTCGGATATCCTTCCGGCGCAGTATCTTCGCCGTGTCTGAGGTGCGCCATGACGCGCATCCGGCCATGACGCAGAGGAATCGCCAACACCGAGCCTGCCGGTGAGAAGAAGGTGTACATCGACTCAGAGTCCAGATCATGGGTGGCGTCGACGTCTCCGAGTACAAACCGTTCGCCGGCAAATGTGCCCTCCAGCCTGCCTCCGACAAGGTGTCGCACCGTGCTCCGAGCCCCGTCGGCACCGATCACCCACGCCACATTGAGATGCTCTTCAGCTCCTCCCTGATGATGCAGGCTCACCCGAACCGAGTCCGCATCTTGCGCCAGTCCCGTCAGTTCGACCGGCCGTTCGACTGTCACGCCCAATGAGGCCAGGTGCTCTGTGAGTACGCGTTCGGTCTCGGTCTGGGGGGTGTTGAGGCTGAACCGGTATGCGGCGTCGACGCTGCCGAGCGGGACACGGAGAAGGCATTTGCCGCCGGAGCGCAGTTCCATGGCGTGCGCTGCCACTCCAGTGTCGAGCAACTGATCGACCACCCCGATGCGGGCCAGCATGTCGAGGCTGCGCGCATGTATCGCGATTGCCCTCGACTCCTGGGTGGGTGCGGGCAACTTGTCGATGATTCGCACCGGAACATGTCGCCGGGCCAGCTCTGCTGCGGCCAACAACCCGACAGGCCCAGCACCAACAACCAACACAGTGGGTACAGCAGCCATCTTGGCTCACCTTTCTTTCACGCTTCGTTGAAACTAGTGTCAACGTACGTTGAAATTAGCGTCCGCACAAGTCTAATTTCACGCTACGATGAAACTCGTGAAGAAGACTTTCACTCTCGGACCACGCGACCAACGAGGTGTCCTTCAGGCGAGGATTCTGGCAGCCGCGCGGTCATCGTTCGCCGAGAGCGGTTCTGCCGGAACGACAATCCGGACCATTGCGCGTTCCGCCGACGTCGACCCGGCCTTGATCTACCACTACTTCGGTTCCAAAGAAGACCTGCTTGACGCGGCCACAGAACCGCCACCACGGTGGCTGGAAGCAGTGGCGGCGTCATGGACCACCCCGACCCCGCATCTGGGTCGAGCCTTGGTCGAGGTGATGCTCGACAGCTGGTCCGATCCCGAGATCGGTCCCGTGCTGCGCGCCACCGTGTTGACCGCAGCCCATGAACCTCGCATCCGGGAGAAGCTGCGCCACGTGGTCGAGCGGAGCCTGATGGGCGTCTCGGGACTCGCCGTCGACGAGCATGAGCGGCAGAAGCGCAGCGCGTTGATCGCCTCACAGATCATCGGCCTGGCACTGATGCGCTTCATCTGGCAGACCGAACCTCTTGCCGGCATGGACCCAGACGAACTCCTCGATGCCGTAGCCCCCAATCTGCAGCGCTATCTCACCGACGATCTTTGTTCACCGACACCCGAGTAACACGATCAGCGGGGCCGACCAACGGCCACCTGGTCGCCGGGCAGGCTGGCGACCAGGTATGCCAGCCCTGCCTGCGATGCCACACCCACTTTGCGAAAACAAGCGGCAGTGTGCCTTTTCACTGTCTCAGGCGAAACATGAAGCCTCTCAGCCACTTTCGCCCTCCCGACTCCGGTGGCCAAGTGCACCGCCACCCGGGCCTCGGCGGTGGTGAGGCCGTACAGCGAAGCGAGCGTGGCAGCCTTGCCGCGCAGAGCTCTTTCCGGATCTATCACGACGATCATCGCCACGGCCTGCGACTGAGGGTCCAAGGCGGGAAGCGCGCGGTTCTGCGGCAGCCGGGTCAGTACCAGCCGCAAACCGTTTCCGGGTGGGCGACCGATACTCAGGGCAAGGGGCCCTGTTCGAGGATCTGCTGCCGGGTCCACCACACGGCGAATCGCGGCCTGCAACACGTCGTCGTCAGCTGGAGTGCCTACGTGCGGCAGGCCGTGATGGTCGACGCTGAGCACAGCCTGTTCGCGCAACAGTTCGTCGGCAGCGGTGTTCATACCGATCACCCGGCGCGCTCTCGAGAGCAGCAAAACGGGCCCCGGAGATACATGCAGCATGTCATCAAAACGCAGATCCAGCGTGCGGGCCCGGTCTACTTGTTGAGACAGCCATACCGCCCGTTGAAGGTGAGCCCTCAAGTCGCGCAGTCGGTCTGCGGCATTCGCGCTGTGGTCGGTGTCAGCAAAGCAGAATGCCAGCCCGCCCACGCTCGACGGCCCTGTGAAACCCGGCAGGCTCAGATAAGCCATGTCCCGGGTGTTCGTAGCCACCAGCACGTCGGAATACCACGGCAGATGACGACCCTCACGCAGGTCGTAGAGCTCGCTCAGTGTCGCAACCTCACCGATCGGCACGGACTCAGCTGCCCGGGTCCACGGATTGTCGGTGTATTGCTCGACATACAGCGCAGAAATCTCCGGACAGATGCGCCCCACCACGCAACTGCTCGACGACGCGTCGGTGGCGTTGCGCACCAACATGCCACCATGGGCCCCGACGTGGTTGGCCAGCAGCGTGATGACGCTCGGCCACTCGTCCGGGTCGGCGGCCGCGCCGTACAACGCATCGAGAAGGTCCAGTTCACCTCGTACACCCACACGGGCCCCCTGTCGCATTTGACTACGCCTCATTTGCGGAAGTCACTTCCCCAAATGGGTTAGTTACAGCCTCGACAATAATTTGTACGCTGCATAACCACGTGGTGTTGACCGAAACAGTCCGATTTCGGCTGCGCAAAACGACTATGTGACCATATTTGCTGGGAGTAACGTGCGGTTAACTTTGAAGTCCTTGGTCGGTGTAGCCGCTGCGGCGATCATCGGCATCGGACCCGTCGTCTTGCCGGTGGGGGCCGAGGCGGCGACGTTGGTTTTCGTCCCACCGACAGGCATGTCTGTCCCGTTGCCGCGGTCCATGACCAACGCACAGAACTACTACCTGGACGGCACCGCCTGCGCGGGCGATCGAACGTGCGATGTCGTGCCCATCAGCTACCCGGCATCGTTCTGGCCGCTGAGTTTCCTTCAGCGCTGGTGCGCCGCAGACTGCCAAAAATGGGACGTCTCAGTGCAAGACGGTATGACCAAGCTTGCCTTCGCGACCGGCGCGGCACTGGCGGCCAGCGATGACGATGTGGTGCTCTACGGCCATTCACAGGGTGCTGCGGTGATCTCGAACACCATGGCGGCCCTGGCCACAACGCTGACCGACGACGAAAAGGCCCGCCTGCAGGTGGTTCTCACCGGCAATATCGACAATCCCGCCGGCGGCCTGTGGTCCCGCTTGGGTTTCCTCGGTCAGATTCCCATCCTGGACGTCACCACCGGATTGCCCACGCCCACCGACACCGGCATCAAGTTCACCTCGATCATCATGCAGTACGACGGTGTTGGTGACGCGCCGAAGTACTGGGGTAACCCCCTCGCGGTTCTCAATGCCGTAACCGGCTTCATGTACCTGCACGGCTCCACGCTGTCCCCGGACAAGTACAGCCCGCCATTGCCGTGCGAAGTTCCCAACTGCCACACCCCGGGTTATTACCCCTCCGTCGAGGAGTTCCTGGCTGCGCTGTATGACCCGGCCAACGCCAAGCAGGACAGCTACGGCAACACCTACATCGTGGTGCCCACCCCGACGCTGCCGATCGTGATGCCCCTCCTGGAACTGGCTTCGAAGACCCACACCACCGCACTTGTGCAGCCGATCGTCAATCTGATCTCGCCCGCGCTTCGAGTTCTGATCGACCTCGGCTACGACCGGGACGAAGCACCGGGCGTCTACGCGCCGCTGTCGATTCTGCCCTTCAGCCCAAGAACCAACCCGTTGGCTGTGCTCGAGGATCTTGCGCACGCTGTGGTCCAGGGCTTTCATGACGCCGTGCACGGGATCTCGGTCAGCACACCGAACGCTGACCGCACAGCCGAGGTTGCTGCTCTGCTGCCGACCCGCGAGGTCACTGACGTCGAAGCACTGACCGAGCAACCAGAGACATCGATCGAGCCGACGTCCTCGACTGGGCCGTCCGAGACCGCACCGCCTGTTGCCGACGAGCCCGATTCCGAGGCGATGGAGGAAGCGCCGGTCGACGACGACACCCCCGACCAGACGACAGCATCGTCGACGGGAAAGACAGACGAGCCCGACGCGGACGACGAGCTCGAGGCGGACGAATCTGAAGACACCACGAACCCGGGCGTGGGCGACGACGCTGCACCCGCATCCGAGCAGCCCGCCGCCGACGACGCCGCCGACGACGAGACGTCGACCGCGACCGATCGCGATTCCGATGCCGGTCGCGACACCACTACGTCGGCAGACGCTGCCGCCGCATGACAAGTAAGGCGAACAAAGAGAGTGGGGACACCGATGTATTCGAATCGATCAGTCACGGCCCGGCGCCCGAGGACGACCGTGCTGCGGCGTATGGCGGTCGCGGGTGTGGTTGCAGCCGGGGTCGTGGGTTTCGCGCCGACCGCGCAGGCCGCGCAGGTCAGTCCGGACGTGGGAAGCGCGCCGGTGTCCGCCCCGGTTAGTGGGCCCCCGTCAATCCAGCCCTTGGATTGCAGCGGGACCACCGGGGTCCGAGGCTGCGGTGGTGGATGGCACTGGCGTGATGGCTGGTACGGCTTCGGCTGCTACCCGTGCTGAGAGGCAATGTGATGAGCAACTCCGCAAATGCGGTTCGTGCGGCGCTGGTGACGGCAATGGTGACGGCGGGGCTGGTCGGGGCCGCTGCCGCGGTGGGTGCAGAGCCGCCCGGCTACGCCGCCCTGCCCGTGGATCCCAACATCATCTCCGACTCGACGGCATACATCGGCCAACCCCCGGTTCTCGACCCTGGCGGGCAGCCTGGGGTTGAGCAGACCTTCGCGCATCGCGATAACTCCCGACAGATCGTCGACACGGTGCTCGTCGCGCCCAACCCGCAAGCCGCAGCTGGCGCGTTGCAGAACATGCAGGCCGAACTGCCGTCACTGGTGGCGGCACCGACCACCGAACCGGTTGACGTCGGCGAGAACGGAAGTGTGTCCACGGGGCTCTCGCCGGACGGTTCACAGTCGGTGAGCGTGCTTCTGTTCACCCGGGGGACCACCGCCACCGAGGTTCAATTCTCCGGCGCTGCAAATGATCCCGTTCCTCTGGACCTGGTGGTGCTGTATGGGCAGCAACAGGACCAGGCCATCAGGCAACAACTCAACCAGTAGGCGAATGACAGGCTGCCCGGGATCGTGCGATCCCGGGCAGCCTGTCGGTTCTCCTGCCTGACCTCGGCAAGCTCTATTCGAAAGCGTGTGCCAGGAACGGCGTCGAGTCCGGCAGCGAGGCCAACACTGTGCCGCTGTGATCCTCTTCGGAGTAGACGTGCAGCACCACGTTCTGGTTGTTGGCCACCAGCTGGTCGTAGAACGTGAGCGTCGACTGCGGCGGCACGTCACGGTCCAGCAGCCCGACTCCGAGGAAAATGGGTCTGTCGAAGCCCGTCGACGGTGTGCCCATGAAGTCGTTGAGTGCTTCTGCGTACCCGGGGAGAGAGTTGACCGGCGCGGTGAAGAACTGGGCCGGCGTCAAGTGCGCCAGTTCGTCACTGAGTTGTTTGACGCAGACGGTCTCCGCGAGGGTCGCCGCCTCCATGCCTGCGGGGCTCAGGACCCGGTTGAGGTCCAGATCAGGTCGGGCTTCGCGCAGCGCGGCAACGATGTATGCCGTGTAGGCGTTGGCAATTGGGCCCAGTTCCGGCAGCTGGAGATCCGGGCCGGCCTGCTGTACCAGCTTGTCGATGTTGGCCGGCGTCCCGGTGGCCACCACGCCGCGGTAGTCCAGGCCGGAGCCCTGGCTGAACTCCGTCGCCCAGCGCGCGCTGCTGATCGCCGCTCCGCCACCCTGAGATTGTCCGACGATGGCCCACTTGGGCGACAACGGCAGCCCCATGTCGTGGGCTGCGATCACCGAGTCGACAACACCGTGCGCAGTGCTGACACTGTTGAGGTAGCTCATCAGCCCGGGTGTACCGAGGCCCACGTAGTCGCTGGCGACCACCGCGTAGCCCTGTTCCAGCCAGTGCGACAGGTATTCGTTGTCGCGCTCGGAACGCGGCAGCGCCGACGGTGTGCAGTCGTCGCCGAGGCCGACGGTGCCGTGCGCCCACGCGATGACAGGAAAGCCGCCCTCGGGTGCGGGGCCCTTCGGCAGAAACACCGCACCGGTGCTGACGGCCGGTTGATCGTGTTGGTTGACCGTCGAGTAGAGGACCCGGTAGGCAGGGCCCGCGCCGGCCACTGAGAGCGCGGGGTCCAGCGGTACCGACTCGATGGTTGTGCCCGCAGGCGGAATCGGGCCGTCGTAGAACCGCGCGTCCAGCCCGGACCAAGCCGGGGCCGCCGCGCCGGCGGTCGCCGCCGAACCCATCAGAAGTACCAAAGCCACCAAGGCCGAGAGCAAGCGCATATGCACTACCTTTCCTGAACATGCCGAACCGCCCGGGATCCACGGATCCCGGGCGGTTCGTGTGAAGCGTGAACTACTTGACGGAGACCGAAGCGCCGGCAGCCTCGAGCTTGGCCTTGGCGTCCTCGGCGGCTTCCTTGCTGACCTTCTCCAGCAGCGGCTTGGGGGCGCTGTCGACCAGGTCCTTGGCTTCCTTGAGGCCCAGGCCGGAGACGATCTCGCGGACGACCTTGATGACGCCGATCTTCTTGTCGCCGGCACCCTCGAGGATGACGTCGAACTCGGACTGCTCTTCAGCAGCCTCGGCGGGGGCGCCACCGACGGGGCCGGCAGCCGCAACGGCGACGGGGGCGGCGGCGGTGACGTCGAAGGTCTCCTCGAACGCCTTCACGAACTCCGAGAGCTCGAGCAGGGTCAGTTCCTTGAACGCGTCGAGCAGTTCTTCAGTGCTGAGCTTGGCCATGATGGTGGTCCTTTCCTAATTTCTTGACCGGGTGGTTGGGGTGGTTATTCGGTTGTCTCGGCGGGCGCGTCGGCCGGAGCCTCGTCCGAGGCGGCAGGCGCCGCGGGGGCACCCTCTTCCTCGGTGCGCTTGTCCTGCAGGGCCTGCGCCAGGCGGGCGACCTGCGACAGCGGTGCCTGGAACAGCGCCGCGGCCTGGCTGGTCTTGGCCTTCATGGCGCCGGCCAGCTTGGCCAGCAGCACCTCGCGCGACTCCAGGTCGGCGATGGCCTGCACCTGCTCGACGGACAGCGCAGCGCCGTCCATGTAGCCGCCCTTGATGACCAGGGCCTTGTTCTCCTTGGCGAAGGCCTTGAGAGCCTTGGCCGCGTCCACCGGCTCACCCTGGATGAAGGCGATGGCGGTGGGGCCGGCGAACAGATCGTCCAGACCTTCGATACCTGCATCGGCCGCGGCACGCTTGACCAGCGTGTTCTTCGCGACCGAGTAGGTGGCGCCCTCGCCCAGCGAGCGACGCAGCTTGGCCAGGCTGGCCACCGTCAGACCGCGGTATTCGGTGACGACGGTGGCAGTCGAGGCCTTGAACTGCTCGGTGATCTCTGCAACGGCGGTGGCCTTGTCAGGCTTGGCCATGCATGCCTCCTCGGTGTGTATGACTGCTTACGTACTGCCACCGGAGCCGGAAACGACGAACGCCCCGACGCAGGATGCGGCCGGGGCGTGAAAGGCACAATGAGTGCCGGGTTCTAACCTCGTCCTCCTGCGTGGGCCGCCGGGATGTTCCCGGACCTTCAACCGATTGCTCGGTGACCGACGGTCTTCGGTGGATCGTCGACCACTGTAGCGCGGCTGTAGGCGATCAGCCAAAACGCGCTTGTTTTCTGCAGCAGGGTGGCGATGCCATTGCGTCCGCAGCCCAGGCGCAGAAAACAAGCCCATCCACAGCCAAGCGTTGATGCACAGCGTGTTGTCGGCGGCCTGCCCACAGGGGTGTATCAGTCGTAGCCCGCCGCGACGCTGCGGTTCATGGAACCTGTGCTCGGCCCCGAGTCCCTGGCCGCGGGCGCCCTCACCCGTGGTGCGCTGAGGTGGAACTACTCGCGGGTGCAGCCGCGCGTGCATCGGCCCAAGGAGGTCGCTGCGACGCTGGCCGTCCGGACTCTCGAAGCCTGGCTGTGGAGCGATCGCAGGGCCATCATCGCGGGCCAGGCGGCCGCGGCTCTGCACGGCGCGAAGTGGGTGACGAGCACGGCGCCAGTCGAGCTGATCACCGAACACACCAGGAAGCGGGCCGGCATCGTCGTACGGGAAGAACGCATCGCCGACGACGAGATCTGCCAAGTCGGCGACTTCCGGGTCACCTCGCCCGCTCGCACCGCACTCGATCTCGCACGGTTCGCCGAACGCAACAACGCTGTGGCACGGGTGGACGCGCTTGCGGCGGCCACCGGGGTCACTGCCCAAGACGCACTGGACATCGCTGGCCGGTACCGGCGGCTACGCCACGTCGGGCGGGCCCGCACAGCGCTCGATCTCATGGACGCGGGCGCACAGTCGCCACAGGAAACCTGGTTGCGGCTGGTTCTCGTCGACGCCGGCTTCCCGCGTCCACGGACACAGATTCCGCTGAGCCACGGCGGCCGATGCGCATATCTGGACATGGGTTGGGAGGAACCGCAGATCGCTCTCGACTATGAAGGCGACCACCACCGCCAGCAGCGGCCGACCTATGTTCGAGACATCGGCCGCTACGACATGATCGAGCGCCTCGGTTGGCTCGACCTTCGCGTGGTCAGGGAGCACAGCAGGGCATTCATCATCCATCGGGTGCGCGAAGCGGCCGCACGCCGGCGCTGGAAATTCTGAGGCGCGGCAGTTGTTTTCTGCAGCCGGGTCGCGGAAATCGTTGGACCGCAGCCGTGGCGTAGAAAACAAGCTTGCTAGGAGCGCAGCAGCGCCGCCGCTCCGATCAATCCGGCGTCGCCGGCCAGGGTGGCGGGCACCACCTGCATGCCGGTCAGGAAATCCAGCCGCGCGTATCCGGCCAGCGCCTCGCGCAGCGGGTCGAACAGCACGTCGCCGGCCAAGGACACCCCACCGCCGATGACAGCGAGGTCCAGATCGCAGACCGCCCCCACCGAGGCGATCATGGCGGCCACCGCATCGGCGGCGCGCTGAAAAGCACGCAGCGCCACGCCTTCTCCCCCACGAGCGGCCTCGGCCAGCTCTCGAGCCCCTGCCGATGGCGGCGCGTCCCAGCCCAGTTCGTGTGCCCACTGCGCCATTCGCGGCCCGGCGGCGATGGCCTCGACGCAGCCGCGCGCGCCGCAGGTGCACAGCGGGCCACCGGGTTCGACGACGACGTGGCCGACGTGTCCGGCGTTGCCGGTGCGCCCCACGTAGGGCTTGCCGTCGAGTACCAGGCCGCCACCGATACCCGTCGAGATGACCATGCCCAGCATGAACGACGACCCCCGACCCGCGCCTCGCCAGTGCTCGCCGAGAGCCATGCACACGCCGTCGCCGGCCATCTGCACACGTACACCGGGCAGGACCGTCGCCACGCGGTCGCGCAGCGGGAACTTAGACCAGGCCGGGATGTTGATCGGGCTGACGGTGCCCGAGGGCAGATCGACGGGTCCCGCTGCGGAGATGCCGACGCCGGTGACATCGCTGTCGGCTGTCATCGCAGAGATGAGGTGCATCAGCACCTCCCACGCCTTCTCGGGGTCATTGCCGCGTGGCGTGGGTTGCCGCGACGACGTGAGCAACGTGCCGTCGGCGTCCACCAGCCCGGCGGCGATCTTGGTGCCGCCGATGTCGAGTGCGAGCGTCAGGCCGGACATCATCGTCGGCGGGGACGGCGGGGGTCCCCGGAGTGTCGGTTGCCGGTATGCAGCAGTTCGGCGCTGCGGGTCTCGAGCCACTGCCGGAACGCGCGCCTGCGGGCGGTGCCCCTCAGGTGTGCGGCAATTGCCGGGCGCACCGCATCCAGTGTGGGCGTTCCTCCGACGCACCTCACCGAGGACACGAAGCGGCGCGGGTTGCGCTCGTGGTAGGCCGCGACTTCCATCTCGCTGACGTCGATGTCCTCGGTGACGTACCAGAACACCGCCCGCGCCAGCGGGTCGGCCAGAGCGGCCGAGGCGATGCTGCCCACCTCGAAGCGCGCGGTGCCGTCGGGCAGCACGTCAGCCAGCGCCGGCGCGTGCTCGGCGTAGATCCCCAGGCGCACGGCTTCGGCGCGCAGCACCCGCTCGGTCAGGATCAATTGCTGTAGCCATTGCCGCAGCTGCCTCCACTGCGAGGTCCCTATCAGGGGTAATGCCGCTCCGGGGGTGTTGGCACGAAACTGCGCTTCGCGCGCGTCGACGTCTTCGACGGAGACCGAGACGGTCGCCATCTGCTGGGTTGGCCGTGCCATGTGGTCTAGCTTGTCGGGCTGAAGCGCCGTTGCCACTGTCCGTTCACCGATCGTGCCCAAGAGTTCATTGGGCTGTGACCAGCGACAGGCATTGTGCGCCGGGCCGCAACCGCGAAGCTGTGTCACAGTGGAGTCATTGTGAAAGCAAACTCGCGAGATCTGATCTCACTGGGATTCGAGGCGCACCGCAGTGTGCTGCTGTTGCGGTTGCGCTGGCACGGAGCAGGTGGAGCCAAGAGGCCCGGCCTACGCCTGCGACACCTGCACAACCAGCGGCCGGTGGTCGGAGATGCTCAGCAGCGGAGTGGAGACGTCGGTACCGCGTAGTGACGGGCCGTCGGTGAGGATGTGATCCAGCTGCCTGGTTGGCACATCGGCGGGAAACGTGGTCGCCGTCGCCAGTGGTCGTAGCCCCGAGGTTCGCCTGGCGGTGCGTGGTGTCATGTTGAGGTCACCCATCAGCACGTGTGGTCCGGGGAAGCCGCGCATGTCGCGGATCAGCCGGCGTAGCTGGGTCAGGTTCCATCCGGGCACAAACGACAGGTGGGTGTTGGCCACGGTCATCGGCCCCAGCGGTGTCTCCAATCGGGCCACCATGGCGGCGCGTGGTTCCTCGTCGACCACCAGCACCTTGCCCGGCTCGTGCAGGTACATGGGGAACCGGAATGGAATGCGCGGCAGTCGCAGCACCTGCCAGCTGATGGCGGGGAACCGCGACAGCAGGGCGATGCCGTAGCCGGAGGTGCCGGGTTGTTCTGTTCCCGTCGCCGCCATCCACGTGGCTCCGGGGGTTCCGGCTATTGCGGCGACAAAGCGGTGGCTCACCGCTCCCATGGCTTCGGCGGCCACCGCAGTCAGATCGGCCATGGCCGAGCGCGGCTGGTCCAGGTCCACCTCTTGCAGAGCCAGCACATCGGCGTCGAGTTCTTTGATGCTGTCGGCCAATCGGTCCAACCGCACCTCGCCGTCGTGCACGCTGCGTCCGTGCAGGATGTTGAAGGTTGCCATCCTCATGGGTACTAGGTACCCATGCTCGCCCGAAATGACGACCTGCGTGATGCGCTGAGGCGTGCGGCCTCGGCGTTCAAGGACCATGGTCCGGGTTTTGCGTTGGCCGGAAGTTACGCGCTGTGGGTGTACGGCGGGCCGGAGCCTGTGCACGACGTGGACTTCCTGGTGGCCGAACAAGACGTCGAGGCGGCGGCGCTGACGTTGGAGAAGGCCGGGTTCACCATCGAGCGCACTCCGGAGGACTGGCTGTTCAAGGCCTGCGTCGACGGTGACTTCGTGATCGACGTGCTGCACCGCCTCAATGGTGTGGCGGTGACGGCGGAAACGTTGGATGCGGCCGAGGAGGTCGACGTGTTGGCGATCCGGATGCCCGTGGTGCCGCCCACCGAGGTGGTGACGGAAAAGCTGTTGTCGCTCAACGAGCACCACTGCGATTTCGCCGCGCTGCTGCCGGGTGTGCGAGCGGTGCGTGAGGCCGTGGAATGGGCTTCCGTGCGTGCGGCCACTGCCGAGCATCCGTTTGCGTCGGCGTTTCTGTTCCTCACCGATCAGTTGGACATCACGTAGCGGCGGCGCTCAGCCGCGCCGCCATCACACGCGCTCCTTCGATCACCTCGGGCGGGCCCAGGATCTCGAAGTCCGCGCCGACCATCGCCAAAAACAGCGGGATCTTCTCGGGGTCGTCGGCGCCGGCGCTCACCAGGCAGGAGTCCGGGCCTTCCGCTTCCACCGTTGCCGATGACGGCGAAAAGAACTGTTCCACAATCTCTTTGGAACAGAAGAACCGCACCTGCGCGACGTAGCGGTAGGAGCTGCTGCTGATGGCGCGGCTGACGTAGGTGGCCGCGTCGGGCGCCTCGCGCGGGGTGAAGGTGGTGCCGCGGGCACGGACGTCGTCCATCCGGTCCAGCCGCAGGGTGCGCCAGTCCTGGCGGTCGCGGTCCCAGGCCAGCAAGTACCAACGGCGCCCGGTGGTCACCAACTGATACGGCTCGAGGCGTCGCGATGTCTGATTGCCGCGGATGTCGGTGTAGGTGGTGTCGACGTGTTCGTGGTCGCGGCAGGCTCGCGCCAGCGACATCAGCGCGTCGGGTTCGACGGGAGTGTCCGACCCGGAGGCCAGTGTCACCGTCGACTCGCGCACGGCCGAGACCTGCGACCGCAGCCTGGCCGGCATCACCTGATCGAGTTTGGACAGCGCCCGCAGCGCGGACTCCCCCACTCCGGCGACGCTGCCTCCGGCGGCCAGGCGCAGGCAGACCGCCATGGCGACGGCTTCTTCGGGATCGAGCAGCAGCGGCGGCAGGGCGGCGCCGGCGCCCAGTTGGTACCCGCCGCCGAGGCCGGTACTGGCCTGCACGGGGTACCCGAGGTCGCGCAGCCGTTCGACGTCACGGCGCACGCTGCGGCCGGTGACGCCGAGGCGCTCGGCCAGCTCCTCGCCGGTCCACACCCGCCGGGACTGCAACAGGCCCAGGAGATGGAGCACACGGCCCGTGGTTTCGGACATGCCAGCAGTATTTCGCACTTTTAGGACCGAAACTGTCCTATATGGGTGTGACGCTGTGTTCATGACCGCCCGAAGCCTCACCGACCAGCTGGTCTACCAGCTCGACTTCCACTGGCAGAGCGCGCTGCGACCCCGATTGGAGGGCCTGACCGACGACGAGTACTTCTTCGAACCGGTGTCCGACTGCTGGACCCTGCACCCTGACGGGAGCATCGACTTCGCTCATCCCCCGCCCGAGCCGGCGCCGTTCACCACCATCGCGTGGCGGATGGCGCACCTGATCGTCGGTGTACTCGCCATGCGCACCCACAACCATTTCGGTGGTCCGCCTGCCGACTACTACAGCTGGGACTACGCCACCGACGCCCAATCCGCGCTGCGCCAGTTCGACGACGCCTACCGCGGCTGGATGGACGGGGTAAGCGCCCTCGACGACGACGGCCTGGCGCGGCCGGTGGGCGCGGCCGAGGGCGGCTGGGCTGCCGAGCCGATGATCACGCTGATCTTGCACATCAACCGGGAAATTATCCACCACGGAGCTGAAATCGCCTGCATCCGTGACCTTTACGCACACAAGGAGAACTGACATGGCCGCTATGCCCCCACCCGTCGCCGATGAACGCGCCGGACTTCTGGAGTACCTCAAGGCTCAGCACTACGCCTTTCACGCCATCGCGTTCGGACTCACCGATGAGCAGGCACGCTCCAAGCCCACGGTCAGCGCGCTGTCCATCGGCGCCATCATCAAGCACGTCACCAACTGCCAGCGCGGCTGGATGCAGCGAGTGGCTTCGGCTCCCGAACCCACGCCGGCAGACACCAGATCCATTCAGGAGCAGGCCGCGGAGTACGAGGGCGAGTTCGTCATGCGCGACGACGAGACACTGGCGGGGATCCTGGCCGCCTTCGACGTCGGCAATGCCGAAGCCGTCGCGCTGATCGAGACCGTCGACCTCGGCGCGGCCGTACCCATCCCCCAGGACGTGCCGTGGTTCCCCAAGGACGTGTCCGCATGGTCGGTGCGCTGGGTGCTGTTCCACATGATCGAGGAGCTGGCCCGGCACGCCGGGCAGGCGGACATCATCCGCGAAAGCATCGATGGCGCAACGCTGTACGAGCTGTTGGCCGGGTTGGAGGACTGGGAGCCGACGCCGTGGCTGACGCCGTGGGGCAAACAGCCGGTGAACGGCTGACGGGGCCACAGCACGCACGGTCATTTCGCGTGGACGGCTACTGACGCCCGTGGTAAAAATGTGTCCGATTCTGACAGAAGCAACCACGGCTCGCACCACGCCGGTGCCGACGCCCTATGTGTGTCCGGTGGAAGGCGTGGCGCTGTTCCATGGAGAGGCTGGTCGGTGCGCTTCGCGCCTTCATTCCCTATACCGTCGGCGCGGCAATCGGGTTCTGCACCGCCCCAACCGGACTGATGATCACCGCTGCTGTCGGTGAATTGTCTCCGGTTGCCGGGCGAGTCGTCAGCCTGGAGCCGGAGACTCAGGCCAACTGGGCGGACGTGAAAGCGCCTATGGCAATTGATGATCTGACAACCGACCCATGGGTGTCAGATCTGCCACGCGCCCTGGCAGCGACGCTGGAGCTGCGCAGCGCACTGGTGATTCCGTTGGTCGCCCAGAACCTGACCATCGGTGCCTTGGTGCTGGCCAGTACTGCCCCTCGGACATACCGCACCGCCGCCATCGAGCACATCACCTCGATCTCGGCCGCGATCATCCCGCTGGTGCTCGGAAGCGAAAGGCTCGGGCATCTCCTGTCCAGCCTTCTGCGGGCGGAATCAGCCGGCTCGGTCACGCCGGTGTTGTCGAACGCCCCGGCCCACGACTTACATTTCGGCCCCTGGTTTCTCGAGCCCCGTGCGCTGAGTGCGGTGTTCCAGCCCATTGTCAGGTTGCCTGATCGACAGGTGGTGGGGTTCGAAGGCCTGTCCCGATTCAGCGGAGCGCCGGGCCAGGCCGCTGACCTCTTCGGTGGCGCGCGGGCGTCACTGTGGGGCCACCGGATGGAACTGCGGGCGTTGGAGGCAGTTCTGTTGGCAGCCCGAAAGATTCCGGATCATTTCATCCTCAGTGTGAATTTGAGTCCGTTGGTTGCGCTACATCCAGCTGCGCGAGAATTGCTGCTGGCGCAGAGTCGGGCATTGGTCGTCGAACTCACCGAGTACCACGCGACCACGCCGGCCATGGACGTGGAACTGCACGGATTGCGAGGAAGCGGCATCCAGCTCGCAGTCGACGATGCGGGCAGCGGGTACTCCACACTGACTCGAATTCTGCGCCTTCGCCCCGAGGTCATCAAACTCGACCGTGAGCTCGTCGCAGATCTGGAGGCTGACCCTGTTCGCCAGACGTTTGTCACCGCGTTTGTGCGGGTCGCGGGACAGACCGGCGCCACGTTGATCGCCGAAGGCGTCGAAACCGAAAGCCAAAGCCAGATCTTGGCTCAGCTGGGGGTCGAGTACGCCCAGGGCTACGCCTTCGGCCACCCTGCAGCGGTCGATGACCTGTTTCCCGACAGTCCAGGTGGCGGCCGGCCCAGCTGACCTACGGCGTTGCCGAGGTGGCGTCCGCGGACGCCGACGCCACCATTTCCAGGTACGCAGCGGCGATTCCCGACATTTCGAAGTCCTCGTCGAGATCGGTCCCCGCCCGGATGCCGCCGGGCATCAGGTCAAGCACCGCTTCCCTGTGCTCGCGCGGCACCTGGGAGGCCCGGCACGCCAGGAGCGCGGACTGCACCTCGGGCAACAGTCGATCCCACCAGTCGTCAAGGCGGTGACGTTCGTCCTCCAGCAAGTTGGCTTCGAAGCTGCGAAGCAACCAGCGTCCGGGATGCTGCACGGCTTCGTTGCTGCGCGCTCGAACAGTTTGCGCGGCAATGGATACCGCTACGCTATGAGGCACATACCCATGAGGATTGGCCAGCAGGGCGGCCTGATGTCCACGGTGGAGCCGGTAGAACCAGGTCAATGTTCGATCGCGACGCATGCCTCTACCGTACCCACCGCGGCGCTTGCCCGTGCGACTGATCGCAGCAGCGTACAGTGGGTGTCAGGCGGTACTTCGCACACGTGACCATTCGAGCCGTGTCATCGTCGGTTATCAGGATCCGGCTACATTTCCGGTCTAGATGGGAGCGTCGTCATGACGCCACAACAACCTCTCGATGACGTCGAGCACCACAGCACTCCCCGGCTCCGGCTGAAGCCCAAAGGACCGCAAACCGGTTATGTCGACGGTGCGTGGTGGCCCGAAAGCACAGAACTCACAACCGAATTGCCGGATCTTGTAACGGTGTTGTCGGTTCGGCTGGGACCTGTTGACTGTGTGCTCTACCACCTGGGCAGCTGGGCGGATGTGCCCCGCAAGATCACCCTCGGCACTCAGCGGCTGCGCCTTGGCGGCTACCGCCGCCAGCCGATGAACACCATCGAGCTGGTGGGCCCGCACGGCCGGATCATTCTGCTGGTGGTGCCTCCGGAGACCGATGCCGCCGACGCGCACGCCATCATGATGGCTGCGGCTGCCCGCGACAACTCCGCGGCGCCCGCCGACTTGCTGGGGCTGCGCGCCTCCGAGGAGGTCCGCGCGTAGATGCGGGATCTGAGGTGCCCCCGATGCGGCCAGCACCTGGCCTTCGAGAACTCGGTCTGCCTGTCATGCGGCAGCAGGTTGGCGTTCGCGTTGGAGGAAGCCGCAATGCTCGCCATCCCCGATGCGGCAGGTTTTCCCGGTGAGGTGGTGGCTGCGGGCGCCTACACGCTGTGCTCCAATCTGGATGTCGCGGCCTGCAATTGGGCGGTGGCCGGCGGCGGCACCGACGTGGGTGGGCTCTGCCGGTCGTGTCGGCTGACGCGCACCCGGCCCAATGACGCCGATTCTGCGGGCATGGTTCAGTTCGCCGCGGCCGAGCGGGCCAAGCGACGCCTGATCGCCGAATTGGCCGAGCTGAGGCTCCCGATTGTCGGCCGCACCGAGGATCCCGAGTTCGGACTGGCCTTCGACTTGCTGTCCAGCACCTTCGAACCGGTGTCCACCGGCCACGAGAACGGGGTCATCACAATGGATCTCGCAGAGGTCGATGATGTGCACCGCGAACACGTGCGTGTCGCATTGGACGAGCCCTACCGGACCTTGCTCGGACACTTTCGGCACGAGATCGGCCACGCCTACTTCCATCGCCTGGTCGGGGCGTCGCTGACCAGATACGCGGAGTTCCGGGCCCTGTTCGGCGATCCGGACGCCGACTACCAGTCCGCGCTCGACGGTCACTACAACAGTGCGACTGCCGACTCCTGGCGAGATCACCACGTGTCGGCCTACGCCGCCATGCACGCGTCCGAGGACTGGGCAGAGACATTCGCCCACTACCTGCACATCCGCGACACCCTCGACACCGCAGGCGCATTCGGACTGGCCCCAGATGACGCCACTTTTGAGCGAAACAATATGCGCACCAGCGCTTTTGACGAGATCATCAACATGTGGCTGCCCTTGGCGTGGTCGCTCAACATGGTCAACAGGTCCATGGGACGCGACGATCTCTATCCGTTTGTGCTGCCCACGCCGGTGCTGGGCAAGATGTCCTTCATCCACACCGCCATCGAGGCCCAGCGTTGCCCGCTCAGCTGATTCGTCTCGGTGGGGTGTGACGCTCTGCACCGGCGTGAACCACAGCCGTCACTTCCGCCCCTTGCTCGGCAGGGAGCACCTTCGTGCCCGCCTCTGTGCGACACCCTTGCGACACACCGAGTTGTCGCATCACAGTCGCACAGACGCGGGCAGATTGGGCTTGCCATGGACAACCCGAAGCAGCCCCGGCAACGACCTACGCCGCGCGAGTGGTGTCGGCGACCAACACACGCAGCGCACGCACACGCCGGTCGATGCGGTACTCGGTGGCCCGCGCCATCTCCCCCGGCCCGTACAGCCCGCGCCCGCGTCGGTACACCCGCCCGATCTTGACGTCGGTGCGAAGGGCGTCCGACACCGTTTTCGACGGCCGGCCTCTGATGTCGAATCCTTGGTACTGCACAGACTCGACCAGTTCGTCCACGGACACGGTGCCGTGCTCGAAGATGTATGTGACCAGCAGATAGCGCAGGTCGATGCAGCGCAGGCGTAACCGGGTATCCATCTGGGAACCATGGCAGCCGGCACCGACATACCACACCTTGATTGGGCGCACACCAGCAGATTTGAGACACTGCAAGACATGAGTTCAACCAAACACCGCGAGGTGGCCAAACTCGACCGGGTGCCGCTGCCCGCCGAGGCCGCCCGGATCGGCGTGACGGGTTGGCAGCTCACCCGAGCAGGCGCCCGCGTCGTCTCCAAGATCAAAGCCCGAGGATCTTTGCAGTCCAAGGTCATCAAGGAGATTCCGCAGACCTTCGCCGACCTGGGCCCCACCTACGTCAAGTTCGGCCAGATCATCGCCTCCAGCCCCGGCGCCTTCGGTGAGCCGCTGAGCCGCGAATTCCGCAGCCTGCTCGACGCGGTGCCGCCGGCAGACACCGCCGAAGTGCACCAGCTGTTCAAGGAGGAACTGGGCGACGAGCCGCAGAACCTCTTCAAGCACTTCGAGGAAAAGCCGTTCGCCAGCGCCTCCATCGCGCAGGTGCACTTCGCCACCCTGCATACCGGTGAAGAGGTGGTCGTCAAGATCCAGCGGCCTGGGATCCGCCGCCGTGTCGCCGCCGATCTGCAGATCCTCAAGCGATTCGCCCAGGTGGTGGAGTTCGCGAAGCTGGGCCGACGGCTCTCTGCCCAAGACGTCGTCGCCGATTTCGCCGACAACCTGGCCGAGGAGCTCGACTTCCGACTCGAGGCGCAGTCGATGGACGCCTGGGTCAGCCACCTGCACGCGTCCCCGTTGGGTCGCAACATCAAGGTGCCGGACGTGTACTGGGATCTGACCAGCGAGCGTGTGCTCACCATGGAGCGCGTCAGCGGTGTCCGCATCGATGACGTGAAGGCCATCAAGGAGATGGGCCACGATGGCACCGAACTGGTCAAGGCGCTGCTGTTCTCCACCTTCGAGGGCGGCCTGCGGCACGGGCTGTTCCATGGCGACCTGCACGCGGGCAATCTGCTGGTCAACGACAAGGGCCAGGTGGTGTTCCTGGACTTCGGCATCATGGGCCGCATCGACCCCCGCACCCGCTGGCTCTTGCGTGAGCTCATCCACTCCCTACTGGTCAAGAAGGACCACGCCGCCGCAGGCAAGATCGTCGTCCTGCTCGGGGCGGTTGGCACGGTCAAGCCGGAAGCCCAGGCCGCCAAGGACCTGCAGCAGTTCGCCGAGCCGCTGACCATGAAAACCCTGGGTGACATGTCCTATGCCGACATCGGCAAGCAGCTCTCCAAGCTGGCCGAGGCCTACGACGTCAAGCTGCCGCGTGAGCTGGTACTCATCGGCAAGCAGTTCCTCTATGTCGAGCGCTACATGAAGCTGCTCGCGCCCAGGTGGCAGATGATGAACGATCCCCAGTTCTCCGGCTACTTCGCGAACTTCATGGTGGAAGTCAGCCGCGAGCACCAGAAGTCCGAGGTCTGAGTGGACCTCCGCAGCGGTTACGCCAAGTCCAAAGCCGGGCCTCTTACTCGCGGAACAACGCCGCTCGACGAACCCGGCGGGTCCAAAGCCGGGCCTCTTACTCGCGGAAAAGCGCCGCTCGACGAACCCGGCGGGTCAGCCGATCTGGACATCTATTTCGAAGACCTCGGCAATCCCGATGATCCGGCGGTACTGCTGATCATGGGTCTGGGAGCGCAGCTGCTGCTGTGGCGTGACGGGTTCTGCGAGAAGCTGGTCGACAGGGGTCTGCGAGTCATCCGGTTCGACAATCGCGACGTGGGACTGTCCACCAAGTTGGACGGTAAGAAAGTCGTCACCAATCAGTACGCGAGCATGGCGCGCTCACTGATCGGCCGCAGGAGCCCGTCGGTCTACACGCTCGAAGACATGGCCGACGACGCCGCCGCTGTCCTCTCTCACCTGGGCATCGACTCGGCGCACATCGTCGGCGCTTCTATGGGCGGCATGATTGCCCAGGTGTTCGCCGCCCGGCACAGCGCGGCCACCAACAGCTTGGGCGTCATCTTCTCCAGCAACAATCGTGCGGCGCTGCCGCCACCGGATCCGCGGGCATTGTTCGCCGTCATCAAGGGCCCTCACCCGGACTCTCCGCGTGAGGTGATCGTCGAAAACGCCGTGCGGGTCAGCAAGATCATCGGCAGCCCCGGCTACCCGGCTCCGGAAGACAGGGTGCGCGCCGACGTCATTGCCGGCTATGACCGCAGCTACTACCCATGGGGAGTGTCGCGCCAGTTCGGCGCCATCCTCGGCAGCGGCAGCCTGGTGCACTATGACCGTCAGATCACCGCGCCCACGGTGGTCATCCACGGACTCGCCGACCGACTGATGCGCCCGTCGGGCGGACGGTCCATCGCGACAACGATTCCGCGCGCCCGGCTGGTGTTGTTTCCCGGGATGGGCCACGAGTTGCCCGAACCGCTGTGGGATCAGATCGTCGGTGAACTGTGCGTCACGTTCGCCGAGCGTCCGTCGACGACCACCGGCGCGGTTTGACTCGGCCAGTTGACCACCTGCATGTAGAGTCGGCGCTGCAAGTGGGTTAATCACGCGTCTCGGGGG
This sequence comes from Mycobacterium sp. MS1601, assembly GCF_001984215.1. Lineage (NCBI taxonomy): Bacteria > Bacillati > Actinomycetota > Actinomycetes > Mycobacteriales > Mycobacteriaceae > Mycobacterium > Mycobacterium sp. MS1601. The sequence continues at coordinate 983,029 of NZ_CP019420.1, forward strand.
GACGCTTGACCGGCCTCTGGTTTCACCAGAAGGACATCAAGTCATGGCGAAAAAACTGAAACCGCACTTCGACGACGTACAGGCGCATTACGACCTGTCAGATGAATTCTTTGCACTGTTCCTCGATCCGAGTCGAACGTACAGCTGCGCATACTTCGAACGTGATGACATGACGCTCGAGGAAGCCCAGCTCGCGAAGGTGGATCTGGCGCTCGGCAAACTCGGGCTGCAGCCGGGGATGACCCTGTTGGACATCGGATGTGGTTGGGGCGCAACGATGATGCGCGCCGTGGAAAAGTATGACGTGAATGTCATCGGACTGACGTTGAGCAAGAATCAGAAGGCCCAGGTTGAGCGGGTGTTCGCCGAGTCCGACAGCCCGCGCACCAAGGAGGTGCGGCTGGAGGGTTGGGAGGATTTCGAACAGCCCGTCGACCGCATCGTGTCCATCGGCGCCTTCGAGCATTTCGGCAAGGACCGTTGGGACGACTTCTTCACCACGGCCTACAAGGTGCTTCCCGACGACGGTGTGATGCTGCTGCACACCATCACCGCACTCACCATTCCCCAGATGATCGAGCGGGGCATCCCGCTCACCTTCTCGGTGGCACGGTTCATCAAGTTCATCCTCACCGAGATCTTCCCCGGTGGATATCTGCCGACCATCGAGTTGGCGGGCGAGCACGCCGAAAAGGCCGGCTTCACGTTGACTCGCACACAATCGCTGCAACCGCACTACGCCAAGACCCTCGATCACTGGTCGGCAGCGCTGGAGGCGCATCGCGAGGAGGCCATCGAGGTGCAGTCGGTGGAGGTCTACGACCGATACATGCACTACCTCACCGGGTGTGCCGATGCTTTCCGGAAGGGTTACACGGACGTTTGCCAATTCACGCTGGAGAAGTCGGCGTCGAATTAGGGTCAGTCACCGGCAAAACGCTATGGTGAGGGGCTAGTTGCGGTCGTCTTGGAAGGTTAGCCAGGGGCGCCGGTTTATGGAAAGGCCGAGTAAGAGAAGCTATGTCTGATAATTCCGCTGGTACCAAGGATCTGACGCCGCACTTTGACGACATTCAGGCTCACTACGACCTGTCGGACGACTTCTTCGGGGTGTTCCAGGACCCCACCCGCAAGTACAGCTGTGGCTACTTCACCGGTCCCAACTGCACGTTGTCCGAGGCACAGATCGCCAATGTCGACCAGCATCTGGACCGGCTGAATCTCGAGCCCGGCATGACGCTGCTGGAGATCGGCTGCGGCTGGGGTCTGACGCTGCAGCGCGCGATGGAGAAGTACGACGTCAACGTCATCGGGTTGACGCTGAGCAAGAACCAGCAGGCGTACTGCAATGAGCTTCTCGGCCGGATCGACAGCGAGCGCACCTTCGACGTGCGCCTCGAGGGTTGGGAGCAGTTCCACTCCCCTGTCGACCGCATCGTCTCCATCGAGGCCTTCGAGCACTTCGGCTTCGAACGTTACGACCAGTTCTTCAAGAATTGTTATGACATCTTGCCCGCGAACGGCCGGATGACCATCCAGAGCAGCGTGAGCTACCACCCGGACAATCTGCAGGCACGCGGCAAGAAGCTGACGTTCGAGATGGCCCGCTTCATCAAGTTCATGATCACCGAGATCTTCCCTGGCGGCCGCATCCCCACCACGGACATGATGGTGGAGCACGGCGAGAAGGCCGGTTTCACCGTGCCCGAGGCGATGTCGCTGCGCAACCACTACATCAAGACACTCGGTATCTGGGCCGCGGCGCTGGAGAACCACAAGGACGAGGCCATCGCGGCCACCGATGAGGAGAACTACAACCGGTACATGAAGTACCTGACCGGCTGCCAGTACTACTTCGTCGACGAATCCATCGATGTCAGCCTCGTCACCTACGTCAAGGAAGCCAGCTAGCTCGGCATCGGGAGTTCCCTTGCCGCGCAGAAGCTTTGGGAGCCCGCCGGCCTGTCGAGATTCGACACGGATGGTGGGCCGGCACGGGCGTGGATCCAGATCCGCGAAGAGGGCACCCGCGCCTGCGACCTTCGTCAGTGGCCCGCGCTGCGCGGCCGCATCCCGCGAAACCCAAGAGCAAATCCGTCGTGAGCCATCAGTACAGCGTCTGTAGTTAGCGGAACTATTGACCGCTGCAGCCCGCGATGAGCAGACAGTAAGTCCATGGCCGTAACCAGCTGATGCCATTCATCTTTCTACAGGTCTTCGATCCGGCCAGAAACTGACATCTGCGCAACCAAATTTGCTGTTTCTAACGCATGTTTCGTTTCAGCTATCGAACCAGAGTTGCTGCAGCTATGCTCATGCCGCCGCCAGTCGGCGCACATCCGCTTCGGAAGAGGTACAGAGTGGGTTCTGCACGGTATATCGGTCGAGTCGGAGCGCTGGCTGTCGCACTGGGTATCGGGATGGTGGTCACCAACAGCCCGGCCATCGCTCTGGCCGAGGATTCGGCGAAGGTGGCGCCGTCTGCAGACAATGACCGCTCCGACGTGCAGAGCCCGGAGAAGGAGTCGACGCCTGAGAACGACTCCCCTTCCGATGAGCCCTCCGAGGACGACGACACGGACGACAGCGCGGAGGTGGACGATGCCGACGCTGACGGCGAAGACGAGGGCGATGAAGTCGACGAGGGCGACGACGACGCGTCAGAGGATGCCGCTTCCGCCGACGACGAGGACGTTCCCGACGAGGACGACAGCACTTCGGGCACGGTGACGCGCGCGCCGACGGTCACCGTCACCGAGCGCCGGCTCGTCGAGCAGAATTCGCCGGAGCCGCAGGAGGTTTCGGCCACCGCTGAGAGCGAGGCCGGTCTCGAGGCCGATACCGCCACCGAGACCAAAACCGAGCCGACGGCGGCAACCGACTCCGGCAACAACCCCGACATCGTGACCGCAGCGGCCGAGCCTCTCACCGTCACGATTCCCACCGTGGCCGCGGCCGTGGTGGCACCCGCCAATCCGGTACAGACGTTCGTCACCAGCGTGCTGTCGTGGTTCGGCTTCGCTCCGCACGCCGGCACCGCCCCGGCAAGCCCCGCGAGCAATCCCACAGCCTGGGCCGTTCTGGCCTGGATCCGCCGGGAGATCGGCTACACGTTCTTCAACCGCAGCCCGGTTCTCGATCCCGTCAAGACAGGGCAAACCGCGGCCGGTGAGGTCACCGGTGACCTCAACGGCAAGGACTTCCAGGGCGCCGCACTCACCTACTCCGGCAGCGGCAGCACCCCCAAGGGGTCGGTGGTGATCGACCCGGCAACCGGCGCCTTCACCTACACCCCTGGCGCGGAACTGGCCGCTGTCGGTGGCACCGATACCTTCACGGTCACTGCCAGCAACACCGCGGCCTACCGGCTGCCCGGAGTGGCGGGCATGATCCAGGGTGTCATCCATCAGGGTGCGCAGCTGCTCGGCCTGGCGCAGTCGGACGCCACGTCAACCGTGGTCGAGGTCTCCTACGATGTGAACGGCCTGACCGTGATCACCGAGATCCGCACGGCCGGAACACCTGTCGGCCTCGTCATGAGCTCGGACGGCACCCGCGCCTACCGCACCTCCGAGATCTATGACGCTACGACGGGTGAATACCGCACCCGGGTCACCGTTGTCGACACCAACACCGGTGCTGTCCTGGGCGCGCCCGTTACCCTGGTCGGCCGACCCGGCGATTTCCAGGTGAGCAAGGACGGCACCCGCGTCGTGCAGACCAGCGAGGCGTACCACGAGGACACCGACAGCTACACCACCACCGTGGTGGTCATCGATTCTGCGACAGGCGATCTGGTGGGGTCCCGCTTCGTCATCGAGGCTCACCGAGCCGGCCACCTGCAGCTCAGTGATGACAGCACCCGCGCCTTCCAGACCACCCAGACATTCGATGAGAACAACCGGGTCTGGTTCACCGAACTCACCGTCATCAACACCACCACCGGCACCCTGGTGGGTACCCCGATCGTGGTCGACGGGTCGTTTCGCATCCACACCAATGACCGGTTGAGCCGTGAACCGTTGGTGTTCAGCGCGGACGGCACCCGTGCCTACATGTTGACGCAGAACCTGGGCTCTGGCGTCGATGCCACCAAGCCACAGGAATCCACGCTGGCCGTCATCGATATCGCCACCGGCACGCTGGTCGACACCCCGGTCACCGTCGACGGGCACCCCGCCGGTCCCCTCGCGTTGAGCAAGGACGGCACCCGGGTGTACGCGGTCACCACCGTGGACATCTACTTCACCAACACCGCGACCGCCAGGGTGGCCGTGGTGGATGCCCACACCGGTGCGTTGATCGGTGATCCGTTGGTGCTCAACGGTTATGCCGTCAGTGACAGTGGGTCACCCGATACCGAGCCCGTGCTGTTCTTCAGTCCCGACGGCAGCCGCGCGTTCGTGTCCACCAATGTGTGGGATCCTGTGACGTTCGCGGAGACCACCCGCGTGGCGATGTTCGACGCCACCGACGGAACCCTGTTGCACACCACCGTTCTGGAAGGCCGCGCCCGCGGCACGCTGCAGCGGTCAACCGCTGATCCCACCCGCTTCGTCCAGGTCACGGTCACCGACTTCGGCACCAGGATCGAGCCTGCGACAACACAATTGGCGACCATCAATGCCGAAGACGGCACGTTGATCGGTACCGCACACACTCGCGGCATCGACGACAACGGTTTCCCCGTGCAGTTCAATCCAACTGGCACCCGGGCCTACCTGTTGACCGTCCATCGCCGCGGTGACCAGCATGAAGGTCCCGCCGATGCGGAGAGCCTGTATCTGACAGTGATCGACACCGCCACCGGGCAGCTGGTGGGGGAACCGATCGAGCTACGGGTGGCCAAAACCGTCGAAGACGGTAATGGCTCCGTGCAGTTCAGCGCTGACGGCACCCGCGCATTCCAACTGGTCCAAGAGAAGACACCCTCGGGCGTGGACTGGTCCACGCGCATGCTGGTGATCGACACCGGCAGCGGAGCGCTGCTGAACACTGTCGAGCTGCCGGGTCCACTGGTGGGGCATGGGCAGGACAGCGACGACGGACACCGGGTGTACCTGACCACTGCCACGAAGCTGATGGTGATCGACAGCGTCACCGGCGCTCTGGTGTCGGCCACCACGCTGCCGGGCACCCCGGTTGCCGAGATGACGTTTGCCGGCAACGCCGGTGAGCCCGGATATCTCGCCGTCACCAGGACCGTGGCTGGTCGCACCGAGACCGTCGTATTGGTCATCAACACCGTGACGGGCGGCATCACCGAAACCTGGTCCCCGCAGGCAGGGCAGGTCATTGCGGGGTCCGCTCCGGTGTTGAGCCCGGACGGCAGCCGCCTGTACGTCGTCACCTCGGTGCATCATCAGGACACCAACACCTACACCGCCGTGGTGGCGGCCTACAGCACCGCCCACGGCGCGTTGATCGGCACACCAGTCACGGTGCCCGGCCCGCGCAAAGGTCCGCTGCAGGTCAGTGCCGATGGCACGCGCCTGGTGCAGCCGGTCTCGCTGCGGGATCCCTCGACCGGTGAATGGATCAGTGCGCTGGTGGTGATCAACTCCCACACCGCGGCGCCCGTGGTGGTGTGAAATCCGTTCTGGAATTCTGTCGGATCTGTGTGGCGCTGTTCGTCGGTCAGGTAGAGAGTTCAACATGAGGTTGCGCTCCTAACTCGAGGACGGATGACCATGCACTATCTGGCGATTCTGCGGGGCCCCGAGCCCACCGGTGAGTACGACGCCGCCGCTGAGGAGGCGATCATGGCGGAGTACACCGACTTCAACACTCGCGCCGGTCACGCCATCCGGAGCGGCGATGCGCTGTGCCCGGCGGCTGACGCGGTGCGCATCTCAGGTGGAGTGGTGACCGACGGGCCCTTCGCCGAGGGCGCCGAAATAGCGGGCGGCTACTACGTTTTCGAAGCAGACAATCTGGACGACGCACTGCAGTTGGCCCGCCACATCCCGGCGCGCAAGGCAGGCGGTGTCGAGGTGTGGCCGATGGTCGGCTGGGAAGCACCGGAAGGGCCGCTGGGCGCTGACTGGTTCGCGCTGCTACTGGAGCCGCCCGGAGCGGATTTTCCCGATCCGGGCACACCGGAATGGAATGCCGATGTCGCCCAGCACGAGGCGTTCGGGAGGAAATACGGTGAGCACATCCTCGGCGGCGCGGCCCTGCACCCTCCGTCAACGGCCACCACGGTGAAGGTCCGCGACGGTGACGCCATCTTCACCGACGGACCGTACGCCGAAGGCGCCGAGGTGGCCGGCGGCTTCTATCTGCTGCGGGCCGCCGACAAAACCGAGGCCGTCGAGATCGCTGCAAAGATCCCAGTCTCGGTGGTGGAGTTGCGTCAGTTGGCCAACATCTCTGCTGTGTAACTCTTCATGACGGACCTGGACGGCGTCTTCCGGCGCGAGTGGGGTTCTACCGTGGCCGCGCTGGCGCGCTGGTGCGGCGATCTCACCATCGCCGAGGACGCCGTCCAGGAGGCATGCACTGAGGCCTTGAACATTTGGTCACGTGACGGTGCGCCCGACAGCCCGGGCGCCTGGCTGTTGACGGTGGCACGCAACCGCGCGCGAGATCGGCTTCGGCGCGAATCTGCGCGCCCGGGCAAGGAATTGACTGCGGCAAGGGATGAGGTGTTGGCCCGGATAGACAGCACCGACCCGCATCCCGTGCGCGACGACGAGCTGCGAATGATGTTCACCTGCGCGCATCCCGCATTGGAGCGCACTTCTCAGCTCGCGTTGACCCTGCGGTTGGTCGCGGGGTTGACCGTCGCCGAGATCGCCAGGGCGTTGCTGCAGAGCGAGGCAGCCGTAGCGCAGCGAATAACCCGGGCCAAGAACAAGATTCGCACTGCCAACATTCCGCTACGGGTGCCGCCCGCCGAACTGCTGCCCGAGCGGGTTCCGCATGTGCTGTCGTGTGTGTACTCGGTGTTCACCGAGGGCTACTGGTCCACGGCCGGACCGTCTGCGGTGCGGGACGAGCTGTGCGACGAAGGGGTGCGGCTCTCCGGTGAACTGTGCACGTTGATGCCCGGTGACCGGGATTGTCGTGCGTTGGCAGCGCTTGTGCTGCTGCATGATTCACGACGCTCGACGCGGGTCGATGCTTGCGGTGCGTTGGTACCGCTGGATGAGCAGGACCGCCGGCGCTGGGACGTGACCAAGATCGCGCACGGCCTGGATAGGCTGAGAACGGCCGCCGGCGCAGGCGGGCCATATCTCCCCCAGGCCGTCATCGCCGCCGTCCACGCGTCGGCCCCCAGTTGGGAACGGACGGACTGGGGCACCATCTGTGCGGCCTATGACCGGTTGGCGGCCATGACGGACTCACCGGTGGTGCGCGCCAACCGTGCACTGGCAGTGGGTTTTCGCGACGGTCCCGACGCCGGGCTGGCAGCGTTGGAGCGGGTGGCCCACGACCCACGCCTGGTCCGGTCAAACCTGGTGGCCACGGTGCGGGCCGATCTGTTACGCCGGGCCGAGCGCTTTCCCGAAGCGGCAGACAGCTATCGAGTGGCGTTGGAGCTCAATGGCTCCGAGCCGGGCAGGCAGTTCCTGCGGCGGCGTATCGAGGAGTGCGACGCTCAGTATGCGCCGGAGCTGGTGAAGACGGCGCGGACCGTCTTCACCGCGATCACCATGTCGGAAATCATGGTCCAGTTCTCGACGTAGAACATGTCGAGGCGTACCGAGTCCTCCCAGGAGAGGTCGGAGCGGCCGCTGACCTGCCATAGGCCGGTGATGCCGGGCTTGACCAGCAGGCGCTTGCGCACGTGATCGTCGTACGTCTTGACCTCGTTGGCCAGCGGCGGTCGCGGCCCGACGACGCTCATATCGCGCTTGAGAACGTTGATGAACTGGGGCAGCTCGTCGATGCTGAACTTCCGCAGGAACTTTCCGACCGGGGTGACGCGAGGGTCTTCCTTGATCTTGAAGAGCACCCCGCCGTCGCTCTCGTTCTGCGACGCGAGCTGGCTGACCATTCTGTCTGCGCCCTGCACCATGGTGCGGAACTTGATCATCTCGAACGGGGTGCCGTCGATGCCGATGCGCTCGGAGCGGTAGAACACCGGGCCCTTGCTGGTCAGCTTGATGGCAAGCGCCACAACAAGGAGGATGGGCGCCGCCGCCAACAGCACCATGCTGGAGAACACGACGTCGAAGAGGCGCTTCTCAAATCGCTTGGCGCCGTGGTACTGAGGCTTCTCCACATGGATCAGCGGAAGGCCTGCCACCGGACGCATCTGCAGGCGCGGCACTGCGACGTCCACCACTCCCGGCGACACGAGCAGGTCGATGTTGTGCTTCTCGAGCTCCCATGACAGGTCGCGGATACCGCGTCCGTCGAGTCGCTCGGTGGCCGTCACGGCCACGGCTTGGCAGTTGGTGGCGGCCACGGCGGCAGCGATGTTGGACTCGTCGCCGAATGCGCGGATGGTGCCGACACCGGGGACGTCGATCAGCGTGCGCTTCTCTTCACCGGAGACACAGGCACCGACCACGCGGTACTCCGACCATGGTTCACGTGCCAAAGCCTGGGTGAAGTCGCGCACCGCGGGCGCATTGCCGACCACCAGGACGCGGGTGAGGCACTCACCATGTGCGCGCGCCTTGACAACTTGGCGGCGGGCCAGCCAGCGGAACAGCGTGAGAATGGCGATGCCGGCGGGTAGCGCGATCATCAGGTAACCGCGGGCGATCTCGAGCTTGAAGAGCATCGAGACGACGGCGACGAATCCGAACGTCGACAGCGTGGCCAGGACAACTCGACGGTATTCCTCAGCGCCGGAGCCGATAACCCGCGGCGAGCGCGACCGGTTGATCGACAGCGCCACCAGCCAGCCGAGCGTGATGACAATCGAAACAGCGGTGTAGTTCGAATAGTGGAGCGCCTCATCGGCGTTGGGGAGTTCGCCAAATCGGAGCCACTGCGCGAGCGCAATCGCAAAGACAACTCCGAAAACGTCCACAATGATCAGGCGGCGGCTGTAATCCCGCTGCCAATCTGAGTATTTCTTGCTCCCAGGGGACAGCAACGTCCTGAGTTGCGAGTTTGCTGCCGCACCCAATCGATCATCCACCGCAGTCATCTGTCCCCCACCAAGTTAGCCCCTTGGGCTGCAACTTTAGCCCACCTTTTGCCGTTTTCTCAAGGCGAGCACAGTGTTCGCTCAGGAAACTTAGCACGCAGCTCGTCCCGACTTCCCCGCAGCCGAGCAAAATTCACCCCCGCGTAACTTTGCAGGGCCGCAGTTCAGATAAGGCGTCAACCGTCATAGAAGGCATGGATGAATAAGTAACACCATACTGACCCACGACAGGCTCAGTCTCGATGCCCACTCAGCCATCAGCCGTGGCGCCCCGGACTCAGAGGATCGCAGAGCTCAATTACCGGCGCAAGAAGCCGCGCGATCGTGTTGCCGACCTCAGCGAATACTTCAGGCCCTTGATTGATTGGGTCTGGAACATCCTCAGCCGCGCCAGCCTTAAGGAGGGGGCGGAGGCGGGAAAAGTCCGCCACGCTACCCACCCCTTCGAGCGATGCAAGCTGCGCCGCCTCCGAAAGCGTATACGTGCTGCGAAGGAGACGCGGTGCAAGCGACAGCACCTTGTCACGATGATCTCGGGTCATAGTCAAAATGAGATCAGCCTGCGCAGCGATCTTGGGCGTCAACTGTCGAGCGCTGAAGTTTGTTGCGTCGCCGCCCAGCCCCTCCAGGACAAGAGCAGCTTGATCATGAATTGGATGCGCAATGACTGCACGAGTACCTGCACTCGACGTCACGAGATCCGGAATCTGACGTTCCGCTCCGTACGCTGCAGCAAGTCGTTCGCCGATCGGTGACCGGCAGATGTTTCCGGTGCAAACGAACAATAGGTGCAGGGCGGGCCCCTTTCACTCTGCGCAATTTGCGCTCGGCCAACCTTAGTTCACCCGACAGACCGCGAGGCCCGCTCGGCAGTAGAGCGAGACCATACGCGCAGCGACCGGCTACATCACACACCACGAGTAGCGCAGACGGCAGGACTAGTAGATGCTGGTCCGGTTGCGAAACCGCCACGACAAGCAGCGCAAGCAAGCTCGGGGTGCCCTAATATAGGTGCTCACGACCAATCTGGGGGACATGAAATGAGTTGCCGCATAGCGGTTTTCGGTACCGGATATCTTGGAGCCACGCACGCAGCCTGCATGGCTCAACTCGGTCACGAGGTCATTGGTGTCGACATAGATGAAGCCAAGCTCGCGAAACTCAGCGCGGGCGAAGTACCTTTTTACGAGCCTGGCCTAGACGAAGTCCTCAGAGCAAGCGTCGACTCTGGTCACCTTCGCTTCACCTCGTCGTACGAAGAGGCCGCTGAGTTCGCGGATGTACACTTCATCGGCGTAGCTACACCTCAGAAACGCGGAGAATTCGCGGCAGACGTCACATATGTGGACTCCGTTGCTACCAAACTCGCGCCCTTGTTAACTAAGCCGTCGGTCATCTTTGGAAAATCTACGGTTCCGGTCGGAACCGCGGCACGAGTGAGTTCGCTCGTCCAGCGCCTAGCCCCTGTGGGCGACGCGGCCGAAGTAGCTTGGAACCCGGAATTCTTGCGCGAGGGCTTCGCGGTACAAGACACGCTCCATCCGGACCGGATTGTGCTGGGCGTCGACACTAAGCGCAGTGGTCGCGCTGAGGAAGTGGCCAGAGAAGTCTATTCGAGCATTCTCGAGGAAGGTGTGCCGTTCCTCGTTACAGACCGTGAAACCGCAGAATTGGTCAAAACGGCAGCGAATGCATTCCTCGCCACAAAGATTTCGTTCATTAATGCTATGGCCGAGGTCTGCGAAGCGGCAGGTGCCGACGTGACGGAGTTGGCAGACGCAATCGGGCACGATGCACGAATTGGCAGACGTTTCCTTAACGCAGGCATCGGGTTTGGCGGCGGCTGTTTACCAAAGGACATCCGCGCGTTTATGGCGCGAGCGGGTGAACTGGGCGCCAATCAAGCGCTCACCTTCCTGCGCGAGGTCGACAGTATCAACATGAGACGTCGAGCCAAACTGATGGAGATGGCAAGGGAGATGGCCGGCGGATCCCTGATAGGAACCCGCGTGGCAGTCTTAGGCGCGGCGTTCAAGCCTGACTCTGACGATATCCGAGATTCCCCAGCATTGAATATTGCGGGCCAGATACAACTCCAAGGCGCGTCAGTCTCCGTCTACGACCCCAAGGCAATCGATAACTCCCGCAGAATGTTCCCCACCCTCGAGTACGCAAGTGACGTGTATGAAGCCTGCAGGGGCGCCGACGTCACACTAGTGCTGACCGAGTGGGATGAGTTCCGCAAACTTCAACCCGAACAGCTGGATCACATCGTCCGATTCAAGCGCATTATTGACGGACGAAACTGCTTAGACCAGCTGAAGTGGCGTAGCTCCGGCTGGGAGTACAAGGGCATGGGCAGACGGTAGCTCGACACTCAGCATCAAGTTTGCTGCCGACCGCAGCGGTGGGCGGCCGATGATCGAGAGCGGTATACTTCCGCAGATCGTTACGTCGAATCACGGAATGATCGAGCGTGAAAAATCAGCAGCGAAGGGGTGGCGTTGACTCTCCAGGATTTTGTCAAGATGTTGCGCGCCCGGTGGCTTACTGTTTGCGCGACGACCGTTCTAGCGGTGTTTGGGGCCGTCGTGATCTCGTTGCTCACTACACCGATGTATCAGGCTTCGACCAGACTGTTCGTGTCGACTGCGGCAGGCGCGTCGGTGTCAGAGATGTACCAGGGGAACAGACTTTCTCAGGAACGTGTCGTGTCGTACACCGAGCTAGTCAAGGGCACAACACTTGCACAGCGGACTATCGACAAGCTCGGCCTCGACATGTCGCCTGGGCAGCTGGTCGCTAACATCACGACGAGCGCGAGACCAGACACAGTGCTTATCTCGGTGTCGGTACTCGACGAATCACCAGTCCGCGCCCGAGACATCGCAAATACATTGTCCGATGAATTTGTCGTCATGGTCCGGGAACTCGAGACACCTGAAGATGGAACAGCTCCGAACGCCCGCGTCGTAGTCGAGCAACGAGCTTCGATACCCAGCAGCCCGGTCATTCCCAAAACTACAAATAATCTCCTCATGGGCTTCGGATTGGGCTTGGTACTCGGCATCGGCGTGGCCGTCATCCGTGAACTGCTTGATAACACAGTCAAAACCCGAGAAGCACTGGAGGAAATCACCGGCGTTGGTGTAGTCGGTCAAGTTCCGCTTGACAGGGATCGTCGTAAGCAAGCCGCGATATCGTTCGACTTCGACAACTCAGCAATTGCGGAAGCATTCCGAAAACTCCGCACCAACTTGCAGTTTATTTCGGTCGACAATCCTCCTCGCGTGATTGTAGTGACAAGTTCGACGCCGGCCGAAGGAAAGTCCACCACTGCCATAAACATTGCGTTGGCGCTGGCAGAGGCTGACCATAATGTACTGCTTGTCGATGGAGATATGAGGAAGCCCACCCTCCATAAGTATCTGGACCTAGTTCAGCCGGTCGGTTTCAGCACCGTTTTAAGCGGTCAGGCTTCTCTAGAAGACGCAGCTCAGAAGACGCGCTTCTCGGGCCTGACAGTCGTGACCTCGGGCGGAATTCCACCAAACCCCAGTGAACTTCTGGGCTCGCAGTCAGCGAAAAAGCTCTTGGCTGAAATGCGCAACTTATACGATTACGTCATTATCGACACAACACCACTTCTCGCCGTAACCGATGCTGCAATCCTCGCCGCTGGCGCAGATGGTGCTCTCATTATGACCCGATTTGGCCAGACCAAGCGAGACCAGTTGACACACGCGATTAAGAATCTCGACGACGTTGGCGCTCCACTGCTGGGGGCAGTGTTCACCATGATGCCAACACGTGGAAGTAATACTTACAACTACAGCTACTACGGCGAAGAAGGGCGCACAGCCACTACACAGAGGCCATCGAAGGCCCCCGGCAGTAGCGATGACTAAGTCCAAGGGCGAGTGTCGGCCCCGACGAGCCACTGTGATACGCAATCAGATCGTGGAGCCCACAACGATGGCGTGCTTCCACTGGATGACTCAGGCTGACCTGTTCCCGTACTGCTGATATCTCGTTGTGGGGGTCGAGGGCAGAGTGATCGGCAAAGGCTCACCTGCGCCCGGTCAACACTTACCGTTGGTACGTCGGCGAGTTGCCGAGCGACCCGCGACTGGACGAATCCGTGGCGGCCATCGGAGCTGAGACTGGAATCGGCGCGGTGCCGTTGTTCTGGTCGAAACTCCAAGCGCTTATCGCCGCCCAATTCGTCGGCGATGTTCCGAGCGCAAGGCCGACGAGCTGTCAGCTGTAACCAAACGCATCGCCCGATTAGATGCCGAACTCACGTTAACCCGCGTGACGCACGCGAACTGTTCGACGAAGAAGCGGCAGTGCCCCCGAAACTCCGACGAAGGATCGCCGAGAGCTAATGGCGAGAACAGCCCGCTCGATCTGCTTGCCGGATAAGGGAATTAGCTCGATTGTTTCCTGCACAACCGTCGAAGCTGACCCGGCCCCGATCGCGAAGTTCCGAACGCTGACTGTCGCCGACACGATCACCGAGATCCACCAACGATCGAGCGGCATGGACGCAAGCGAGTCCGCCATACCATGTGTGCAACTACGAAATGGACGTCTAATACATCCCGTTCGTTCGATTATGCAGCCACACGGCATGTACGAGCTGCTGCATCCCAGGCGGAAACCAGCCTGATTGGTGTTGATACGTCCGTCCATCTGATTCATCAGAATCCAGTACCACCAAGGACGACGATCATGGCGCACGGATCTCACCGAGCATCCCGCACGTGCCTGCATGCTGTGTTTGCGAACTACCTCTCCCGCATCTCCGTGGCCCTCACGTTCGCCACCACTGCGGGCATGACGGTGGTCCACAACGCGGTCAACATCGCGGTCGGTCGGCAGACCCGTCGAAGGCGTAGTGGCGCAACGCTTCTGAACGCGGATCATGTAGCTCAGTTCAGGTCATGGGGCCTCTGGGAAATCTGCAGCGATGTGGTCTCGACTCTTACGGAACCGAGGCGAGTGCTTGGATGGCACCGCCACGCACCTGTTCAAGGCGATGATGCAGGTCGACTACTCAAAGTCTCACGGTGAGCTGCCCGAGGAGCACCACCGGTCATCATCCGGGTCGAGGCGGACTGCGATAACAGCCGCTGAACATCGGTGCGTGGTGAACTACCCGGAACCGCTCAGCGAACGAATCGCCGCTCAGCCTGGACTGCGGTATGGTCCCGATTCATCTGAGCATCGCCAAGGAAATGGAAACACAATGAGACGGGCGGTCGCGCTATGACCTCACTGCTAGATCGCTACAAACGGTACCGGGGAACACGTCGCCGCGAGGTGGAACAGTCCCACACCCGGCTTGACATTCAAGGCCTCCGAATGGTGGCCGTGCTAGTGGTCTTCGCAAACCATCTGTGGGGTTGGCCACATGGCGGATTCGTCGGCGTCGACGTCTTCTTCGTCATCTCCGGATTTCTGATCACCGGGAACCTACTGCGTGACGCTCAAGCTCGCGGCACCGTGTCGTTCAAACGCTTCTACTGGAATCGGGTCCGAAGGATCGTGCCGGCCGCAACACTGGTATTGCTCCTCACCTACCTTGCCGCGGTTGTAGTGTTCCTGCCGTTCCGCTCGCAACAGGTTGGCGTCGACGCCCTGTTCGCGTTCGTCTTCTTGGCCAACTGGAATTTTGCCATCCAGGACACAGACTATTTTCAAGAAGGCAACGCCCTCTCGCCAATTCAACACTATTGGTCGCTGTCGATCGAGGAGCAGTTCTACTTCGTCTGGCCCGCGCTGATCTTTCTGATCAGCGCGCTCGTCCTGCATCGGGCTTGGACGCACTCCCACCGCATCCAGATGGCTGCCGCCATTATGGGCCTAATCGTCGCGGCGTCATTCGTGTGGGCCATGTACCAGACATCCACCGCGCCCGCATGGGCTTACTTCGACACCCTCACCCGCGTCTGGGAACTCGGCGTCGGTGCGCTACTGGCTACCGCGGTAGGGCTGTTGGGACGGATACCGGCTGCCATCAAGCCCGCGTTGTCGTGGACCGGCCTTGGCCTGATCGCGGCTAGCTTGTTCCTCATAGGCGAAGATTCC
The DNA here is from genome assembly GCF_001984215.1 of Mycobacterium sp. MS1601. Lineage (NCBI taxonomy): Bacteria > Bacillati > Actinomycetota > Actinomycetes > Mycobacteriales > Mycobacteriaceae > Mycobacterium > Mycobacterium sp. MS1601. Next base: position 998,231 of record NZ_CP019420.1, read on the forward strand.
GCTGGATTCCCAGCTCCTTGGGCATTGCTCCCCGTCACTGGGGCAGCGCTTGTGATCGTCGCCGGAGTGAACGGAGAACCCAGATTTCAGGGATTCTTGCGTAATCCCGTGTCGACCTACATCGGAGACATCTCCTACTCGCTATATCTGGTGCACTGGCCGGTAATCGTCATCCTGGCTGCGATCATGGACGTGGGCACTCCCTTCTACGTCATAGCTCTCGCACTGGCGTTCGGGTTTGCGATCGCGTCGTACCACCTCGTGGAGAACCCTCTGCGGAGAGCGGACTGGGCAACGCTGCGCCGCAGCATCCGCGCGATCCGCCACCAACAGTACGAATCAAATCCGGCCACCAAGCACGCAGCAGTCGCCTCCGCGGCGCTTGTGACACTCGCACTGTGCGTGTTCGCGTTGCAGCCGTTAAAGGCCAGCGATCAAACCGAATTGGTCACCGTGGCCGCCAACAACTCCATCGGCAATCCACTGGAGGCGTCCGCGCCCGAGGTACCGTTGGGGCCACTCGGGGCGGATCTGCAGAACCAGATACTAGCCGCAGTTCAGGCGACATCATGGCCAGTGCTCAACCCCACAATGGAAGCCACCATAACCGGGCCCCAGGCACCACCGGAGGTTGCCCGCTGCTCGCGGACGGTAGACAACGATCCCTCCGAGTGCACCTGGGGTATGTCGACGGCCCCCATTAAGGTCGTTATCGTCGGCAGCTCCATCGCAGTGACCTACTCGGGACCGATGCGCGACATCGCGTTGAACTCCGGCGGCCAGCTCCAGGTGCACACCGAAGCGATGTTCGGTTGCGCCTTCGTGGATGCCGCAATCCAGAACACCGACGAAGAAGAGGCAGGCGACTGTGCCGCAAAGAAGCAACGAGCCATTGATGTCATCGTGGCGTCCAGGCCTCAGGTTGTCGTAATTTCCAACTCGTACAAGGCGGCAGTGAGCGCTGAAACTGGCCGCGACATGAGTCCAGCCCAGTGGAGCCAGTCCATGCGGGCCATCGTCGAGAAGATCAGCGGCAGCACAAACAAGATCGTATTCATGGCAGCACCACCGGCGGACGTGAAACTAACAGAGTGCTATGGCAACCGGTCGAGCACTCCCCAGGACTGCCTATCTCGTGTGACGTCTGAATGGAACGGAATAGCTCAGGCTGAACAGAACTTGGCCGAGTCCTTCAATTCAACGTGGATCGACTCGCGGCCATGGTTCTGCACCAGCGCCAACGTGTGCCCAAGCTTTGTCGGATCCACGCCGACGAAGGTCGATGACAAACACATGTCGCCCGCATATGGTCAGAAAATCACCCCAGTGATGTTGGAGACCCTGATCGCTGCTGGTGTCTTTCCCGCGCCAGCCTGACCAAGTCATGTCCGACCAACTGGGTAGCAAAACTCAGTGGCTTATGGGTACCTGGGACGCCATGGCAGACGAAGGCGATTTTGTCGTATCACGTCTCCAGTCGCCACCATAGCTTGACAGCGTTAAAGTTGCATTCACCGGCGTTGCGACCTTTGTCGTGCTCGACACCGAACCCCTGTCTCTGGCAGCCGTGGCTACCGCGGCGTTTGTGGTCGTCGATGTGATCTGAGAGTTTGCGGGTGAGCACTTACAGTCCGGCGCGCAGACTTCGACGGAACTCCACCGGTGATGTCGGCCATTGGTTGGCGCCTTGCATAGGGGTCCAAAGTTCCTGTTCGATACGACGAACGCGCTGTGGGTTCTCTTACCTCGCCAAAACCGGATACCTCGCCAGAACCGGATACCTCGACTCAGTCGATGATGAGCAGTGAGGCAGGCGGGCCAGCTTGATCAGTTCGCCTTAGAGTCGGTCGGCGCGAGCGCGGCGGCGAGGCGGTCAACCCACTGCGCTCGCGGTGGCGAAGGCGACGTGATGCCCAGCCTGGCAGGCTCGGATGCCCAGTACGGTCCGATCGATAGATGGGCTTACCTATTCCTGTGGCCCAAGCAAGACGACATTCTGTTTGGCGGCGATGAAATCCAGGGTGCCGGGGTGCGCGATCTGTTCGCGTTTGAGGGAGCGTGATAGTCGAAGTGTAACTCCTTCAACGCTTTCCGCGAGGGAATTCAGGTGTTCCGGATGCGACCCTCACCGCCGTGGGGTTCGCGGGCGGCAAGCTCTCGTTGCAGGCACGTCGCGAGGGGTTCCTCGTGGTCCAGTTCTCGGCTCGGGCCTGTTTAACCAGCGTGAGGATGGCATCGGCCAGCGACGCGCTTTGGGGGCCGGTGAGAAAATGCCATCCGTACCCCCTGTTCCAAACCTGCCATCGTCGCCACCGTCAACGAGCGCCTCATCCGACTGTTCGATACTGTCTACACCGAGGCTGTCAGGGCGGCCCGAACCTCGACCGAGGCGTCATCATCGAGGGGGTAATTTGGACCCGGTTAACCGACGGAAGTTCTGCACCGCAGCCAGCATTTGCTGCCTAAGCGCCGCAACGGTCGCTCTTCACCAACTCAATCCGGCCGGAACGTCTGGTCGCGATCTAGTAGCCGATGGTAAATACAACCCCGAGACCGGCGAAATGGCTGGGACGGACAATACAGCAGCCATCAATTCGGCCCTCGCTTCTGGCAAGCAGCTTCAGCTCCCCCCTGGTTACTTCTATTACGCAGGCCCGCTCTACACGGCAGCCGACGGCAGCGGGATCAACGGCAGTGGCTCAGCATCAAGCTTCCTCATAACCGATAGGAACTTCGACCGCCACATCTCGGTCGCTGCAGGCACTAGAGACACCTCGTGGACCGGCTTTGCGATGATCGGGCCCTTCTCAGAGAACAACAAGCGCCGCAATCGTGCACTCACAGTAGGCACACGGTTTTCCGGGACCGGCACAGCATCAGCGGCCTGGGACGCCAGCGGGACATGGATCGATGACTTCACCACATACGGATACAGCGTTGGAGTGCATATCGCAGCCGCCGATCACGTCCGATTCGGCACAATTAAAGTCTTCGAGGCCGGGAATAGCCGGGAGGAACCGGGTTCTTATGGCATCACATGTTCGGGATCGGACCTACAGGGAAAGTACCTACACGCTGAAAACACGAGTACTAGGGGCAGACATGCACTGTATTACACAGGTATCGCAAATGATTGCTATGTCGAGAAGGTAGAAGCAAAGGGATTTGACCTTGCTGCCGTGCAGAACCGAGCTCGTATCGGCGGTGGCCAGAGAAACGGATTCGGGTGGGGGTTCTTTGACGATTGCAACACGAACGACGGCATCGAGCCAGTGGGATCGATAAGAGGTGTGGTCAATTTCGTATGCGCTGACGGCATCGTCGTGCCCGGGGCGGGCAAAGCAAGTATTGGAGACTATGTCGCCGTAAACTGCGGCGGATTCCCGGGACCATCGCTGCGCTATATGCCTCAGTCGCAGTGCGGTACCGTCCGAATCTTCGGGCACGCAGGGTCTGCGCACTTTACAAGAGGGAAGCACTACGGCAGTGAGATCTACTACTCGAATGATGTCCGACTTCCTGAGCTAATCTTTGTCAACGGATACGGCCCGTCTGGCCTAAATGATCCATCGTTCAGACCCATTGTCGTTGAAGGCTCTTCCGGGTGCTACGGAGGCTCGGTACAGATGCATCCAGGCGCCATCTATACGACGGACTAGCAAAATTTCTGGACAACTCATTACTGATCTACAGGCTCCGCCCGCGCCATCGTCTCAATGTATGTACTGGCCGCGATAGCGCTCAAGCGCATCCTGATGGCAATTTTTGATAAAACTACCGGCACCGGAGCGTAGTCCGCAAATACGAAACCACATCGGCGGCACATCACAAAATCTAGTTCAGGACTTCCCTTGCCAGATTTCGACGTACCGCCCCATCGCCGCATCTGCAGAAAAGTTGGCGACTACAAAATCTCGAGCTCGAGCACCAATGTGTTCCAACGAAGAACCCGTAGCAATCCTACCTAGGATCTCTTCCGCTGCACTAGTAACGTCGGCACCGTCGATGACGAAGCCAACAGACTCTGACGGCACGAGCTCTTCAATACCCTGAGTCGGTGACACAAAGCAGACACATTTAGCTAGCATTGCCTCCTTTACGACGTTCGGCAGCCTCTCAGACCTTTTCTGCGAAAAGAAAAGAAAATATTCGCTGGCACACATAACTCTGAATAGATCGCGACGTTTCATGTATCCAGCAAATCTAACAGCAGGAGATACACCGAGTTCAATAGCGAGTGCTTCTAGACGCTCCCTCTCTTCGCCGTCTCCGATTATGACCAGCGTGGCTTCACTATGCTGGATTCTAATCGCGGCAAAAATACGGAGAGTCAAATCCACACGCTTTGAGTGGGTGAGAGCTGAAGCCGTACAAAACTGTAGAAGAGTCTTTGTCACCTGTTGCCCGCACTCATCAGCCGAAGACAACTCCGCAATGGGAATTCCTCGGTGCACCATGTTAACGTCCCGTACTACGCCAAGCTCCTTGATTCGGTCCAGATTACTGGATGAATGCGTCAGGCGGTGATCCACCCGATCCGCGGTAACACCGAGTGGGAACCCGGCGTCCAGATCGTACGCGCCCATATGGACAGAAGTGATGATCCCGGGCGAATAGCGTGACAGCAACGCCGGCACTGCAGATGGCCAGTGACCCCAGAACGCGTGAACCACGTCCGGCTCTCGTCGGCCCAGTTCGTGCACGAGTTCGGCAATTCGCGGAAGCAACAGAAAGAACACCAAGAATCCGCGAGGGTTGCGGACAAGTTTTCGAAAGATACTAATGAAAAACTTCGGATTCTGCATCAAGAATCTTGGAGCTGCACACACGCCCGATAAGTACCCAACTGCCGTGGCATTTGCGATTAGTTCGGTGTCTAGTTCATACGTAGCCGCCAAAGCGCGCTGCCTAGCACTTTTAGGCAGAAGGCATTCAACGTTGACTTCATGCCCCAGCGACCGAAGCGCTTCAATGTCAGATATCGCGAACGTCTGGGTAGGTACGGGAAACTGCATCATTACGTATGTAATTTTCATCTACTCTATCTCCGATACGATTATCATGGCGCCGTATAGCCCAAACCGACAAGAAAAACTGCAGAACATACGTCACGCACAATGTAGCCGAAATGGCAACTATTGCCGGCATCTCGGCCAGTCCGCGCACGTTCGACAAGAAGAATACTCCGACAATGGCACCAAGTCTCGCACAGTCCCACAGTAGCTGCGCTTTCTGATGACCCAGCACATTTAAGGTCTGTATCATCGGCGAAACTATAAACTGCGCGTAGAAAGCTGGAACCAGAATCTGACAGAAGACGCCGGCGCGACGCCACTCATTACCGAAGATAACTTCGAAGATCCAAGGCGAGAACACCGCCAATAAGGACATCGGTAGAAGGCCAGCCAGAAACAGTGAAAGAATGGTTTTTAAGTACGTGGGGAGCAACTGCACCCCGCCAGCAAGCGAATCTTTCGCTAAACGATTTGTGTACACCTGTGCCACGGAGCGCCCAATAACCAGTGTAGGCAAGGCGACTAACCGTTGAGCCAACAAGTAGAACCCGGCCGCACTCAACGAGTAGAACGCCCCAATTAAAACCGGTATAAGATGTATACCTAGTCGGTTAATTACGCCCGCAGGAAACGCAAAGAGGAAGAACTGCCGATACTTCCACGCAACTCTGCCGATATCTCGAAATCCGAATCTCGACGGCCGACTTCGGCGTACGGCCAAAGCAAACGACGTAGCTCCATAAGACTGCGACATTACGTATCCGACCAGCAAGCCGATGGGGCCGAACATCAGTAGCCCCAAACCGATCTGAACAAGTATCGAAGATATTGCTTGGCGGATCTTCACCCTGGCTACGAGACCGAAGTCTTGGGCGTAACCCACCCAGGCATTAAGCGATGTGAAAACACCCACGGCGAATGTCCCGATTGTTACCAGCCACCAATAATCCTGAATAGTGGCAAGGCTGGAACTAGCTTGCACTGCCAACCCAGTCCCGAAAAGCACTCCCACGACGGCAGTGCACAGCGCAGTACTAAGCATGCACAAAGCTAGAGTTTGATACGACTCCTGTTTATCCTTCGATAGCGATATAGCGATATCATAGCGAAAATTTGCGATTACCGGCACAACGCCCAATATTGAAACGAAAACGGCGAGTACACCGAAGTCGGATGGCGTATATATTCGAGTTAAGATCGGTGTGCTTGCCAGTACCAAAAACTGACTTAAGATCGCGGAAGTTGCCACTTTCCGAATATCCGCGAAGTATCTAGAGCTTTTAAGACTGCTAAATGCCTTCCTCGATCTTGCCAACACGATTTAGCCCGAGCCCAACTGAGCACGCAAGGTTTCTAAGTAGCGGTTAGTTCGAGGAGGCAGGGAGGCGCGGTCCAGGTTACCTGACTTCCAAATTTGGAGGAGTTGGGCAAGCCCTTCGGGCTGATTTTCAGTGATGCATACAGAGGACAGTCCAAGCTGCTTGTAGAATCTTGGGGTCTTCACGTGTTGGGGCAGCGAGATGATCTGCTTTCCTAGCGTCACTCCAACTATGCCAACGTGGAGCTTATTCGTTATGACAAGATCAACTTCGTCAATCAGATTACACAGCTCGATCGGGTTCCCCGAGTACGAGAATTGATCGGATTCAGGGATAAGTTGACGAAGCTGGTCAAGAGCTTTATCTTGCGCCGTTGACCTTCGAGTCCGAGAAAGACTGTCCGTGATGAAAACTGGCCTCTCACTAGAGTTACTCCGAAAGAACTCAACCAAGACATCAGCCATGGCGTTCCACTGTGGCGAGCCGAAGTTTGTGAGATGAACCAATACTCGCTTTTGTCGCTCGGCGTGTGGGAGTCCAGCAGCCGTAGGTGTAGACGTCCCGTTTGGCGATCCTAAGATATCCCTTGTCATGTACGTTGCTGCGTCGATATCGACCGCTACCGGACGCGTCACACCGATTTGACGTAAAAAGTTCTCAGACTCTTCGTCTCGGACGATCACGAACTTGGAGTAATTGACAAGTCTCCTCAGTCGCCCACGCAGAAACTTTGAAGAAAGCGGTCCAGCACCGGTACCGAGGATGTAGATATCCTTTCGCATCAGCATTGCCAACTCCGCAATTAGAAAATGCCTAAAGAAATTTCTAATCGACCACCTAAGGCTATTCTTACCGGAGTCGCCGAAGTAACCTCCGCCGCAAAAGACCAGATCTGTGCATGACAGGAAACGGACAATACCGCGATAATCCGCGTCTATTAGGGTAGCGTTTCTCCGGTTTGCAAGAGGTAGGACAACCTGCGCTTCCGCCGCACTTTTGATCCAATGACAAAAAAGAGCGCACAGCAGCGTGTCACCAAAGTTGTAACCAAAATAAGAGCCGTGTAGGGCGACTTTTCTCAAGTTTATGCCTTCTTCTGTCTCTAGACGATTTGATTAGTTCGACTCTGCGAGGTTTCTGTGTAGCCCGATGCATCCACCGGCCATTAGCGGGTCCTCCGCCTCGGCGCAAACGTTAGGATGGGCGCCACAGGTGGAAGTTGACCTAAGACTCCCAGTCCGGGTGTACACACGGTCCAAGGCTCAATCGAACGATTCGTATCGAGTGCACTTCCCCGTGAGAAACGGTCAAAGAACTTCTGACGGCTGGGCGTCGGAGCTATCAATGCCGGCCTTGGGCTAGTAGCTAACAACCGTGGCGCGCCAAGACGGTGGCGCATTTGCGTTGCCATCACACCACCGCATCCGCGACGCGTGGGCGCGTTCTCGGCGGTGGCATTGCTTTCGGCGGCCGGCAGACAATCCACGCAATGCCGAGCAAGACCACTAAAATAGCCGTCTCTATGATAAACACTGTCACACCGTTCTTAAATAGCGTCACAGATTGCATAAAGAACACCGCAGCCAGAGATCTATACCATAGATCAGGCACTAGTTGACATTTTAAGCAAAAACGGTAGAACAGAAAGGCAAGCAGCAGCGCCGCAATCGGAGCAATCGGGCCGAATCCGTAATACAACTCGCCGTACCAAAATGAGCTTGGATTTTCAATGAGCCAATAGTGTTCTTCCAAAATCGTATCAAGATCTACAGGCTTAGATGTCCACAGCGCTCGCGGAATAAAGATTGTGAAAGGATACAGCAGCAAGTATAGCGGGTGCGCTCCATAACTATCGACAAAGTCTTGAATATAGACAAAAGTGGGAAACCCGGTTGACGGACTTCCGAACAATACGTCCTGAAAGCTTCTGACTTCAAAAGCGTTGACGCTTTCGCCTTGGCTCCAACTCGTAAAGTATACCCTCGCATACCAGAGGAGCGGCACGAGGAGTAACCCAGCCGTAAGCACACCCAATACCAGCGGACGCCCTCGCCGCGCAATCTTATTCATATGCTCTTTAGTGAGCGAACCCGCGGCCGATGAAGCTGTTCGCAGTGGCCCGAGGAATATCGTTAGGCTTAGCAATAGCAGTGCTGTCGTCACCAACTCGCGACGTTGATGGGTTGAGAAAGTAGCCATCAGCGCCAGACCGACCCAGACCCAGCCGGAAAGCCGCATTCGACCATGCTTCCAGTAGCTTAGAACCACCAGCACCGACGGGATCGCCAGGTACATTGATCGCAGATATCCAGATTGCTCTGCAGCGACACCAGTCTGTTGAATGGGTAGAAGAAATCTAGTTAGCGATTGACCAGACTGACGATATTGAATAGCGGCGAGCGCGAGCCAGAGGGCGAAGTAAATTGCAGATACTGCTGCGATCTTTGGGGACCCGATTAATCGCACCGGCGCTGCCTTCTGCTCTTGCAAGATGAAGCTTTCCTTCTTGGTGAACTGCTCAGCTGCAGCCGCGCCGAGCAAAAGGCAGATATTAAGCGTTCCTAAATATAGCGCTGAGTTCAACGAGTTTTCATCGATTAGTATCGTAAAATTTCTCCACGAATAGGATTCGAATCCCGATCCGTCAAGGAAAAGCACGGCTGGCAGCGACGAGAACACCGTTGTGAGTACACCCACGATGGACAGCGGATTGTACGGATTTCGCCAGAGCAGCCATCCGGCAAGAACAGATTGCAAAACAAGCAGCGTGATCAAGAGTGCGCTGTCGTTCATTCCCGCACCAATTCGTGATCCCAGCCAACCTTCAACTGGTCGAGTCGGCCTCCCAAACGGTAGCCTTCGCCGTTGGCAACTGCGTTGTTCACGCACCCCCCTTAGATCCCCTGCTAATCAAGCCCCGACGAAGTTTTACCAATCACAAGTAGCCCTGTTGCGAACTCGTTCGCCTACGTTCCCACGGATCAGGATCGAGTGCCAGCCGCGCACCCGTCGTAAGCGATCAAAAGTAACTAGGCTCACTAGCCTCGTCTACTCGGTTCTCGTCGATCGGGCCTCATCACGGAAGTGCAAACGACGGTCTCCAGCCTCTAGCGTTGTGCCGCTGTACCTCCGGAGTTTGACCAAGGTGACGCTGAATCCGCTGCGGTCCAAGATCTTCGGGTGATTGACACCCCGCCTGGCAATACTCCCCCGGGTTGCCGATCATTGCGACCCGCACGTCCGGACTCACCGCCGTTCACCACGTTCTCCAATCAGATCAGGGGCCGGATCTGGTCTGATAGTTTCTTGACTTCACCCAACGCGGACGTTCAGCCAGACACAGTCGATGTAGCACCTTATTTGGCCGTCCCCAGCGGACCAGCACCTTCAAACGGCGTGTTAGGCAACCATGCAGCGTAACGGGCGTAGTCCCCCGCTTGCTCGGATGGATGAGTCCAACCGGTGTTAGAGTCCGGTAGCCCGATGTCGGGCGAGAAAAGACGATGAACGTGTGGCTGCCCGGAAGCGGCGCTCCGCGGAGACATCGTTGGCAAAACTGCACCGTGCGGACGAGTTGACCGCGGGAAGCACGATTGGCGAGGAGGCCGCCGCCAAACTGGAAGTGTCGGCGGCCTCGCTCTACAACTGACGCCCGCAGCTACGGCGGGATGGACACCGATTCCGCCAAAAAGCTCAACGAGCTTCGCAGCAGTACGCCCGCCTCAAGCGGCTGCTCGCTGAAGCTGAACTGGTCAGAGATGCCCAGCGGTAGGTCGCGAAGGGGAAATGCTAGACCCAGCTGCCAAGCGCTGCGCCGTAGTCATGCTCAAGGATACTTTGGCATGGCGGAATGGTTGGCGTGCAAAGTAGTTGGGCTGGCCCGCTCCACCTGCCGCAGCCTCCTGCTAGCGCGGACTGCCGCTGATCCTGATGCCGAAATACGGGGCTGGTTGCGTACCTACGCCACCAACACCCTGCCACGGGCTTCCGAGCGTGCCTGGGCGTCGCTGCGCTACTGCAAGGGCCGTGAGGTCGCCAGAAAGGAAATCCACCGATTGTGGCGCGAGGAAGGCCTGCAGGTGCGGATGCACAGTCCGCGCAAGCGGGCCGGGGTCTCACCGATTCCACCGGTCGACGCCGGCACCCCAAATGCGGTGCGGGCGATCAGTTTCCAGTTCGACTCCACCATCGACGGCAAAGCCATCAAGATCGCGCCGATGGTCGCCAAACATAGCCGGTGCTTGCCGCTTAACATCGTCGAGCGATCAATCACCGCTGATCGGCTGGTCGACGAGTTCGAGAAGGTGTTTGCCGCCGCCGGCGGGCCACCGAGGGTGCTGCGGAGGACAATGGACCGGAGTTCGTTTCTCAAGCACTGCAACAGCTCTGTGGTCGCTGAGTGGGTAGCTCCCACATCTCGCCGGGGAAGCCGTGTAGCAACGGACACATCGAATCCTTCAACGATCGAGTACGCAGAAAGTGTCTCAACCGCAACCACTGGTACACCCTGCTCAAGGCTCGCGCGGTAATCGGCGACTTCAAGGACGAACACAACCTCCGCCACCGCGACTCAGCCCCGCGCTGCCGCACACCGGCCGACTATGCTGCGGTCTGCAGGCGCACCCACACCCAGATGGCCTACAAGCATCAACTAAATCTGGATCGACAAACCCGACGGACGCTCGCACCGTATGCACTCAGCAACGGTGACTCGCAGGCTGGTTAAGCCCGAGGCCCTGACCACCAGACCATGCCAGCCCGAAACTCTTAGGCCCAAGTCGTATCAGTCGTATCACCGGTCCCAGGGCTTGAGCTTAGGGCCATCTCTCCGCGCCGACCACTGACGAACTGAGGATATAATCGCCTAAACGATCACCTCTGGCGTTGATCTCTCGAATGAACCATCCAGGGGTGCAGTCCGTGACAGAGGTCCTCATCTGGGAAATACCTGGCTCGAAGGTGCGGTTCGGTGGCCCAGCTTGCTTTCGGACTCGTCGAGCATTCCCAGCAAATGTCTAGCATTAACATCGGGACGCGAGGTGCCTACCCGCACGTCTCAGATCAGTCTCGGGTGATGCAGCAACTAGTAGGAGGTGCAAGTGCCTAATGTGAACCGCCGCGGCTTTCTAGCGGGTTGCGCAACCGCCGGCATTAGCGCAATGACATACGCGGCCGCCCCTACAGCTGGTGCCACACCAAGGTCTACGACAACGCTGTTCGACTTCGATGCGGTCGCCGATGGCAGTTTCGATTTCGCCACACGCACGATGAGAGGAACCGATAACACGGCGGCGATTAATTCAGCGCTTGCATCAGGTCAGACAGTCGCCATTCCGCCGGGGTGGTTCTACTATTCCGGCACATTGCATACGGATGTCAACGGCAGCGGTTTATCGGGCAGTGGGAGTCAGTCCTCATACCTCATTACCGATCAGAGCCTCGATAGGCATATTGCCGTTGTCGAGGGAACTGTGGATACAACATGGACTGGGTTTAGCATGATCGGACCGTTTATCAATGATGGCAACGACCTCAATCGAGCATTTACAGTCGGAGTCAAGAGCGACCTGGTCACTTTATCGACAAAGCCGTGGGATGCAGCTGGTACGTGGATCGATGATTTCACTACACTCGGATACTGCGTGGGAATGCACATTGCAGCCGCAGATAACGTTAGCTTCGGATCCGTTGAGTTCCGTGAATCTGGCGATAGCAGAGCAGAGCCCGGAGCTTACGGACTGACGTGTTCCGGCTCAAATCTGCGCGGAAACTCCGTGCGCGCCATCAATGCAGGCACTCGTGCTCGCCATGCTGTCTACTACACAGGTCCGGCTAATGATTGCTTTGTTGAAACAATAGAGGCTAAGGGATTTGACTTCGCTGCTGTACAGAATCGCGCCACCAAGGGCGGCGGAAAAGGAAACGGTTTCGGAAACGGGAAGTTCGAGGACTGCAACCTTGCTACGAACGAATCCGCAAACCTTCGAGGCGTTGTCAATTTCACGTGCGCCGACGACAAAGTCGTGTCAGGTGCCGGGGGTGCCCGAATCGGCAGCTACGCCGCAATCCACTGCGGAGGCTTCCCAGGCCCCTCACTTCGGTATATGCCTGACTCACAATGCGGCAAAGTGATGGTCTATGGACATCTGGGAACGTTCCTGACGGATCATTATGGAGCCCACATTTACCGTTCTGCAAACGTCGAACTACCGCTGATGATATACGTTTCCGGGTTTGACGCCGGAGGATTGAACGACCCATCCTTTCGACCGCTGGTCGTTGAAGAGTCACCCGACTGCCACGGCGGCGGTGTCGAGATGCAGCCCGGTGGCGTATTCTCGTCGCAGCCAAACTGAAGTCGGGCCTATTTCGGAATTGGTGGCATCCGCCCCCAAATCGGGTGAACTTCACACGGTGATTTGCCAGCGAGGACTCGGCGTCCACTGCATAGGTCGATGATGGGAACCAGCTATCTATCTATTTTGCGGTAACTCAAATAAATCACAGCAAGGCAAAGTCGACCTGGGCCATCTGCCACCTTTTGATAGTGAACACGCACGCCTAGGGCAGCCGGAAGTCAGTCACACTAGGGTGAATACGTTCCGACAAGCGGCTCCAACCACTGGACTTGACGTTCTAAGCCCTCGGCTATCGCAACGCTCGGCTCCCACTTCATAGAGTTCTTGGCTTGTTCAAATGAACCACCTGTACGGAAGACGTCGCCAGCAACCTTTTCACTACGCTCAACTTCAATTGGTTTTCCAATGATCTGCTCGATTGTCCCCAAAACGTCGTTTACTGATACACTTCCGCCGCCCGAGACGTTGTAGACAGATCCGGGCGAGACCGCTGCTGCTGAAGCCGCAGCCATGTTCGCCCTCACAACGTCATCGACGAATGTGAAATCTCTGATTTGTTCGCCAGTGCCGAAGAGTTGGATTGGACGACCCAAAAGAGCCCTCGTGATGAAGCGGGTGAAAGCCATGTCGGGCCGTTGACGCGGCCCGAACACGGTGAAATAGCGAAGTGAAACTGTGGGGACGCCAAAGTTGCGGGCGTAGAGACCCATCAGATGCTCCGCCGCAAGCTTAGTTACTCCATACGGACTCAGCGGATGAGGAGTGTCGGTTTCCAAAGTCGGAAACCGCTCCGCGTCTCCATACACCGACGACGACGATGCGTAAACAAAGCGTTTTAGAGAGGTCGAGCGGCGCGCCGCCTCAAGCAGCCTTTGAGACGCAAGGATATTGTCATGGGTGTAGGCGTCGAAAGAGTTCCCCCACGACGGACGAACACCGGGCTGTCCGGCTTGGTGGAAGATCACCTCGGTGCCGTCCAATAGCTCATCCAGATCCAGCCCTACGATGTCCTCTTCGACTATCGTTACACCCGAATCCCGGAGAGACTCGACATTTGCTGACTTTATTTCACGAGGGTAATAGTCGGTGAACCGATCGATCCCGACTATCTCAATTGAAGGATCAGATGCTAGTAGCTTCTCGGCGAGCGTGCTACCGATAAAGCCAGCAATACCCGTAACCACTACCCGTCTTGAAGTCACTGACTTCCCCCGTTCATTCTGAAACTTTTCGAGTTAAAGCCTACCCCGGAGGCTCCTTCGGGACACTCCAGCGACATCAAACACCTGAAGGCACAGGCACATAGATGCCGTCCGAACTTATCTAGACACACCTTGGCCTCGCCACTTCCTTGAGGCCGGAGGCGACGTGAGCAGTACGCCATGGCTGTTTGGGCAACCATTCGTCCGGGCGGATCGAGCGAAGTGACTGACACAGTGACTCGCCTGTCGGTCGGCTCATCTCGATTTGCGTAGGTACGTGCGCTTCCAAACCGCTAAGACCGCATAGCGCACGAAACAATAGCAGCTGAACCACAACGGTAACTTCTCAACTTCGCGGTAGAGCGACCAAACACCGCGGGCTGCCATGATCTTGTTGCTGGACAACGAGCTAGTTGTACGCCTATATTGACCCAACACCTCCGTCATGCCGTGGTTTACATGTCCCGCTTTTAGTATCTGCAACCACGTAGCTGCGTCTTGACGCCTCTTGATGGCGGGCATCCGAAGAAGTTCTTTGTCGACGATCTCAGTGTCGACCATTATTCCGACAGTCTGCAATAGATTGGTTGTCAAAAAGTCCGTGTAGTTCGCCTTAGGTAACATTCGGATCTTTTTATTAAGCGGAACGCCTTGATTATCGATCACCTCATACGAGGTGCATGTGAATCCATAGCCGTTCGTCGACATAAACTCGACCTGACGCTCCAACTTCTCCGGAAACCAAATATCGTCTGAGTCGAGATACGCAATGAACCTGCCGCGAGCGTTCTCCACAGCGCGATTCCGCGCGGGCCCAGCACCTAGGTTCTCGCGCTGATTGATGAGGCGAATTCGCTGGTCAGATTGCGCCAACTGCTTGACTAGCTCGCAAGTCCCATCAGTAGACCTGTCGTCGACTATAACCATCTCCCAGTCGCCCATGGACTGAGCTTGAACGGACTGAATGGTTGCCTTTATGTACGTTTCGCTATTGTAAGTAGGCGTGATCACTGTCACTGTTGGGGCAGACATGCGGGTCCCTTACATAGGTGAACAACTTGGCGAGGCCTCATACCGTTAATCCCGTTGCCCAGGAAGCGTCAGTAGACGACGATGGAAACCGCGGCAGGCGACGAGATATAGCTAGACGCTGCAAAATAGCAGCTACCTGTGGCCCTATGTCCGCCCAGCTAGTTGTCGACGACCGACACCGACAAGCCAATTCTCTGTTGCCACCCACCGGTCTAGATAACCCCTCCACGACGTGAATTAAGATTCTAGGTTGAATGCTGAAGGATCAGATTTCGACATCGCTGGTTTGAGTACCCAAGCTTTTCATTGCCGATGAGTACTCCACAATTATCAAGAACACGTTGGAACCGACACCACGGGAGAAACCTTGTCAACAAGCGGCTGTACCGGTACGCGAGCCTCTCCAGGCGCTGTTGGTTCCGACAGCCGGAATGTCAATTCGCCCGACTTTCCGGGGGTATTGCCACCTGAACCTCGAAGCTAGGGTGGCCCAGTTCTGTTGATCTGTAGACCTGTATGGGCTGACCATTCGACAGTGCAGAAATGAGTTTGGCGTCTGTCGTTGCTAGAAGACGCACGGAGGTGAGCATGGTGCCTCGCGGGATGTTAAGCGCCACGTCGGGCAGGAATCCCAACTTGCCGGCAACGTAGTCGGGCAATTCCGGGTCGCCTAACGTATTTGCCAATCTGATTGTGACCGTTGAGTTGCGTGCATCGCCATCGCACCCATCGGCCACGTATTCAATACTGCGGGTTAGATAATAGTCGAGTTTGTTTCCACCCAGGTTATTAACAACGACTTCTGCATATGGGGCGGGATCCTGGGGGATCGCGTTCGCGAGAGGAGTTTGTTCAAGAAGTTCTTGTTCTTCTGGTACCGAACTCCAAACTGCGATCCTGCGCTCGCCGACCGACTTGCCTAAAGCATCAAGTAGCTTACCCGGCGACTCTATGTCGCCGGTGATCTTCTTTACAACCTCAGTTGCAATGTCCTGTAAGTATTCCTTGCGGGCAAGTTGATCGTCTGGAAACCGGACATACGCACTTGATTCAGTCAACTCAACTACATTGTCCTCTGTAATGACTTCACCGTCGGGTAAAGTCACAGATCCCACCGCGCCGAGAATGTAACTCAACGCAACAGGATCAAGGGCTATAACGCCATCAACGTCCGCCCCCGACTGCTGCGCCCACATGGACCTCCAGATCTGGGCCGCATACGGAAAATGACTACTCTGGTTACTGTTTCGATAGTCAGTCGTCGGGTTTGTAAAGCCGTAGTTTTCAGCGAACTCAGGTCCGAGGTCCAGTGGTTGAAAGGGACCGTCAAGATCGATATTTGGCCCCAAAGTATCGACGGTCGGCTCACCATCTACGAATCTGAGAATACCGAACCCACCGAGAAGACCACCGGTGCCGCGGGCTTCGGCGTTGGTCTGGAAACCCATGAAATAGCTACGCGGTCCATCGGCGCCCATCAGTGAAGGCGCTAGTTTGGCAGCAATCGCAGTATTGTCGAGAAGCTGTGCGATATCGGCGGTCTGCTGCTGCAATTGCGTGCGCGCTTCGCCCAGGACGGAGATATACCCAGGCTCGGGGATCGCCTTGGCCTTGTCATTGAGTCGAGTCGCGTCGGCGGACAACGTACTCAGCTTGGGCTCTTCATCTTTCAGCGCCACAACGTCCAGGCGACCACCGGCCAGAAGTTGATCGGGCGCAAGCACCGAACCCACTTCGGCCGAGGGCTTCAGCACATCGCTGGCCAGGCCCAACACCACATCGGAAATCTGTTGGCCAGTGTCGAAAGGGCTTCCCAGCCAAGGAACGGCTGCGGCGATGTGCCACGGTAAGGAATGGGTCGCGTCGCGAGCGGCTTGCGCATGCGACTGTGCCTCTTCGGCAAGGCGCGTGGCGTCGTCGGCATTGCCTTGCAGCAGAGCATCTTTCGCCTGCTGCGCGCTGGTGCGCGCCTGTTCGAGGCTGGACTTCGCAGAGAAGGCGCCTACCGCCAGCCATACTCCGAGTCCGACCATCACGACCAAGATGACGAGTCCCGACCAGGCAAGGCGACGCGTCGTCAGAAATCCCGGTAACCGTCGTGAGCGTTCGTTGTCGTCATCCGCGATCAGATCGGGATCATCGTCGTCCGGGAGCTCCCCATTCGGACGACGAGAAAAGATACTCAAGTCAATGAATCCCCGTGATTAGGTGTGCACTACGCGCCACGGCGCTGTCCACAACGGCTGTAAAACCCAATACGGCGCGACCCGTCCGAAGACGAGTCGCGCCGCTTGAGACTAACAGCAGACCAAGGTCGCGTGCGGGCGAAGAACTAGCCGACGCTGCTGGTCGAGGTTCCGTACGGGCCAACGCGGAAGATCTTGGCGAACTCGTTGAGGGCCTGCGACGCCAGGCCGACGAAGAACTCACTGGCAGAGTAGAACCAGCCGGCGATGGGCTGCACGATGTTGGTGAAGATGAACTCGAACGGGTTGAAGTCGGCGATGGCTCCATCGAAGTCGACACCGGCGTTGAGGCCGCCACCGACCACCAGCGGCACGCTGCTGAGGTCGACGACACTGCCGATGGTCTGAGCAACGGGAGCGTACATCGGGCTCGGGGTAGCTTCGGCGATAGCCGGAGTCAGAGTGGCAGCCCCCACCAGCGCCACGGCGGCAGTGCCGACCTTGACCTTCGTGGTGACCGAGTTCAACCTAGTGGCAATGGTGGACATTGTCCCCCTTTTCTTGTTTTTCCTGAGTGGTTCTTGAGATTGCTGTAAGCATCGCAGACCCCGCAGAGGTCGTCAACACGAACCGCAGCTCACAGCGTGTCCGGCAGGTTAAATCTGGGGTCACAAACGCCTCTGTTTACGTTCGCTAACGAATCCCGCACCCAGAAATGGGACTTCAGCAAAGGCTTGTACAAGTGTCAAACTCCTCAAGACGCCAACATCTGGAGTCTCGAATTGAGCCCGCAGAGCGCGGTGGCAGTAGAGCAAACCGTCCCGCATCAGGTGGCACTCATGGAGATACTGACGAGACGGCTTCTGCTGGAGGCGCTGTGCAGCCCGCTTGAGCCTTCACACGTTGTCAAAGCTGCAGCAACGCTGACACGTGTCAGCAGACTGTCGGCAGATCAGGGGCCCGAATATCATTCAGGCGGCAAGATCTTTTTCTTCACTGGGCAAGTAGTCGCGGACGGTGCATTGAAATGCTGGATGGCTCCGCATCTGGCCTCCGTGCGACCAGCGCTGGGTAGCGCCACCGTCACAGACCGCTCTCAACGTGATCGCATTTCCGCCGCACAACGGTACGTTGAGCGCGGCAATCACCACTCCCCCGCGTACAGTGACGTCCGTGCGAGGGGATGCTTGCGTGTGCGAACACATGCGCTCGAGTCATGAGCATTACCGACGCGGAACCGAGTGTGCGCTGTGCGACTGCCCTCGCTTCCGTCGACAGACCGCCCTCCGACAGCTTTTGCGCAAGCTGACCGGCCAATGACCGGCAATCCATAACTTGCGGCCAGCCAGGTCCCCGCGCCGCTGTTAGCCTGACGCCCAGTCGACAAAGCACCTGGTGGAGGGCGGCCGTCGTTTGAGGCGCAGATCCCGAGTTCTATCGACCATTCTGGTGGTCGCGGGGCTAACCCTGATGGTAGGTGTGCTGGTCGTTCGCCACCGTCCAATCACCAATCTTGTCGAGCTGGTGGTCGCTGTCGGCGCGCCCTTCCTGTCCTTGACCGCCGGCGCGTTCCTCCTGGTAATCACCGTGGTCACACGCCGGAGTGTGTTGGCGCTGATGGCGGTCTGCGTGCTTGTCGTGCCACTGTGGGCTCAGGCCTCGTGGTACTACGTCCCGCGGCCCGTCGACGTCGGTCAGCATGTCGAAATCCGCGTGTTCTCCTCAAATCTGCGCCTCGGCCGCGCCGAAGCCCCGGCATTCGTCGCTCTCGTGAAGGAACACGCCGATGTGGTGACCGTCTCCGAGCTGACACCGGCGGCCATCGAGCGCTTCACGGACGCTGGGATAGGCGAGCATTTCCCGTATTCCTTGCTGGCACCGTCTGGCGGCGCCGGTGGAATAGGGCTCTGGAGTCGGTACCCTGTCACAGCAGTGGACTCGGGCAACCCTCGCGACTACACCATGGCTGCCGCTCGTGTGCAGATCCCCAAAGTTCAGACCGCGCCGCTGATCGCGAGCCTGCACGTAACGTCTCCGGTAGCTTCTCGTCGAGACACCGTGGCGCAATGGCAAATTGGCGTCAGTGCCGTAAAAGCTGCCCTGAGTGCGTTTGCTCTGACTGCAGGCTCCGGTGCCGTCATCGTGGCCGGCGACTTCAACAGCACCCCGGATATGCGCCAGTTCCGTGACCTCGCCACCAACGGCTACCGCGACGCAGTAGAGCAGACCGGTGCAGGCTTCGCGCCGACATTTCCTTCCCGCACATGGCATCCCCCACTGCTGACCATCGATCACATCCTGACGCGCAACGCCGCTGCGTCGTCGATCAGGACGGTCTACATCCCCGGGTCCGATCACCGGGCGCTACTGGGCACCATCAGCATCCCGGTCAATCCTCCGGCACTCTAGAAACGACGAAACCCCCTCGGCACCAAGCGCTTCGGGGGTTCCGTTGACGAAATGGGTTCTTACTACGCCTCTTCGGTGAAGTTCCGCGTCACCTGCGGGTCCACCGGGATGCCCGGGCCCGTGGTGGTGGAAACGGTGACCTTCTTCAGGTAGCGCCCCTTCGAAGACGACGGCTTGGCACGCAGGACCTCATCCAGCGCGGCGCCATAGTTCTCAGCCAGCTTCTTCTCGTCGAAGGATGCCTTGCCGATAACGAAGTGCAGGTTGGCCTGCTTGTCGACGCGGAAGTTGATCTTGCCGCCCTTGATGTCCTGCACAGCCTTTGCCACATCAGCGGTCACGGTGCCGGTCTTGGGGTTGGGCATCAGGCCACGCGGACCGAGCACGCGGGCAATACGGCCCACCTTCGCCATCTGGTCGGGAGTGGCGATCGCAGCGTCGAAGTCCAGGAATCCGCCCTGAATCTTCTCGATCAGGTCGTCACTGCCCACCACGTCGGCGCCGGCGGCGATGGCCGCTTCGGCCTTGTCGCCCACGGCGAACACGGCGACGCGGGCGGTCTTGCCGGTGCCGTTGGGCAGGTTCACGGTGCCACGCACCATCTGATCGGCCTTGCGGGGATCCACACCGAGGCGGATCGCGACCTCGACGGTGGCGTCCTGCTTCTTCGACGACGTTTCCTTGGCCAGCTTCGCCGCTTCCAGCGGCGTGTAGAGCTTGGTCTTGTCGACCTTCTCAGCGGCTTCGCGGTATGCCTTGCTTGTCTTGCTCATTGATGTCTCCAGTTCAGAGTGTGTGGTTCACGGGCCGATGCCAGCCCTCCCACAGTTCGGGGTGGTGCTGACTACTCGACCGTGATGCCCATCGACCGAGCAGTGCCGGCGATGATCTTGGCAGCGGCGTCGATGTCGTTGGCGTTGAGATCTTCCTTCTTGGTCTCAGCGATCTCGCGGACCTGATCCCAGGTGACCTTGGCGACCTTGGTCTTGTGCGGCTCACCGGAACCCTTGGGCACACCGGCAGCCTTGAGCAGCAGTCGGGCGGCAGGCGGGGTCTTCAGCGCGAACGTGAAGGTGCGGTCTTCATAGACCGTGATCTCCACGGGAATGACGTTGCCACGCTGCGACTCGGTCGCGGCGTTGTACGCCTTGCAGAATTCCATGATGTTGACGCCGTGCTGACCGAGTGCAGGACCAACCGGCGGGGCGGGGTTGGCCTGCCCGGCCTGGATCTGCAGCTTGATCAGCCCGGTGACCTTCTTCTTCGGGGGCATGCTGGGTGTTCCTTTTCTTTCTGTCTTAGATCTTCGCGACCTGAGTAAAGGTCAGTTCCACAGGTGTTTCGCGGCCGAAGATGGACACCAGCACCTTGAGCTTCTGCTGTTCGGCGTTGACCTCGCTGATCGACGCGGGCAGCGTGGCGAACGGACCGTCCATGACGGTGACGGACTCGCCGACTTCGTAGTCCACCTCGATGACCGGACGCTCGAGCGTGGCTTCGGTGGATGACGCAGCGGCGGCACCGCCGGTGGCCTTGGCCGGCTTCTTCGGCTGTCCCTGCGGGAGCAGGAACTTCACCACGTCGTTGAGGGACAACGCGGTGGGCCGTGAGGTTGCGCCGACGAAGCCGGTGACTCCGGGGGTGTTGCGCACCGCGGACCACGAGTCGTCGGTGAGATCCATCCGCACCAGGATGTAGCCGGGCAGCACCTTGCGGTTGACCTGCTTGCGTTGCCCGTTCTTGATCTCGGTGACTTCTTCGGTGGGAACTTCCACCTGGAAGATGTAGTCACCGACATCGAGGTTCTGGACACGGGTTTCGAGGTTGGCCTTCACCTTGTTCTCGTACCCGGCGTAGGAGTGGATGACGTACCAGTCGCCCGGCTTGCTGCGCAGCTCACGCTTGAGCGCGACGGCAGGATCCTCGTCCTCGTCCACCTCGACGGCGGCGTCTGCGGGAGCTTCTGCCACGGCGGCCTCGTCCACGAGGGTCACCGACTCGACGTCGGCGATCGACTCGCCCGACTCAGCTGCGGGCTGGTCGCCCTCGAAGCTAGTCACGGTTGTCAGTCCTCTCATTACAGTTCAGCGGTTCATCGTCGGTGACGGTGCTGCCTTAGCCGAATACCAGGGAGATGAGCCTGGCCAGGCCCAGATCCACTCCGCTGATCAACGCCACCATGAAGGCCAGGAACACCAACACCACGGAGGTGTAGGTGACCATCTGTTTGCGGTTGGGCCAGATGACCTTGCGCAGCTCGGCGATGACCTGCTTCAGGTAGTTGATGACGTAGAGGAACGGATTGCGGGACGGGCCGCTGCGATCCTTGGCCACCTTCGCCTTCGGCGCTTTGCCTGAACCGTTCGTACTGGCGTCGGTCTCGACGTCGGTCGACGGCTCGGCATCATCCGTTCCGCCGGCCAGTGCCCGCTGACGCGAACGCTTACCGGTAGGGCGCTGCGGTGTCACAGTGCCCGTGGCCAAGGACCTACCTTGATCACCGGTGTTCTGGTCGGTGGTGCCGTCGGTTGCGTCGGCGTTGTCGCGCTCGTCGCTCACCGCATGCTCCTTCGTGGTCCACCATCTCGAATATTCAGTTGAGCAGGGGCGACAGGACTTGAACCTGCAACCTGCGGTTTTGGAGACCGCTGCTCTGCCAGTTGAGCTACGCCCCTTCAGAAGCCAATGACGCCGACTCCATCAGGTTGGCCCCCACATAACTCGCGCGCCCCCCGATCGGTCAAACCGCCGGACAGCGCGCTTGTTCATGGGAGAACCCCAAGGTCCGAGTGTACATCGGGGTAATGGCTATCTACTAATCCGCTACTCGGGTCACCTGACCAGTAGCGATGTCGAATTTGATCTTCGCCGACTCCTCGCCCTGCTGGCCCATCAATGTGGTGAAGGCCTCCAGGAGAATCTCCCCGTGTTCGTCGGTCAATATGTTCCGGGTGACGACGATATCGGCACCGAACCGTTCGGTCACCGACACCACTTCCATGACCGGAAAGAGCTTGTCGCCGACCTTGATCGGCTTGCGGTACAAGAACTGCTGATCCACCTGGACGATCTGCATGGTCTCGAAACCGGTGTCGACATCGCGGAAGAATTGCTGTTGCACCAGGAGCGCGACGGTGGAGACAAAGGTCAGCGGTGCCAGGAGGTTGTCGTAGCCCAGCTCGGCGGCGGCGGTCTCGTCGTGGAACGCCGGGTCGTCGTTCTTGACCGCCCTGGCAAATTCGCGCACTTTTTCCCGGCCAACCGTGAAATGGTCCGGGTACTTGTAGACCATCCCCAGGATGTTGGTTTTGATTGCCATGAGGTCAGGCCAGCTTCGCCTTTGCGACGGCCCGGCCGAAGATCTTTTTGCCCCCGGTAGTCGCGTTGATGGCAATGACAACCGACTTGTCATCAGGATCGACGGACTTCACCCGGCCGCTGAACACCAGCTCAGCGCCTTTGCCGTCGTTGGGCACTGGCACCACAGCGGTGAAGCGGACGTTGTACTCGGTGACGGCACCGGGATCACCGACCCACGAGGTGACGTAGCCTCCGCCCAGACCCATGGTGAGCATGCCGTGGGCAATCGCCACGTCGAGGCCGACCAGTTTGGCGATCTCGTCGTCCCAGTGGATGGGGTTCAGGTCGCCGGAGACACCGGCGTAGTTCACCAGGTCCATCCGCGTCAGCGGGATGGTCTTCTCCGGTAGGACATCACCAACACTGACCGAACTGAACTCACGCAGAGCCATCGTTGAAGCCACTCTCTCCGTCGTCGCTACGCCCCGCAAGGGTGGTGTAGCTCTCTTGCACTACTTCGCCATCCTGATTGCTCACGATGGTCTTGGTGACGATGATGTCGGTTCCGTGCGCCTGCCGAACCGATTGCACATAAACATCGCAGTAGAGCTTGTCCCCCACCTGGATCGGCAACAGGAACTTCAGCGACTGGTCCACCTGCACGATCTGCTGATCGGTGAGGCCGATGTTGGCATTGTCGAAGAACGCCCGCTGAGCCGTGTAGCCGAACACCGAGATGAAGGTCAGTGGCGCGATCAAGCTGCCGTAGCCGAGTTCACCGGCCGCGCTCTCCTCGAAAAACCACGCATCGTCGTTCTTGACGGCAACGGCGTACTCGCGGATCTTCTCGCGCTCGACCTCATAGTGGTCGGGATAGCGGTAATGCATCCCGACGTGCTTCTCGGACAACGCCACGGGTGGAACCTACCTAGATCGACTCAAGCAACGAAAGAAAGGGCCGACCGGTAACCGGCCGGCCCTGACTGGGGTCAGCGAGACTCGCGATGCCCCTGGTGCTTGCCACAGTTCGGGCAGAACTTCTTCAGTTCCAGCCGATCGGGGTCGTTGCGGCGGTTCTTCTTGGTGATGTAATTACGGTGTTTGCACACTTCACAGGCCAAAGTGATCTTCGGCCGGACATCAGTACTCGAGGCCACGATTCGTCCTTTTCAACACGTCTTGTCTGTCTTGTAGCGGTGGGGAGGCTCGATCTCCCGACCTCACGATTATGAGTCGTGCGCTCTAACCAGCTGAGCTACACCGCCCCGAGGCACGAGCGGCAACCCGCCGCACGTCCACCGAGCCCCCTAACGGAATCGAACCGTTGACCTTTTCCTTACCATGGAAACGCTCTACCGACTGAGCTAAGGGGGCCTGCACCCAGCACGTCAGCGTGCGCTGTCAGCCGGGCCTTAAAGAGGGTACAGCCTGCGGCATTTAGACACCAAACCGCTGGTCAAACCTTGAGTCCTGCCCTCTACGCTGAGGTAATGGCCTCGAGCACTAACGACGACCGACTCTACTTCCGGCAATTACTGGCTGGACGCGACTTCGCCGCCGGCGACATGATCGCCACACAGATGCGCAACTTTTCCTACCTGATCGGCGATCGGGAATCCAGGGAGTGCGTGGTCGTGGACCCCGCCTACGCGGCCGGCGACTTGGTCGACGCGCTCGAAGCCGACGGAATGTCCTTGGCAGGGGTTTTGGTCACCCACCACCATCCTGATCATGTCGGCGGCACCATGATGGGCTTCACCTTGAAAGGTGTTGCCGAGCTGCTGGAGCGTCAAGGCACCCCCGTCCACGTCAATACCCACGAAGCCGAATGGGTTTCCCGCATCACCGGGATACCCCGCGCCGACCTCACCGCGCATGAACACGGCGACAAGCTGAGCGTCGGTGCCATCGACATCGAACTGCTACACACCCCAGGCCACACTCCCGGCAGTCAATGCTTCCTGCTGGATGGGCGCCTGGTCGCCGGCGATACCTTGTTCCTCGATGGCTGCGGTCGTACCGACTTTCCCGGCGGCAATGTTGATGACATGTACCGCAGCCTGCAACAACTGGCGTCGCTCAGCGGTGACCCGATCGTCTTTCCCGGCCATTGGTACTCCGCGGACACCAGTGCGCCCTTGGAGGTCGTCAAGCGGTCGAACTACGTCTACCGCGCCTCCAGCCTGGAACAGTGGCGCACGTTGATGGGCGGTTGATCCCGGAGCTCCTGTAGTCGAGTAGCGAACTACGCATGACGGTGTGGCGGTGCTGAGCGAACCTGATCGCCGTGAAGCCCATCGTGTTGTCCTTCGGACTCGAGTTGTCGAGCTCCTTGACGTCGTCACAGCAGCTCTTCGATTCCGTTGACTCCATCACCGTGCACGTCCAGATAGGCAGCACGCGTCGCAGCATGCGACGCGCGGCAGGTGATGCGTATCGAGCGTTGGCCGGCTGCTACCAATCTGGCGACCGGATCGTTCTTTTGGGCGCGGGCAAAGGTGCCTACTGTGCGTGCGGCGTGGCGAAGGCACTTGGCACGGTGGGGTTGATGGCGCCCGACCATCACCTGTTCGACTACGCGGTGGAGCACTGGTTGGCCCCCGCCGTCAGTCGTACGGACGGCGACTGGCTGCGGCTGAGCCAGTTGGCCGCACAGCTTGCCGACACCGCACCGGTACCGATCGCATATCTGGGCCTCTGGAATGCCGTGAAACCCGTTGGCATGCACTCGATTTCACGCGTTTCACTTTCGAACGTACACACAGGGCGCCACGCGCTGGCCGTTGAGTCACCTCGCTGCGAGCGACTGTCCAGGACTGCTGGGAGCCGGATTGATGAAGTGTGGTTTCCGGGCGAGTATCGCGACATCGTCGGCTTACCGTCGGGCGACCCGACATTGGCAGCACCGGTAGTGGAATGGGTGATCGATGGAATCAGGCAGGTGGGCATACCGTGCCGCGACACGACACCGCTGCCCCCTTCCCGCCGGCCACGACCCGCTCTGCCGCGGCGGTTCTGGACGCGCCGGCCATCCTTACCCGAGGGTGCCCTGATTCATGGGAGCGTCAGAACGCACGCAGCAGCGGATCCGAACTACTGGCGCCGCCTCCCGGACCAGATCACGTGGGTGGATACCGGGTGGCCGGCCTCCCGGGAGCGGCTGTCCGACAATTCCGTTCACAACATGGTCGAGGCGACCTCCGAACTGTCGGAAGCGTCGTAGTCGCTCTTGACCTTTCGTAACAGCGTTTCGTAACGTCGCTATGAAACCTGAAAGCCCATACGCGAGGGGACCAGACCATGAGCGGCGCAGTCATCTACCGGCAGGACGAGTCCATCGCCGTCATCACGCTCGACGACGGCAAGGCCAACGTTCTGGGCCTCGGCATGCAGGAAGCCATCAACGACGCCCTCGACAACGCCGAGCGCGACGACGCCGGTGCTGTGGTGATCGCCGGCAACCAGAAGGTGTTCAGCGGCGGCTTCGACCTGAAGGTGTTCCAGTCCGGAGACATCGACGCCTCGGTGGCCATGCTCCAAGGCGGCTTCGAGCTCTCCCACCGACTTCTGTCTTTCCCCAAACCCGTGGTCATGGCGTGCACCGGTCACGCCATTGCGATGGGAGCCTTTCTGCTGTGCAGCGGCGATCACCGGATCGCCGCACCGGGCTACAACATTCAAGCCAACGAGGTCGCCATCGGCATGGTGCTGCCCTATGCCGCCCTGGAGGTGATGAAGCTGCGGCTCACACGCTCTGCCTTCCAGCAGTCGGTGGGCCTGGCCAAGGTGTACTTCGGAGAGGCCGCGCTGGCCGCGGGCTGGATCGATGAGATCGCCCTGCCCGACGCCGTGCTCGAGCGTGCCGAGGAAGCCGCGCGGCAGTTCGCCCGTCTGCACCGCGGGGCTCACGCCGCCTCCAAGCTGAGGGCCAGGGCCGAAGCTCTGGAGGGCATTCGGGCGGGCATCGACAACATGAAGGCCGAGTTCGGGCTCAAGTAGGAACACGCGTGCCGAGGGTCAAACAGCGGACGCCGGAACTGCGCGACCGGGTGCTTGCAGTGGCCGTCGATGTGCTGTGCGAGGACGGTGCATCAGGGCTGACCACCCGCCGGGTTGCGGAGCGAGCCGCCACGTCCGTGCCGGCCATCTACGAGCTGTTCACCGACAAAGCCGGTTTGGTCCGGCAGGTCTATTTCGAAGGCTTCCGGCGCCTGGGCCGGGCCATGGCAGCCGTCCCGGAGACCGAAGATGCGGTGACCGATCTGGAACAGTTGATTCCCGTCTTCCGGCAGTTCTGCCTGACGTATCCGGCGCTGGCTCGGGTGATGTTCTCGCGGCCGTTTCAGGATCTTGGTCCGGGTCCAGCCGAACTCACCGAGGCACCCAGCGTGCGGGACGTCCTCCTGCAGAGGGTGCGCAGGTGTGTCGACAGCGGTCGGCTTCACGGCGATCCCGTTGACATCGCCCATGTGCTTCTGGCACTGGCGCAGGGGCTGGCCGTGCAGGAAGGCGGACACTGGCTGGGCAATAGCCAGGAGTCGGTGGACCGGCGATGGCGAGTCGGCGTGGCCAGCGTTGTCCAGGGATTCCGGACGCCAGAAACGCTGCCGTAATCAACGCCGACCAAAATTTGTAACAACTCTTAGAGTTTTCGGAATTCGTTGCTGCTCAACGAATTTGCAGGGGATGTCGCAAGAAGGAGCCCCGCCTGTTCCCCTTACGAAAGAATTCAACTGGTAACGTTCGGCCCTCCGCAGCGATGAAACTAGGGACCAACGAGGTCCGATGTGACGAAGGGGTTTATGCCGATGACCGAGAACGCCCGCACCTGGACGCGCGTCACCACAAAGCTCACCGTCCTCGGCATCGGATCTGCTGCCGCTACCGCTGCGTTCTTGAGCTTCGGCGCTGCCACCGCCAACGCCGATGTCCGCGAGAGCGCGCCGCGTCCCAACGTCACCAGCCGCCAGGCCACCGTCATCGACCAGAACGCGCTGCGTCGTAGCGCCCAGGGCCAGGCTCGCGGATTCTGGGGTGATACCCGCTCAGGACGCACCGGTGTCGTCAATGCCCAGGGCGACGTCCGCGACAGCGTGAAGGCCGTGGTCGGTACCCGTTCGGCTCCGTTCGGCGTCCGCCAGAACGGTGAGTTCCGTCAGGGCGCTCCCATCGGCAGCTGGTGACAACCTGACCTCACGGTCGCACTCGGTGCCGGCTCAGAATCGACACCCGGTTGAACGCGTTGATCGCGATCGCCACCCATACCACCGCTGAGATCTCCTCGTCCGTCAGATCGTTACGGGCCCGGGCATACTCCCGCTCAGCGATGTCGTGATCAGGCAGCGCTGTCGTGATCTCCGCCAGCCGGAGTGCGGCCTGCTCTCGGGCATCGAAGAGTTCGGTCTCCCGCCACTGCGACAGTGTCGCCAGCTGTCGAGAGGTGACGCCCGCAGCGGTGGCCTTGCGGACGTGCACGTCCAGACACGTGGCGCACCCGTTGATCTGGGACACCCGGACGTTGATCAGCTCCACCAAGGTGGGCGGCAGGCCGTTCTCCTTGGCCGAAGCCGCCACCGCGGTGGCCATTCCGATGGCCGCGCGGTAGGCCGTTGGATCCACTTTGTCGATCAACACGTGCGCTACGTCCATGGCCCGCTTTCAGGTCCGCCCGCAACGACGCGGGTACGGTCAGATAGGTGGCGTCGATGGTAACCACCTCTGCTTGGCTTCACGTCCGATGAGCAACGCTGAAATCTCACCTCTCGAGGTCGAGTGCTCCGCCGGGCCGCACCACGGCATCGAGATTCTCCAACCTCGCGATGTGCCGCTTGGCGGACCGCGCGCGATGAAGGTGCGCAGGACCCTGCCGCAGCGCGAACGATCGCTGGTGGGTGCGTGGTGTTTCGCCGATCATTACGGCCCCGATGATGTGCGCGGCGGCCCCGGCATGGATGTGGCTCCGCATCCGCACACCGGCCTGCAAACAGTGAGCTGGCTGTTCTCCGGTGAGATCGAGCACCGCGACAGCAACGGCGTACACGCACTGATCCATCCCGGCGAGCTGAACCTCATGACCGCCGGCGCCGGCATCTGCCACTCCGAGGTCTCGACGTCCGCCACCTCGGTGCTGCACGGCGTCCAACTGTGGGTCGCGCTTCCCGATGCCGCGCGCGATACCGACAGGCGTTTCGATCACTATGCCCCGCAGTCGGTTTCGCGCGGTGACGCGATGATCACGGTTTTTCTCGGCGAACTCGCGGGGCAACGCTCGCCGGTGCCGACCTTCACCCCGCTTCTGGGAGCGCAGATCGATCTGCCACCCGGCGGCGTGCTCGACATCGAGATCGATCCCGTCTTCGAGCATGCGGTGCTGGTGGACGCCGGGTCGCTGGAGGTCGCCGGGCAGGCCGTCGGTGTGGCCGAGTTGGCCTACCAGGGCGTCGGACACACATCGTTGACGCTGACCAATACCGGCACATCACCGGTTCGTGCGGTACTCCTGGGCGGAGAACCCTTCACCGAGGAACTGCTGATGTGGTGGAACTTCGTCGGCCGCAGTCACGACGAGATCGTGCAATACCGCCAGGAATGGCAGGCCCGCTCAGCGCGTTTCGGCGAGGTACAGGGGTACGTCGGCGATCCACAATGGCTGCCGGCCCCGCCGCTACCGACGACAAGGCTCAAGCCGCGGCTGCCGCCCACCCAGAAAGAGAATTGATGACGCTCACCGACAAAACCGGAACCCCGCTCACCGTCGCCAAGGAACCGGGCAAGTTCGTGGTGACCGTGGACGGACAGGCTGTGGGCTTGGCGGCGTTCAGGGACAACGACGGTCAGCGAGTGTTCTTCCACACCGAGGTCGACGACAGTTTTGGCGGTCGTGGAATCGCCACGGTGCTGGTACAGCAAGCGCTGAGCGCCACTCGTTCAGAATCTCTTCGAATCGTGGCGGTCTGCCCGCTGGTCTCGGCCTACGTCAAGAAGAACCACGAGTTCGATGACATCGTGGACCGTCCGACACGCGAGATCCTGCACTGGCTGCAGGCCTGAGCGCCGGCGTCGGGGTCAGACGATCAGGGCGGCAAACACGGCCCCGGTCACAATCCCGATGATCAAGGCGATGGTGGACTCCCCCGCCAGCACCGCAATCACCACGGCGGCCATGGCCACCAGGGCCAACACGATGAGCAGCGCACTCATCACATTCTTGACCGAGAGATGAGAGCCACCGGCAGCCCGCAGCGCCGCCTCGGAAACCAGTGAAGCGTTCTGGGCAGTAGTCATGACAATCCCCGTTTCCTTATGGCGAGGATCACAGTGTAGCGATTTTTGTGACAGGCGCCACGTTACGTTGACGGCCTAATTTGTTTCGTGTCAAGACCGATCGGCAAGTCGGGATGTTCAGCGGGGCCGCGCGGATGCTCGGTCATCCACCGACGCTCGACTTTCTTGACGCGCTGATGCTCGACGGTGATGAGCAAAGCCCCCGCCGTCACCAGCGCGCCGGCGATCAACCCGAGCATCAGCGGCCAGCCGTCGCGGCTGTACGCGGTGGCGGCGACAAACCCGGCGATGGCGATGATGCCCAGCGCAAGCAGGAACAGGCCCGGCCACCACAAGGTGTCGATGAACGACTCACCCGCATGCGGCTGCGTAGTTCGTGAATGATCCACCGGGTCGTGGTACGCACCCTTCATGCGACATCTCCTCTCCTGGCGAGCTGCATCCAGCCTACGCCGATTGTGATGTAGCTCACATAGGTGAAGGCGGGGCTGGCGGGCAGGTCTACGGCGAGCAAGCGGTGTGGACTCCGCGTAGGGTCGCTCAGCATGACGATGTACGTGACCCGAGTGGTGCTCAGCCACCTCGCCGAGCCGACACGTCACGACACCACATCGACCCCGGGGCGCGAACCGTTCACGGTCTCGTGGACATTGAGCGAATTGGGTTGCACCGACCAGGACTTCGAGCAATCGCACTCCACACTGTCGGCTGCGCAGATGCACGCGATCAAGCTGTTACGCCGAATCCGCGCCGGAGCGTCGGTCTCCGATGTGTACGCAGAGAAGCTGGATGTGGAGTTGCCGGCACAGCTTTCGAGCTCCGCGGAACTCTGTGTTTGTGGACACCCGTCACATCCGGGCCGGTTCTGCTCCTGCGGGTGCTCCATCAGCGAAACCGACAACGGACGCGACGCGACCTCGCACGTTGTCGCCCCGATCCCGTATTCACGCTCCGGTTAGCTGGCCTCGCCTGCCTGCAGCATCGCCACCAGGTCGGCCTTGGTGTGGTCACTGTGCTTCAGCAGCCGGTCCCGCGCCCGCTTCTGGTTGCCGTCGCGGGCGGCCTTGACGATCTCGTCATGCTCGTTGACCGACGAAACGAACCGTGCCTCGGTCATGGTGTGCTTGCCGATCCGGCGGAAATGAGTGGCGATGCGGTCGATCACTTCCCGCAACACGTCATTGTCGATGGCGCTGAAGAGGATGTCGTCGAACCGGTCGATTTCGGTGACCAGATCCTCGTACTCCTTGGCAGCCAGCAGCTCCTTGGAGCGCACGACGTTGAGACGGAGTTCCTCCCCCGCCTGGGAGGCAGGATTCTCGGTGATCCGCTGCAGGCACTCGGCCTGGATGACGAAGCGCGCCTCATAGAGCTGATCGAAGTCACGAGCGGTGTACCACTTGGCGCGGGCGCCGCGATACGGTGCGATCTCCACCAGGCCGTCGCTCTCGAGGCGAGCCAGCGCCTCCCGGATCGGAGTCTTGCTCACGCCGAAGCGTTCCGAGAGCGGGATCTCCTTCAGCGGTGCTCCCGGCGGGATCTCCTGGGAGATGAGGTCCTCACGAAGCCGGTAGTAGACACGGTCTTTGACCTGCTGAAGATCCATCGAAAGCCCCGCGCTCGAGTCCAGAGAAACTGTCGACCGTGACACGGCCGATGAACCGGTGATCATAGTTGATGTCTGCCGGTCACGATCGATCGCGCCAGTACACGAGCTTCTTGTCGATCAATTCGACAATGCCGTAGAGCAGCAGCCCGAAGAACATCAAGGCGATGATCACCGCGAACGAGGAGGCGACGTCCAGCTGGAAGCTGAACGTCTTGGACAACACGCCCATTCCGACGGAGGCGCCCACGAACTCCGCCACGATGGCGCCGATCAGCGCCAACGTCACCGCGTTCTTGATGCCGGCGAGAATCAACGGCAACGACGCCGGCAATGTCAGTTCGCGGTACTCCTGCCAGCGGCTGGCCCCGAACGACCGCATGAGGGTACGGGCGTCCCGATCCACCGTCTCCATCCCCACCAGCACATTGAGCAGTAGCGGGAAAAAGCAGATGGTGGCCGCCATCACGATTTTGGATTCCAGCCCGAAACCGAACCAGGTCAAGAAGATCGGCGCGAACGCGATACGCGGGGTGATCTGAAACGCCACCACTATCGGGTACAGCGCGCGCCGTGCCAGATCCGACATTCCCAGCAGCGTGCCCAGCACCCAGGCGGTGACGATGCCGATGGCGAAACCGACCAGCGTCTCGGTCATGGTGGCCTGGGCGGCCTCCCAGAAGAACGGTTCGGTGACCATCGCCGCCAGACTGATCGCGATGGCCGACGGTGGCGGCAGGATTATCGGGTTCACCATGCCGAAACCGACGATGCCCTCCCATATCGCCAGGATCGCCAACACCACCGCCGTGGGCGGCCACACCGACCGCCACAGTGAGGACCCGCGCCTGCGCCGCGGCAGAGCGTCCGCCCCGCGCACGGCGGTTTCAGGCTGCGGCGATAGAGCCGAACTCATAACTGCCCCTTACGCATTTGGGTTCTCGCTTTCTACAGGTACGCGCTGATCGAGTTGCGTACTTTCGCCGCCAGCTCCGCGGACACCGCTGATGTGGCCTGCTCAGCCGTGCGCGGTCTCGGCAGTGCGATGTCCACAATGTCCACCACACCACCGGGCCGGGGCCGCATGGTGACGATCCGGTCGGACAAGAACACCGCCTCGGCGATGTTGTGGGTGACGAACAGCGTGGTGCGGCCGTGCTCGTCATGTAGGCGGGCGAGCTCGACGTTGAGCCGCTCCCTGGTGAATTCGTCGAGCGCCGAAAACGGTTCGTCCATCAGCAGGACCGGTGGATCGGTAGCCAAGGCCCTGGCCAGACTGACCCTCTGCTTCATGCCGCCGGACAGTTCCCAGACCTGTTTGGTGGCGAAGTCGGCCAACCCGGTGAGCTCCAGGAAATGCATGGCAGCGTCTTTGGCCCCAGCAGCCGAACGCCGCTGCACCTTCGCCGGCAGCATCACGTTCTCCAGAACGTTTTTCCACGGAAACAACACCGGCCGCTGCAGCATGATCGAGACGTCGGTGCGATCCGCTCGCGCCGGCGAACCGGCGATGTCAACGCTGCCCGACGATGCGGCGGTGAGGCCCGCGACAATGTGCAACAGAGTGGACTTCCCACAACCGCTGGGGCCCAGCAGAGAGACAAACTCGCCTTCGGCGATGTCGAGGTCGATCGGATCCAGGGCAGCCACCGGTCCGCTGTCGCTGTCGTAGACCTTCGTCACCCCGGCAACCCGGATCGCGGAGCCGGTGACCGCGTGGCCACCTGGCGCGATCCGGGTTGCACTGATGTCACGGGGCATACTGCTTGGCATCCTCTTGCACTGCGGGAAGGTCGATTTCGGAGTACTCCTGCTGCAGGCTGGTGATGTCGTCCCCGGAACCCATGGCCACTGGATCTACCGAGCCCTTGATGACACCGGAATCGGTGAGCACGTCGACGGTGGTCTGCCACCCTTGCGCGCTCACCGCACCGTATGCCGTGGCCGGGTCGTAGCTGCCCGCGTAGCGGCGCACCTCGTCGAAGTACACCTGCGCGTAGTTCATATCGGTGCACTCCTCGGGCACCGTCTTGCACACGATATCCAGCGCGCCTTCGGGATTCGCGTCGGTGAAGGCCGCGCCCATGGCGTATGCGCGGGCGATCTTGACGGCGATTTCCCGCTTCGCCGGGTCCTCCAGCGCAGCCGCGGTAGTCACCAAGCAGTCGCCGGGAATCACGTTCAGCGATTCGGGGGTGATGTCGGTGAACTTGTTTCCCGCGGCAGTGAAGGTGGCCAGATCGGCGAAGCTGGTGGCGTAGGCATCGACCGTCCCGTCCTGCAGTGCCGTCAGCGACTGCGGACCGGCTCCGCCGATGGGCAGCAGGGTGACATCGCCGTTCGGTGTCAACCCGGATTCGGCGAGTGCGGCATTCACGATGGGTTCTTCACCACCGCCCGCCTCGGTGATCCCGAGGGTCTTGCCCCGCAGATCAGCTACGGAGGTGACGTCGGAGCCCTCGGGCGTGACGATGATGAAGATGTTGCTGGCCGGGTAGCACATCGGAATGCGGATGCTGGGATCGGTTTCGGCTGCCACCACGGCGCTGGCCGCACCGGAGAAACCGAAATCGACGTTGCCGGCGATCAGTTGCTGCGTCACGAAGCCGGATCCGTCGGCCTCTTCGATGGTGAGGTCCAGGCCTTCGTCGGCGAAGTAGCCCTGCTCTTCGGCCACCATCAGTGGTGTCCAGAAGATGCCGCGCGGGAAGGGCAGCATCAACGTGGCCGCGGTGGCACCGTCGGCGCCCGAGGCGGTGCTCTCCGAACTCGGGCTCGAGTTGGTGCCGGAGGAACAGCCGGCAAGGACAAAGGCGGATGCGGTGGCTGCGCCGACGGCAGCCCAGACGTGCTTGTTCATGCGCGAGAACTCCTCCAGATGATGTGCGGTTGGCCGTTCGAATCTTGACGATAGTATTCAATCTAGCGCCACAGTTGCGGTTTCCTGCATGAAAACCTTGTGTTACGCCCGGCTATCCACGCTAAATCCAGTGCTAGACATCGTTTTTTCGATATGCCACAGCGGTTGACCGCTTTCGGCATTGCTCATATATTGTCGTTAATCAAGGAGGAGGTTTGCGTGATCACGGGACCTGAGACACGGACACTGGCCATCATCGACGAACACATCGACACCGATCGGCTTGTCACCACCGTCCAGGAGATCTGCCGGATTCCCAGCGTCCTGGGAGAGGAGGGCGCCTTCGCGGCGTACCTCGTCGACATGATGTGCGCCTCCGGATTCGACGGAGCAGCACTGCAACCGGTTCTCCCCCACCGGCCCAACGCCACCGGACATCTCGATTTCGGCTCCGCCGGTCGCACCGTCGTGCTGACCGGACACCTCGACACCAAACCACCGTCCCACGGATGGACGGTCACCGAACCATTCTCGGGAGCCCTGATCGACGGGGCCATCTATGGCCAGGGCATCATGGACATGAAAGCCGCTCTGGTGTGCCAGGTGATCGCCATGGAAGCGTTGCGCGCCAGTGGAATACCTCTCAACGGTCGGCTGGCATTCGCCGGCGTCGCCGACCACATGGGTGACCAGCGAGGCGCCATCGAGTACTTCACGCACCATCCCGCCGACCTGGCGGTGCTCGGTGAGTGCTCGGGCAGCCAGATTTACCTTGGCCACCGCGGCCGCTACTACTTCGACATCACCGTCCGCGGCCTGAGTGCGCACACCTGCCACAAGCCCTCCGCGATCAACGCCAATGTTCTTGCTGCACATGCCATCATCGAACTCGACGCATCGAAGCTCGAGCCGCAACTCGAAGAGTGGGTGCTCGAGCTCTTCGGCCCCGAAACCTTCATGGCACCAGGCCGGGTATACGGAGGGCTGCCGCCGGGTGGTCCGTCGATGATTCCCGACGAGTGCGTCATCCGCGTGGACTGCCGCCCGCAGCCCGGCGTCACCATCGAGGAAGTCCGCACCGAGATCGACCGCTGCCTGGCCGCCGCCAAACTGCGCGACCCACGCTTCAAAGCGGACGTCGAGCTCGTCGACGTCAAAGCCGGATACCTCGTGAGCCGCGACGACGAGGTCGCCACCACGATGATCCGCGCGCTGGCCGCCGTGCGCGGACAAGAGTCGCCGGTGTCGGTGGGCAACTGGCTGGGCGACACCTCCAGCGTCGGGCACCAGGTTCCCACCATCATTTTCGGCCCGGGCGCCGAAAGCGCTTACGCTGCCAACGAGCACCTGACAGTGGACGAGATCGTCGAAGCCACCCGCGCTTACGCCATGTTCGCCGCACTGAGCCTGGGCACCGGGGCCTGAGCACCAACCGACTCGAGGTAAGGACCAACATCATGCTCGTGGGAGCTGCTCTCCAACCCGTTTATGCTGCAGACGAATTCGGTGGCATTGTCAGCGACATGGAGAGCTGGGGAGTACACCAACTCTGGCTCACCGACTCGTCACTACACGCCAAATGCTGCTACTCCTTCGCCACTCTGGCGGCGCTGAACTCCACCACCATGTCCATCGGCACGGCGGTCACCAACCCGATCACCCGTCACCCGGCGGTGGGAGCGGTGGCCGCCCTGACCCAGCAGGAGATCTCACACGGACGCTTCCGTTACGGCATCGGCGCCGGTGACCGACCGCTGCTCGCCCTCGGTTTCAAGCCGGCCAAGCTGGCCGTTCTCGAGGACGCCATCACTGCGACCCGACGATTGTGGTCAGGTGAGGAATTCTCGTGGGACGCCAACGGCTTCAGCCTGGACCACGCTCACGTCCGGCACGGCACCCCGGCGCAGATCCCGCTCTACGTCTCCGCCAGCGGCCCCAGGACCCTCGAGATGGCCGGGCGCATCGCGGACGGCATCATCCTGCTGGCCGGCTTGCATCCCGACGGCCTCCAATACGCCATCAGCCACATCGAACGAGGCGCCGAGAAAGCCGGCCGCGACAAGCGGCCGTCGATCACCGTGTTCGGCTACGGCGCCATCAGCGATGACGAAGATTATGCGCTGGAAGCCGGCCGCAGCATCGCCGCATGGTTCCCCCAGACAGCGCCGGAGTACTGCCGCCTGGCGGGTTTGCCCGACGACATCGCACAGAAGGTGAAGTCGGCCTACGGCGGTGGCGAGTTCCAAGAAGCCAAGTCCGCGGCATCCCTGCTGCCGGACAGCTTCGTCCGGCGGATGTCACTGTGCGGCGACAAGTCGGTGGTTCGCGAACACCTGAAGACCATGGCGGAGTTGAACATTGACTGCTTTGCCGCCTTCCCCACCACCGATACCGTCGAATCCCGGCTGAACACGGTCAAGGCGCTCGCCGAGACAGCGGCCGAGTAGATCTGGATGCGTGCCCTTCCCGATCACACCGTCGCCCGTGTACTCGACACCTGCCTGGGGGTTCGCGGCGACGAGACCGTGGTGTTGCTGATCGACGACGGCACCGACCCGGCGGTGATCGCGGGACTGGCGGTCGGGCTGGATCAACGCAACGCCCGGTCTCGGGTGGTGATCGTGCCCCGCTACGACGTCCCGGGTTCGGAGCCGACCCCCGAAGCTGCGCAGGCTCTGCTGGATGCCGACGCCTGCATCGAGCTGACCTCGGTGTTCATCGGTTCCAACCAAGCCCGTCGTCGCGCCACCGACGCGGGCCGCCGCTACCTGGCCATGCCAGGTGTCACGGCCCAGACCTTCCGCCTCGGCGGGCCGTACGACGTCGACTTCGACGCGCTGTCGGCCACCACCAGGACCATCGCCGCGCTGTGGGACACCGCCGACACCTACCGCATCACCACACCCGCGGGCACCGATCTCACCGGGTCGATCAGAGGCCGAAAAGGTCGTTCACTCACCGGTATCGCCCGTGATCCAGGGACCTATATGGCGCCACCGGACATCGAGTCCGGCACCGCTCCGGTGGAGTCCTCGTCATCCGGAATCGTGGTGATCGACGCCGACTACCTGTTCATGGGCCCCGGCCCCAGCGCCGCCACCTCGGTGTTGCACCTGCGCGACGGACAGTTGATCGGCACCGAAGGTGACGAAGCGCAACGACTGACCGAGATGATCGCGCGCTGCGCCGACCCACGGATGACCAACCTGGCCGAAGTGTCACTCGGACTCAATCCGCAGGGCTCCGTGTGTGCAGTGGCGATGGAGACCGAGTCCTCACTCGGAAGTGCACACATCGCCTTCGGCAATTCGATCGCCTACGGCGGCACCGTGAACGCCGTCGCCCATCTTGACTGCGTGATGCGCAGCGCCACCGTCTATTTCGATGGAAAGCCCCGAGTCGTGGAAGGAAGGGTCGTGACATGACCAGCCCGGTACTGCCGTCATTCGAGGAGTTGCTCAGCCGAGACGACGTGATCTGGATGGGCCAGAACACCACTCACCTGGACCCCGCACCGGAGGTACTGGCCGCCCTGACCGAAAGCACCCGCAAACACGAGTTCCAGGTGTACGCCCCCTCGGCGGGATTCACCGAACTGCGTGAACTCATCGTCGCGGACCTGGGGTTGCCCGGTTTCGACGCCTGGGTGCTCGACGGCGCGGTGGCCGGACTGCACCACCTGTGTATGACGTTGGCGCCGCGCATCTCACGGCTGATCACCAGTGACCCGGGATGGCCGTGGCCGGCCCGATTCGTGGGCCTCGGCGGGGTACCGGTCACCACCCTTGCGGTGTTCGAGCAACCCCGGGGGCTGTTGTCTGCCGCGCAGATAGCAGCCGTGATCGAACCCCGCTCGCTGATCTACCTGATCGACCCGCTCAACCCGCTGGGTAGTTCCTACTCTGCCGACGAGCTCGCCGACATCGTCGAGGTGGCCCGGGAGTCGGGCTCCTATCTGATTCACGACGCCACCTACCGTCACTTCGCCGACGCGCACACCTTGGCCGCGACGTTATACCCGGAGCGCACGTTCACCACGTACAGCTTCTCGAAGTGGTTAGGACTGGCTGGACTTCGTGTCGGTGCGGTGGTGGCGGCGCCCCAACTCCTGGCTGAGGTGATGGCCGTTCCGGCGAATCCTCTGGGTGCCGGTATCCAGGCACAGCGGGCAGCCATTGCAGGACTGCGTGTCCGGGACCGCTGGTTGGCACAGTTACGTCAGGTCAACCGCCGCAATCTCGACACCATCGAAGAGATGGTCGCCGACTCCGGGGTGGGCTCGGTGGTGGTGCCACGATCCCAAGGCAACTTCCTGGCCGTCGACATCAGCCAGAGCGGGTGGACATCGGATGAGCTGTGCAAAGAGATCCTCTCCAGGAAAGGTGTTTTCATCCGGCCCGGTACCTACCAGTCACCGCTGTACGGGGATCGGTTCGTCAAGGTCAGCACATCGGTGCCACCGGCGTGGGCAGATGCCTTCTGCGATGCGTGGCGAACGGTGGCGGCGCGATGACCTTCACCGAGATCAGCCTGGATGAGTACACCGCGTCCAGCGGGGTGTCGCTGGGACGCCGGGTCGCCGCCGGCGAACTGTCGCCGGTGCACCTCACCGAATGCGCTCTGACCATTGCCGAGCGCGAAGAATCGCGACTCAACGCCTATGCCGCACTGATGCCGGATCGGGCGCTTGCCGTGGCGGCGCAACGCGAAGCCGAGGTTCGCGACGGGCGGGTGCGCAGCGTGCTGCACGGTGTCCCGATCGCAGCCAAAGACAACATGTACATCGTCGGCGAACCCTGCTGGAAAGGATCGTTGACCACATCCGACGAACCCGCACCGGTCTCGTCGCCCATGGTGGCCCGACTCGAGGACGCCGGTTCGGTGATCATCGGCCGCACCACCACTCCCGAGTTCGGTTGGAAGGCCGTCGGCAACTCTCCCCGCACCGGCGTCACGCGCAACCCGTGGAACACCGACCGCAACACCGGCGGCTCGAGCGCCGGCTCAGGTGCCACCGTGGCCTCTGGAGCGGTACCCATCGCCACCGGAACCGACGCCGGCGGATCCATCCGCATCCCCGCGTCTTTCTGCGGCACCGTCGGATTCAAGCCAACCTTGGGCGCCATCCCGGTGTGGCCCGGCACTGTCAACGAAAACCTCTCGCACGCAGGTCCATTGACGCGCACCGTCGAAGATGCCCTCGCGGTCTTCGAGCTCACCCGTGGAGCGGACGCCCGTGACCCGCAGTCCTCCTACTCCACAGCCCTGCCCGTGCGGCCAGGATCTCTCCGAGTCGGGTTGGTACGCAAGCCGTTCGGCATCACCCCGGACGGCGAGGTCGCAGACGTCTTCGAGTCGGCCTTGGCGGCGCTCTCTGACGCGGGCATAGCCCAGATGGGCGAGGTCTCACTCGACCGACCCGCACCCCGGGACATCTTCGACGCCCTCTGGCTGACAGGTCGTGGGCTCGGCTTCGCCGACACCATCCGCACCCACCGCAACGTCATGGACCCGGCCCTGGCCCGGCTGAACGACCTGGCCTCCGATTATTCGCTGACACACTTCTTCGCAATCATGCAGCAGCGCAGGGCCTTCAATGAATGGGCCTTCTCGTTGTTCGACCAGTGGGATCTACTGCTCATGCCGACCATGCCGCTGACGGCCTTCGCAGCCGACGCCGAGGTGCCCGAAGGCGGGCAGCTCGACGCTCCCCTGCCCTGGTCCACCTGGACGCCTTACACCTACCCGTTCAACATCTCAGGTCAGCCGGCAATCTCGGTGCCCCTTGGCCTGTCAGCCGCAGGCATGCCGGTCGGTATGCAGATCGTCGGGCCGTGGTCGGGTGATCTCGCGGTGTTGTCCTTCGCCGCCGCGTGTGAGGCCGCCGTGGCCGCACTGAACACCGTGCGAGTGGCGCCGTCGGTGTGACCGCGGAGACGCTGTGACGCGAATCCATAGGTGTTCGAGGTGTTTTGGTAACAGTCTGGTCTCGGCAGGCTGTGCAAATCGTACTGACGCAGCCCGTGGGCTACGTTGGTTCGGACTCCAGGGAGGGATCACCGTTGAAGAAGAGTGCCGCCGTTCTTGTCGCCGCAGCCTCATTGCTGATGCCCGTGCAGTTGGGCGCGGCGGGCGTGGCAGCTGCTGAACCTGCACCGTCCGCGCCCACAGCCACCACCACCACCACTTCACCCACGCGCTTTACGATGCCGTCGGTCAGGGGCATCACGTTGACCAAAGCCACCGAGGCCATCACCTCACTGTCCCCCACCACCAAGTTCCGGATCAATCCAGTGGTTCGAGGCGGAGAGCCGATCCAGATTCTCAGCCCGGGTAGCTGGGTGGTGTGCCGGCAGTCCCCGGCAGCGGGACGAAACATCACAGCCAGAACCACCCTCACCCTTCAGGTCGAACGGCCGTGGAACGGGTGCTGAACTAACCGTCTCGATTCTTCACACTCTGCGAACCGCTGTCCGCCGCAAGGCGGGCAGCGGTTCGTGGCTTTTTGCTGCTGTGTAGTTGCTGCGAGCCTGCTGTATTCCCGATTTTTGCCTTCACAGTCACCGGACAGAACGTTCACAGCGACCGAGTCTGGCTCTCACAGGTACAGCCAAGGCAGTCTTTGCCCATCGCTGAAGCTACGACGCCGTAGCGCCTCCGCGAACGCAGCAGAGAGTCACCACACCTGTTCGGCATCGCCTGTTTGACAGCGCTGCTACCACACCCTTTCTCGATCTGTGCGGCATCACCGCATCGGTCCGGACCAGCGAAGGCCAACCTCATGAAGAAGCATCTCGTTATTGCCGCCACCGCCATGGCTTTGCTGCCCGCCACCATCGGGTTGGCCGGCCCCGCCCAGGCCGCACAGAGTTTCACGATGCCGTCCATCAAAGGCATGAACCTGCAGGAGGCCGAGGATGCGGTGACTGCCGCAGCCCAGGGCATGCCCCTTGACCTCGAATCGCACAACATCACCGGCATGGCGCAGCAGCAGCTGAGCCTCACCGACTGGCTGGTGTGCGGTCAGACGCCCAAGGCGGGAACCACCATCAGCGCCACCAGGGAAGTGGATTTCAACGTGGTCCGTGAATTCGACGCCGCCCGCAACATCTATGACCCGATGGTCGCCGACGCCTGCAAGTAGTACGGCTTTCGAACCTCTTGCGCCAGAGGGCTTTTCGACGGCCCCGCGGATGGGCTGCGTCCGCATGCAGCTAAGCATGTGATGCAGCCCACTTTCGCGGAGGCATTTGCCGACGTTATGCAATCGGCTACTCTTTCGTCAGATCCGTACGCGATCAACGCGATTGCCATGGCGGCAATCTGTCACAGCAACTCCAACCAAGGCTCGGGGGCCCCATGGTGGATTCTTTGCTTCAAAAACGCTGGCGCTCACTGCGACGCAAGGTTCGGCACCGGGTTCAGGACGCACAGGCTTTCACTCATCCAGCGGTGAAGTTTGTGATTGTGGCGATTCTGGCCGCCATCACCATAGCCGCTGTGGTCTACGCGCTCCGAGAGGATCCTGCGAACCATCCGCCCGAATCCACCACGGAATCGTCGCTTGCAACACACGTCGAGATACTCGATCCCGCCGTGATGTCGATCACCCTGGAGAGATCAGTTCCCACATCAGCCGTCTGACTCGAAGTTTCGCCGGCTTCACCCTGCCCCGCGCTGCCCCGCGGGTCTCCAACGCACTCAGGCCCCCTCGAAAGGGGCCTGATGTGTGTGGCAGGTACAGGATTCGAACCAGCAAACACCTACGCGCCGCGTTTGCTGCTGACCAGCGACAATCGCCTGACCAGCCGAGCAGCGCTCCCCTGGCGGGCCGAATCAGCGAGAACCTTCGCGCATTTCGCCACGTTGGGGTAGGTTGGCATCGCAGGTTCATCGCAGGCCAGAGGCTATTTCTGGCAAATCTGACTGAATCCGCACCAGGAATTCAAACCGACCAAATGCACACGCCGATCCTACGTCGATTTGGTCGAAGCGCAGAGATTGGCAGACATGGCAGCGAAGACCGGACAGCGACGTTGGGGACATATCCGCAAACTCGATTCAGGACGATTTCAGGCGAGTTTTGTCGGGCCGGATCTGCGGCGGTACAAAGCACCGCGCCCGTTCGACACCAAACTGATGGCCGAAGGCTGGCTTGCGCGAGAACGCGAAATGATCCAGCTTGCCGACTACAACGGCACCAAGTGGACATCGCCGGTTGAGCGCCAGGCCAAAGCTGCCGTGCGCGGTGAAACCGTCGAAAGCTACGGCACGCGGTGGATCGAAGGTCGCAACATCAAGCGCCCGTCTGGCGTTGACCCGGCACGAGTCGCCGCATTGCGCCGACAACGGGCACGCCGGGTTACTCGTGCCGGTGTGAAAACTGCCGCCGTGGCGGGCTCTGCCGCCGTCGCCACCGTCGCCGTTGTGAGCCAGTCCCGACCGTCGAGCCGGACTCGCACCGCGCCAGCGCGCCGACGCATCGAACGCGCCTACGTGGCGCGGGCGAAGGCCGATCACGCCAAGCTCCGCAGTCTGCGCGCGTCGGCGTTCCCGACTTCGGCGATCGGTGCGTCAACGTTCGATGCAAGGTCGGCGCGCGCCGAAGCGAGAGCACTCACCAGCGGTTACCGCCAACAGGTCAAAGCCGCGCGCCGGGTGCGTCGGTGAGGACGAGCGATCCGGGGCAGTGCGCCGAGTCAGATAACGGGCTTTGTGCCGTCCATTATTCTAAATCCGTCGGCGTCGGAATATCGAAGCTTCAAATCTGGGCTATGTTGTCGAACAGCTGCGAAATTTTTCAGAAAATCCAAGAGTTGTTGCGGGTCCAAAGTAGCAGCTAGCTCATTCAGGGCGATTTTTTCTTCGTGGTCTAGAGCATCGAGCCGTGTCCTATAATGCCGAATCCGCTCCGAAATGAGGCCGGTGTCTTCTATAGCATCAATTTCGACGTTCGAGCTAGATTCTTCTGTTGCCTTATCCAGCAGTCTTAGAGCGTGACCGGCGAGATTGGCACTGAACTCGCGTTCTCCCTCAATCATGCCAAGAGCTGCGCTTAGGCTGGCATAGCTCGATGTCCCAGGCTCATACCGATTGAGTGCGTTTTTCAACCTAAGCTTTGTCGATTCTTGGTTTAACCGGCGTCGCAGATTCTTAACACGGTTGTTTCTATAGGCAACTCGACGATCTTCGGCGAGCGCTTCGACGCTATCAATGGTCTCTCCACTTACACCCGCATCAAGATACTTATTGGAAAGGTGGAGGAAAGTCGACAGCCGAACCTGATGATAAGGATACTTTGATCGAGTGGCGAACTCTGCGCGCAGTTCCGGTCGAGGTCCAAGCGTATCGCCCGCCTCTCTTCGATACCAATCACTCTTCACATCAGATGTGACAAACAGGACGGGTCGATCGATCTTCTCCGCATGGTCGAGAATCTCGAACCATACTAGAAGATCTCCGTCGCCATTGTCAGATTTGTTCGCGTCTCGGTAACCGGGCGGAACTTCACGCTCGTAACGATCGGCGGCCTTCTTTTTCCTGTCCTCAATAGTGGAGGCTTCGGGCTTCGGTCCGATCTGCGTTGCAGATGAAAGAATGCCATCTAACCTGATCCTGAGCGGGTCGCCAGTTCGAATCTCGTCATACGAGATAACGTGTTGTTTCTCTTGTTCATTAAGGTGACTAGCAATAGATTCCGCAGCCTCGGTTAGCTTCTCGTCGACAACACCTCGAATTGACTTCTGGATCTCGGCATCTCTGATTCCAGATACAACTCCGTTTAGCGACGTCTTGAGCTTTTCAAGCTCCAGACGAATCTTCTCGTACTGCGGTTGATGCTGCCTTGCGACCTCAAGTCGATTTCGCTGAAACTCAAGCCCGACCTGATATGGAATCCAAACGCGCGATCGGACTTCCGGTCGTTCGAAAACACTCAGGATCTGGGTGCGCTGGTTTGTCCCTGTTCGATAGAGATCGAGAAGGACATTGGCATCGAGCGCGATCGTTCCCGCCTCAAGCATGTGCTTAAGCGTCGATTCACTTGGTTCGTACCACTCACCGAATGTGTGCTGCA
The DNA here is from genome assembly GCF_001984215.1 of Mycobacterium sp. MS1601. Taxonomy (NCBI): domain Bacteria; kingdom Bacillati; phylum Actinomycetota; class Actinomycetes; order Mycobacteriales; family Mycobacteriaceae; genus Mycobacterium; species Mycobacterium sp. MS1601. The sequence goes on from NZ_CP019420.1 coordinate 1,042,878, forward strand.
CGCGCGCCCCGCCCCCTGAACTCTCACAGTTCGACCGGCAGGATGCTATCGCAGACTTGGTGCAGCACTGAGGGAACATCCCACGCACGACTGAAAGGTGTGAGCAAACCCGAAAGAAGGGCAGGTTGCGGAGGCAGATCGCACGTTAGTTGCAGGCCAGCGGCGGTTTCGTTCAAAAACCACCGCTGACCTGCAGCGATGCACGTGGCAGGTACAGGATTCGAACCTGTGTAGGCGTTAGCCGACGGATTTACAGTCCGCTCCCATTGGCCGCTCGGGCAACCTGCCGGGTTTGGTGCGAGTAGCAGGGTACAACGAGGATGTACTGAACACGAAAACGGCTAAACAGAGGGGACGTGTCCAATGGCGGATTCATCGTTTGACGTAGTGAGCAAGGTCGACCGTCAGGAGGTCGACAACGCCCTGAATCAAGCCGCCAAAGAACTGGCCACCCGCTTCGACTTCCGCGGCACCGACACCACCATCGCCTGGAAGGGCGACGAGACCATCGAACTCGTGAGCTCCACCGAGGAGCGCCTCAAGGCGGCCGTCGACGTCTTCAAGGAGAAGCTGGTCCGCCGCGACATCTCGATGAAGGCGTTCGACGCCGGCGACCCACAACCCAGCGGAAAGACCTTCAGAGTCACCGGCAACCTCAAGCAGGGCATCAGCAGCGAGGAAGCCAAGAAGATCACCAAGATCATCCGCGACGCAGGCCCCAAGGGCGTCAAGGCACAGATCCAGGGTGAGGAGATCCGCGTCAGCTCCAAAAAGCGCGATGACCTGCAGGCCGTCATCGCCCTGCTGAAAGGCTCCGACCTGGATGTGGCGCTGCAGTTCGTGAACTACCGCTGATTGGCGCTAGAAGCGGAGCTCGACCGGGCCCGGCCGGTTCAGTACCCGGGCCCGGCACAGCAGCGCCACGACAGCGCTGATCACCGCGGCAACCAGGAACGCCGCCCGCACCGACACCAGATCGGCCGTCGACCCCAGCACGGCCGCCGCGATGGGCCGTGAGCCCAGGAAGCCGACCAACCACAGCGACATGATGCGGCCGCGGAACTCATCGGGGGCCCGCGACTGCACCAGGGTGCTCAGACCGGTCATTCCCCAGGAGAATCCGGTGCCGGCCACCGCGAAGGATGCCAGCACCGCCGCGGTCCACGGACTGAGCGCCACGCCTGCGGTCCCCAGCACCATGAGCCACAGCCCCGCGGACGCGGTGACCCCAGCCGACACCCGCGCACTCAACAGTGCCTGCGCCACCAGGCCCACCGCCGCCCCCACGCCGAACGACGCCGACAGATAACCGACAAGGCTGGCACCACCGCCCAGTTCGGCAGCCATCGACGGCGCCAACGTCATCGAGGGATCCGAGGCGAAGCCGACGATGCTGACCCCCAGCAGCATCAGGAACAGCGGACGGTCCGCCCACACGTACCGCAGCGCGGCGCTGACGCGATAGTCGGTGCCGGCGGCATGCTGCTTCGGCCGGGGAAACGTCACCGCCAGCAGCATCACGATGAAGAGAAGGTGGGTGACGGCGCTGGCCGCGAAGGCCGCCGTCGGCCCCAGGTGCGCCAGGGCGAACGCCCCGAGGACGGGGCCGCCGATGCGGGCCAGGGTCAACGGGACGGTGTTGAGGTTCATGCCGATGGACAGCTCGCCAGGGCGCAACAGTGACGGCACCAGCGACTGCATGGCCGGGCCACCGACCACAAAACCTATCCCCACCACAGCCGAAGCCGCGATGATCGGCAGCGCAGCGGCCATGCCCTGCGGGTCGGCGGCCACCACCGACCAGATGGCCAACGAGCCGGAGCCCACCAGGCACACAACACGACCGATCATCACCTGCCGGATCGGATTGCCCCGGTCCGCCCACTTCCCGGCCAGCGGATTCAACACCAGCTGCGGCACGAACATCGCCACTCCGAGAAGCCCGACCATCAACGCCGAGCCGGTGGCCTCGAACACCACCACCGCGGCTACGAGATTGTGGGTCCACACGCCGGCGGCACTGAGCAGCTTTCCCCAGAAGAGCGCGCCGAACGCGGGATCCATGAGCAGCCGCAGGGCACTACGAGGCGGCAGCGCCGGAGCGGTGATCTCAGCGGTCACGTCGTACACCAGCCTGAGAATCGCATCCCATTTGCATAGCACATGAATGCACCCTGTCCGGTCAAGAGAGGCCGCCGGCGACAACGGCCCCGCCCTCGAACACCGACGGGGCTGGCTCAAGCAACTGGTGGATGCCTACCCTTGGGTGACCAATGCCACATCGTCGGGTAAGCAGGGGATTCCTCACGTGACCACACCGCAGCTGAACTCAGTCGAGGACCACAACACCGAATCCGTCGACGTCGTCATCATCGGCGCCGGATTCTCCGGAATCGGCGCGGCCTACCGCATCGCCGAACGCAACCCCGGCCTCAGCTACGTCATCCTCGAACAGCGCGATCAGCTGGGCGGCACCTGGGACCTGTTCCGGTACCCGGGTGTCCGCAGCGACAGCAGCATCTTCACCTTGAGCTTCCCGTGGGCGCCGTGGACCCGGCGTGAGGGCATGGCCGGCGGCGACCACATCCGCGACTACATTGCCGACGCCGCACGCACGCATGGCATCGACAAACACATTTGCTACCGCAGCCGCGTCCGGTCTGCTGACTGGGATTCCGCGACGGACACCTGGACGGTGCACGCCGACGTCGACGGCCGGCCGAAGACCTACCGCACACACTTCGTGTTCTTCGGCAGCGGCTACTACAACTACGACCACGCCTACACGCCGGACCTGCCCGGCCTGGAGCAGTTCGCCGGCCCGGTGGTACACCCCCAGTTCTGGCCGCAGGACCTCGATTACACCGACAGGTCGGTGGTGGTGATCGGCAGCGGCGCCACGGCCATCTCGCTGATTCCGGCGCTGACGGAGAACGCCGCCAAGGTCACCATGCTGCAGCGCTCCCCCAGCTACGTGCTCAGCGGCTCCAGCGTCAACCCGGTGACCGACGTGGTGCGAAAGTTCGCCTCACGCAGGGTTTCTCATGGATTTGCCAAGTGGTACGCAGCGTTGTTCGAGGGATTGATCTGGCTCTGGGCACGCAAGGCACCGAGATTCATGAAGTGGTTCATCCGCAAGCAGGCCATGTCGAAACTGCCACCGGGATATCCGGTGGACGTCCATTTCAAGCCGCGGTATGCCCCCTGGGACCAGCGTCTGTGCGCAGTACCGGACGGCGACCTGTACCGGGCGATCAGCGCCGGCCGCGCCGACATCGTGACCGACCGCATCCACCACGTCGACGCCACCGGGATCACTCTGGAGTCCGGCACCCACCTGGACGCCGACATCATCGTCACCGCGACCGGTCTGGAGTTGCTGGCACTCGGCGGCGTGAACCTCAGCATCGACGGGGTAGCCATCGAGCCGCAGGACCGATTCGTCTACAAGGCACACCTTCTCGAGGACGTTCCGAACCTCGCGTGGTGCGTCGGGTACACCAATGCGTCCTGGACACTGCGCGCCGACATGACGGCCCGCTCGGTGGCCAAACTGTTGGCCTACATGAGGACTCGTGGTTATACCCACGCGTACCCGCACCTCGGGGATCAGACGATGCCGGAGAAGCTGGCGTGGGACATCAAGGCCAACTACGTGCTGCGCAACCCGCATGCGCTGCCCAAGTCAGGGACCAGGCGGCCGTGGAATGTGCGGCAGAACTTCTTCGCCGACGCCATCGACCACCACTTCGATCACATCGACGAGGACATGGTGTTCGGCCGGTCGGCGGACGTGCGGCCCCTCAGGACCGACGCGAAAGCAACTGCAATCGCCTGACAATCGGTGGTTGCGGCGTCGGACACCGCGCCGGGCACGGCGACAGCGAAGTATGTCGACCCCTCGACGACATCGGCTGCCACCGGCACCGGTCGATGACCGTCGCCGCAACCACCGCGACGTGGTGAACCATGGTGACATCTGTGCCACCCGCACTCGTCTGCGTTGACGCGACACCGAGACCGTCCGACATCACAGGACCGATGCCGGACATGGCCTCATGGCCTCTCTGGCATGTGTCGCCATTCGTCCGCATATTGCCACTCTCTCGAGCAACCCCCGCGACTGAACGAATCGTAGATTACGCGACGAAGTTTGCTTTCGCACACTTTCCCCGCAACGGCTACGTGAACGGAAAAATCAGCGAAAATCCGCAGGTGCACGGCATGTTTGCTGAATCTGCGCCTTCGCGGCGCACAATTTCCCGTGTCGACAGCGGCTGCGCGGTACCGATCTGCGGGCTGAGCCGACGGACTCGGCAAACTAAATGCGCCGACACGGGCAGCCCGGCGCGGCGCCCGTGGCCCACCTGTCAGCGGGTGCTGTCGGCAGCGCGATTCGCGCTTCCCACAACAGCTTCCAACAATCCCGGTATCGCTGCGTCCACATCGGCGTCGCGCAGCCGTTGATGGGTCTGGCCGTCTGCGATCACCCGCTCGGTCAACCCGGCTTCGCGCAGGATCTTGAAGTGGTGCGTCGCGGTGGACTTGTTGATGCCGTCGTAGAGCAGTTGACACTTGACGGGCGTGCCCGCGTTACGCAGTCGGCGCACCATCTCCAGGCGCACCGGGTCCTGCAGAGCGGCGAGTACCTGGTGCACGGGCGCGACTTGCGTCTGCGTCTGCGTCTCCATGGCTGTGCTCCTCGTCACTCGAAAACAAGTTTGATGCTCATCAAACCAGGCGTAAAGTCGGCTCGGTTCGACATTCATCAAACTTACCTCAAGGAGGGACGATGACGCTCGCTTCGACCGACCCGATCGCGGGGACTGGAACGCAGCGTTGGGCCTATCCCCTTCTGCTGGTGCTCTGCGGTGTGGCACTGGGCGTTTCGGGCCTGCCGGCGCCGCTGTACGGCATCTACGAGTCCACCTGGCATCTGACACCGCTGGCCACCACCATCGTCTTCGCGGTGTATGCCTTCGCCGCGCTCGCCGCGGTGCTGGTCTCGGGCCGGATCTCCGACGTGGTGGGCCGCAAGCCCGTTCTGCTGAGTGCACTCGTGGCGCTGATCGTCGGCCTGGTGCTCTTCTTGATGGCCGAGGACATCGTGCTGTTACTGGTCGCCCGCGCCGTGCACGGTGCCGCGGTCGGCTCGATCGTGGTGGCAGCCGCCGCCGCCCTGCTGGATCTGCGCCCGCACCACGGGATGCGCTCCGGCCAGCACAGCGGCATCAGCTTCAACATCGGCATCGCCGTCGCCATCGTCGCCTCCTCGGTGCTGGCCCAGTACGCGCCGCATCCGCTGCGTACCCCCTACGCGGTGGTTGCGGTGATCTGCGCAGTCATGGGCGTGGGCGTGTTGACCCTGCGCGAAACCCACACCAGCCGTTCCAGCGGCCCCATCCGGATCTCGAAACCCTCTGTGCCACAGTCGATCAGGCCGGACTTCTGGTTCGCCGCACTGGGCGCCATGGCGTCCTGGTCCGTGCTGGGCGTGCTGCTGTCGCTGTATCCGTCACTGGCGGCCCATCAAACGCACATCGACAACCTGCTGTTCGCCGGCGGCGTCGTGGGCATCACTGCGTTCTCCGCGGCGCTGGCCCAGCTGGCCGCCACCAAGGTGCCTGCGCACCGTGCCGCGATCATCGGCGACGTCGGTATGGCGGTGTCGCTGGTGGTGACCATCCCGGTGCTGGGACTGCACTCATGGCCGCTGGTGTTCGCCGCGGCGGCGTTGTTGGGGGCCACCTTCGGCCTCGGATTCGGCGGCTCGCTGCGTCACCTGTCGAAGGTGGTGCCCGCCGACCAGCGTGGCGAGACCATGTCGGCGTTCTATCTGCTGGCCTACACCGCGATGGCCCTCCCCACCATCGTCGCCGGCTGGGCCGCCACCCACTGGGGGCTGGCGACCGTGTTCCCGTGGTTCGCCGTGGCCGTGGCCGCCGCCTGCCTGAGCGCCGCGGGTATCGGCGCGGTCACCATGCGCAAGGCGTCCTGACCCCGCGGATACCGGGGAAGACTGTCGACCAATCCGCCCGTCTGGTCGGCACCCTCCCAATACTCTGATCGCCATGCCTCCAGCTCAGCGCGAACCCAAGGTCGTCGTACTCGGTGGTGGTTCCTGGGGAACCACCGTCGCGTCCATCTGCGCCCGACGGGGCCCGACGCTGCAGTGGGTTCGTGCCGAGGAGACCGCCGCCGACATCAACGACAACCATCGCAACTCGCGGTACCTGGGCAACGACACCCTGTTGCCCGAGTCGCTGCGCGCCACCACCGACTTCTCCGAAGCCGCCAACTGCGCCGACGTCATCGTCATGGGCGTGCCCTCACACGGATTCCGTGGTGTGCTCACCGAACTAGCCCGCGAGCTCCGACCATGGGTGCCGGTGGTGTCGCTGGTCAAAGGTCTGGAGCAGGGCACCAACCTGCGGATGAGCCAGATCGTTGATGAGGTGCTGCCCGGACACCCCGCGGGCATCCTGGCCGGCCCCAACATCGCCCGCGAGGTGGCCGACGGTTACGCCGCCGCCGCGGTGCTGGCCATGCCAGACCAGCATCTGGCCGCCAACCTGGCCAACCTGTTCCGCACCAAGCGGTTCCGCACCTACACCACCGATGACGTCTGCGGGGTGGAGATGGCCGGGGCGTTGAAGAACGTCTACGCCATCGCCGTGGGCATGGGGTACTCACTGGGCATCGGCGAGAACACCAGGGCCATGGTGATGGCACGAGCCGTCGCCGAGATGTCCAAGCTGGGTGTGGCACTCGGTGGGCAGCGCGACACCTTCGCCGGACTGGCGGGCATGGGCGACCTCATCGTCACCTGCACCTCGCAGCGCAGCCGCAACCGGCACGTCGGCGAGCAACTGGGCTCGGGTAAGCCCCTCAGCGAGATCATCTCCTCGATGAATCAGGTGGCCGAGGGCGTGAAGGCCGCCAGCGTCATCATGGAGTTCGCCGACAAGTACGGCATTCCCATGCCGATCGCCCGCGAAGTGGACGGGGTGATCAATCACGGGTCCACGGTGGATCAGGCCTACCACGGCCTGATCGCCGAGAAGCCCGGCCACGAGGTGCATGGCAGCGGGTTCTAACCGCTGAGGTACTCCGACAACCGCGTCCGCTGCTGCTGCAGGTCGCCGATCTGTGCGTCGATCCCGGAGAGCCGGCGATGCAGTTGCTGCGCCAGCTGCGGGCACAACTCCAGGTGCGCATCCTCGCCACTGGCGCACCGCAATGCGTCAACGATCACTGCCGTCGGCAGCCCCGCCGCGAGCAGTGTCCGGATCTGGCGCACCCGCAGCACGGCATCGTCGGCGTAGCTGCGGTAGTCATTGGCATCGCGTGCCGCCGACAGCAGGCCCTGCTGTTCGTAGTACCGCAGCAGCCGCGTGCTCACCCCGGTCCGTGCCGACAACTCACCTATCCGCATGCCCACCCGCCTCGCTCTTGACCTTGACCTTGACACCGATGTCAAGCCATAACGTTCCCGGCGTGATCCCGTATTTCGACACGACACTGCGCGGCGACGGACCCACCCTGCTGCTGGCCCACGGCGCCGGCGGCAGTGTCGCCGGCAACTTCGGACCGCTGCTGGCCTCGCTGGCCGCCACCCGCCGCGTCGTCGGCCCCGACTATCCGGGCTCCGGTGCGACACCACGCGCCACGGCAGCGCTGACACTGGATGCGCTGGCCGACGGAGTGGTCGCGGCAACAGACGACGAGCGATTCACCGTGCTCGGATACTCGCTGGGCAGCGCTGTCGCCGTGCGTATCGCCACCCGACACCCGGACCGCGTCACCGGGTTGATCCTCACCGCGGGCTTCGCCCGTCCCGACCACCGCCTGAGCCTGGCTCTACAGGTCTGGCGCAAGCTCCTCGACAGCGGCAACCGGACCCTGGTGGCCCGTTACCTGACCTTGCTGGCGTGCGGCGCCAAGGCACTGCAGTCGATGTCGGCAAGCGAACTAGACAGTGCCATAGAGGGATTGGCGGATTTTCTGCCCGACGGCAGCGCCGATCATGTGGACGTCGCACTGCAGGTGGATGTGACCGCCGAGCTGTCGGCGATCTCAGTGCCGGCGCTGGTGATCGCGACCACCGAGGATGCATTGGTCTCACCACAATCGTCTGCCGAGTTGGCAGCCGGGCTACCCAACTCCAGCCTGGTCGAGATCGACTGCGGACACAACATCGCCACCGAGGCCACCGACGCGTGGTTGCTGACTCTCCACCGCTGGCTGGAGCAGCACGGATGACCCTGCAGTTGGTGCTGCCGAACGAAAGCAGGGACCTCACAACCGAATTGCTGGTCAGGCTGGTCCGCGATGCGGAGGAGCTGGGCTACGGCGCCGCGTGGCTCCCTGACCACGTACTGCCGCCGCAGCCCTATGGCGACGTGTTCGGCGGGGTATACGAGCCACTGGTGACCCTGGCACACCTGGCCGCGGTCACCAGCCGGATCCTGCTCGGCACCTCGGTGCTGATCCTCCCGCTGCGCGAACCATTCCTTGCGGCAAAACAATTCGCAACGCTCGACCGGCTCAGCGGTCAGCGTTTTGTTCTCGGTGTCGGCACCGGCTGGAATGCGGCGGAGTTCGACGAGATCGGCGCTGACTTCGCCTCCCGTGGTGCGCGGACCGACGAGATCCTGCAGATCGTGCGGCAGGTCACGACCACCGGTCGCGGCCCCAAAGGCGGTTACTTCGAGCCCCGACTGCCGCGGCCGCTCCCCCTTCTGGTCGGCGGTCACTCCACCCGAGCGCTGCGCCGCGCCGCCGACGTCGGCTCCTACTGGCAAAGCGCCGAACTGGCGCCCCCCGACTTCGCCGCTGCGGTGGCGAGACTGCGCGAGCTCCCCGGCGGTGATCGGGTGACGACCATCGCCAGAATGCGGTGGGCCGACGCCGATCTACAGTCCGCGGTGCGACTGGTCAACCAACTGCGCGGGGCCGGGGCAGATCAGGTGGCCGTGCATTGTGGGCCGTTGGACGGCTACGGCGACCGGATGCGCCTGCTCGCCCAGCACGTCTGAAGTGTTGCGCTCAGCGTGATTCCACGACGCTAGAGTGTGACCCGCGCAGGCAGGTGGCACTCGCGCACTACAGAGTCACCTCCCTGCGGCTGCATTGCGGAGCAGTTGTCCGCTTAACTGTTGGACGTGACCGTTGTCGTTGTAGGTAACCCCAAGCGCCAGTCGCGAACCCGCGCCGCCGCCGAGTTGGTCGTCCAGAAGCTCACCGGAGCCCCGCCTGAGCACGTCATCGATGTCGTCGATCTCGGTGCCGGACTACTGAGCTGGGGCGACCCCACGGTGGCCGAAGCCAAGGAGATCGTCAAGGCCGCCGACCTGTTGGTGGTGGCATCGCCGACGTTCAAGGCCACCTACACGGGTCTGCTCAAGCTGTTCCTCGATCAGTTCGGTGCGGGCGAGCTCGGCCAGGTCACCACCTTCCCGCTGATGCTGGGCGCTCATACGCCCATGCGCTGGCACCTGAACTGACGTTGCGTCCCGTGCTTGTCGAGATCGGCGCCAGCTGCCCGGCCCCCAGCCTGTATCTCCTGGACTCCCAGTACGAGACCTCCGAGGATCTGGAGAAGTGGCTGCCTCTGGCCCGCCGCTTTGTGCGGTGAACGCCTATTCGGTGGCCTGCTTGAACAGCTTGGTGACGATGCCGTTCTGCGGGTCGAAGAACTGAGGACCCAGTTTCGCCCACCCGCCGAGATCGTCGATTGTCCAGAGCCGGGCCGGCTCAGGGAACTCGGCTTCGAACTCTTGCGCAACAAGAGGGTCGCTGGGGCGGAAGCCTGCCTGCGCCCAGATACGTTGCGCCTCTTGAGAGAACTGAAAACGCACCAGGCTCTCAGCCTGCTCACGCCGGGGACTGTCGGCAATCACGGCTATGCCGTTGTCTACCCTGATCGTCTGCGGCGGGATGATGATCTGCAACGCGGGGTCGGCCGCGGCCAGCCGCGGAGCCGCGTACTCGGGAATTATGAGGACGTCGCCCAAGCCGGCGGCAAAGGATTCGATTTCCTCCGCGATGGTGCTGGGCCCGATCTGCACATGCTCGAGAATCAACCTGCGCAGGTAGTCACGGCCGGCCTGCTCGTTTCGGCCGCCGTCGCTGGCCGCGGCGTAGGCCGCCAGCCAGCTCCACTTTCCCAGCCCGGCTTCTGTGGGGTTCAGCGCGACCACCTGAACTCGCGGCTTCAGCAGATCGGTCCAGTCGTCGATGCCGTGCGGATTACCCTCTCGCACCACAAAAGTGATGATGGAACCGAACAACCTGCCTCCCGTGGGGCCGGAATTCCAGTCCGGATCGACCTTTCTCGCGTGCACCAGCGCAAGGATGTTCTGATAGTCGGAGAGATTGACCAGGTCACCGGGGCCGTCGCGGCGCACCTGCTCGGTCAGTTGCGCCGACGGCCCGGTGACCGTCTCGACCGTGATCCCGGCTCCTTCCGGCGTCCTCGCGAAAGCAGGCAACACCCGCTCCCAACCCTGAACCGACGACGGAAAAGCGAGCAGCGTCAGGTCTACTCCGCCCTGGCCGTCGTCGTCCGAGGGCTGCGTCCCACACCCGGTGGAAACCAGGACCGCCAGTACCACCGCGAGCATTGCCAGCCACCGCGTCGAAATTTGCCAAGATTCGCGCACGCCACAATCCGATCATGAGAAGCGCTGCCCGTCGCGCTCGACGCACCCCTGCGCAGAGCATTCACTCGGTGGTGGGCCACACCCCGGACTGGTAGTTGAGTTTCAGCAGCTTCAGATACACCAGCGTCTCGACCGACTCCACGGCGTCGATGGTGCGGATGGACTCGTCGACCACAGCCAGCAGGTGGGCACCGTCGCGGCAGGTGACCTCGATCATCACGTCGTAGATCCCGGCCGTCGCCGCCGCGAACGTCACCTCGGGGATGTCGCGAAGTGCGTCGGCGACACTGGCGACGTCCCCACGGGTCTTGACCGCGAGCATCGAGGTGAACCGGCCGCGGCCCACCGGGTTGGTGACCGCGACGATCTGCATGTGCCCCTGCTCGGTGAGTCGCTGCAGACGCTGGCGAACCGTGGCCTCGGAAACCCCGACCTCCTTGGCGATGGCCGCGTACGACTTGCGTCCGTCAGATCTCAGCGAGTCGACAATCGCGGCGGAGATCCGGTCCAGATTGCCCTCGGGCTCTTCGAGCATCCATTCACCCCTTCAGCTCAAGTTTCTGCGGATTCAACAACAATGTAGCCGGATTTCTTCATTAATCCGTGCGACAGCCACTGAATCACTAAGTTTTCGATCTAGAAACATGCGGAAAACAAATGAGCGAGACGCTCTTCACGAAAGGAGGAGCAGATGCGCGCTGGCTGGCGGTGGAGCCTGACACCGGGAACGGTGTGGCTGTCCTGCTTCTACCTCGCGCCGTTGGCCCTCATCGTCGCCGCGTCGGTCGCGACGCCCGACATGATCGGCCGCCCGATCTACGGCTGGTACACCGACAACTTCGCCATGGTCTTCCAGCCCGCCTACCTGCCGGTGGTGCTGCGCACCTTCGGCTACGCCACCATCGCGACCCTGCTCTGCCTGGCCATCGGCTACCCCTGCGCGTACGCCATCTCCCGCTACGGCGGCCGGGCCAAACCACTGCTGCTGTTGGCGATCCTGGTGCCCTGGCTGGCCGACTACCTGATCCGCATCTATGGCTGGGTGCAGCTGCTGGGCCGCGAGGGCCCGGTCAACGCGCTGCTGACCCGCCTCGGACTGGGCCCGGTGAACCTGATCGGCAACGTCTACGCCCTCAACCTCGGGCTGGTGTACAGCTTTCTGCCGTTCATGATCCTGGCGGTGTTCCTGGCCGTGGAACGCATGGACTGGCGACTGGTGGAAGCCGCACACGACCTGCACGCGGGCCCCGTACGCACCTTCACCACCATCGTCCTGCCAGGCACGGCCGGCGGGGTCGCCGCAGGCTGCCAGCTGGTATTCCTGCTCAGCCTCGGGGACTTCGCGGTGGCACAGTTCCTCGGCGGGTCCACCTACATGATGGGCAACCTGATCCGTGATCAGCTGGCCACCGCAGGCTCACTGCCCTTCGGTGCGGCACTGACCGTCACCTTGCTGACCGGGATGCTGGCCTTCATCGCGGTGGCCGTGCTGGCCGTCAAAGCGGGCCGGATGGTGATGCGACGTGTCTGACCGAAACCGCATGCCCATCGGGCTGGCCCTGGTGGTGGCGCTGGTCCTGGTGCTGCTGGATTTGCCACTGCTGGTCACCATGCTGTTCTCCTTCAACTCCTCGAAATCACTGTCGGACTTCACCGGGTTCAGCCTGCGCTGGTACGGCCAGGCGGCGGCGAACCCGGAAGTGATCTCCGCGCTGATGCTGAGCCTCGGCGTGGCCGCCGCCGCCACCGCGGTGGCCGTGGTGCTGGGTACCGCGCTGTCGTTCGGATTCGTCTACGGAACCCGTCGTGTCACCAGACCGATCGAAGCGGTGACGCTGTCGACCCTGATCACCCCAGAGCTGGCCACCGCGGTTGGCCTGATGACCCTGTTCGCCACCACAGGGGTGCCACTGTCCACCGGCACGCTGATCATCGGTCACGCCACCTTCACCCTGGTCTACGTCACGGTGCTGGTGGGCAACCGGCTGCGCACCCTGGATCCGCGACTGGAGGAGGCCGCAGCCGACCTGGGGGCGGGCCGGCTGCGCGTCCTGCACACCGTGGTGTTCCCGCAACTGCGCTCCGCCGTCGCAGGCGCCGCCGCCTTGGCGTTCGTCCTGTCCTTCGGCGACTTCGTCACCTCGGTGTTCCTCACCGGCACCCAAGTGGCACCGCTGCCCGTCCGCATCTACGGCATGTTGCGCTTCGGCCTCACCCCCGAGATCAACGCGGTGGGCACCGCGATGGTGGTGGTCACCGTCGGTATCGGCATCGTCGGCCTGTGGTTGCAGCGCGCGAAAACCTCGAAACACCAACCCAAAACGCTCAAGGAGAGCTCATGAATCCCACCACCAACCGGCGCCGGTTCCTGTTCATGGGTGGCGGCGCCGCCGCCGCGCTGTGGCTGGCCGCCTGCGGCAACAGTTCCGGCGGCGGAGGGACTTCTGCAACGCTGGAACCGCCCAAACCGGAGATCGACGGGGACCTCGCCTACTACGCGCCCACCGGCTACGTCCCCGACGAGGTGCTGGCCGCGTTCGAGACCGAATACGACGTCAAGATCAACCAGACCTACTTCTCCACCGTCGACGAGATGATCCAGAAACTGGGCGCGGGCGCGTCGTACGACATCACCTTCATGCCGTCCAACTTCTTCGCCCGCGCCACCTCGGCCAACCTGCTGCTACCCATCGACCATGGGGTCATGCAGAACTGGGGTGAGGTCACCGAGCTGTTCAACGACCCGCCCTTCGAGCCCAAGGCAGAACACCTGGCCGGCCCCTACGCCATGGGCGGTATCGGCCTGGCGTACCGCAAGAGCAGGGTCAGCGGACTGACCGGCTCCTGGAATGACCTGTGGGACCTGGCCCCGAAGCTGGATCGACGGGCGTTCATCTTCGACGACGTCACCGTGTCGATGACGATGGCGCTGGGCCGCCTCGGGCTGCCCACTGACACCGCCTCCGCCGAGGATCTGGACAAAGCGGCCGAGTCGCTGATCGAATTGCGGCGCAGCCTAGGCGGTTTCGGCAGCTCGGCAGGCGAGAAGCTGACCAACGGCGAAGCGGACCTGCTGATGAACTACACGGGCGCCACCTTCTCCGCACTCAAGGACGCACCGTTCGCCGACGACATCGGCTTCGAATTCTGCCGCGAGACCCTGGCATTCAACTCCGACTGCCTGGCCATCCCGGCGGCCGCCGAGCACCCCGGCACCGGATTGCTGTTCGCCGACTTCCTGCTGCGGCCCGACAACATGGCCAAGATCGTCGACTTCGTGGGCTACCCGATAGCCACCAAGACCGGGCTGTCCACCTACACCACACTGGTGGAGAAGTACCCGTTCCTCGACTACGACGAAGCGGTGCTGTCCGACCCCAGCGTGTGGCTGGCTTCCCTGCAGGACCAACAGCTCACCGCCTGGAACCAGGCCTGGACCCGGGTCAAAGCCTCAGCATGACACCTGTTTACCGCGCGCAGGCCGACGCGATGATGCTGCGCCAACTCATCGCCGACACCTACGCGGACCTGGACGACGAAACCCCGCGGCTGCCGTTCACCGACGCCGAGTACGACGCACGCCGCCGCAAGCTGCAACTGGCAGCGGCGCGCGCGGACTTCGACCTGGTGGTGATCAGCTCACCGGACGGGATGTGTTGGCTACACGGATACCAAAGTCGTTGGTACCGAGCACAATCCTCAACCCGCTGGCCGGCGTATCAGTGCGTGGTACTGCACGTCGGCAGCGGCGAACTGGTGGTGTACGACGTCGAACACCATGCCTACTTGCTCAAACGCACCTCCTCGGCACAGGACATCCGGCTGACTGCTCGTGATGACGGCGACGCCGTGCTGGACTTCATGGTCGACGACCTACGGGCCAGAGGCTGGCTGACCGGACGAGTGGGCCTGGAGATGCACAGCCACGTCCCCAACCGCGCCACCAGCGAGCGCGTCCAGGCGGCATTCGAGGCCGGTGGCTGCTACGTCGCCGACGTCAGCGCCGTCAGCCGCGCTGTCCGGTTGATCAAATCGCCCGCCGAGATCGCGATGATCGAGCGCGCCGCGGCGGTGTGCGACCAGGGTTTACGCGCGCTACAGGCCGAGGTCCGTGTCGGGATGACGGAGAAGCAAGCCTGGGGACTGATGGTTTCGGCCATGGCCGTCGCGGGAGGTGAACCCTCGGCGCTGCACGAGTCGGTGGTGGTGGGGCCCATCGAACTGGGCCATGCCTACGCCTCCGACCGGGTGATCGGTCGCGGCGACGTGCTGTGCGCGGACCCGTGTGGCGTCGTCAACCGCTACCACGCCAACATCGAACGCTGGTTTGTCGTCGGCACCGAACCAACCGACGAGCTGTACCGGCTGGCCGAGATCGAGGCACAGGCCTTCGAAATCCTTTGCGCCGGAGCCGCGGACGGCGTAGAGGTCAACGACGTCACGCAGGACATCGAGTTCCACCTTCGTGACAGCGGCCTGTGGGGCATGCACGACTGGAACGGCGGATACGAACTCGGGATCTCCTTCCCGCCGGACTGGGTGGGTGAATGGACCTTCACTGTGGGTGAGTCCACCGACGACGTCTTTCGCGCCGGTGTCGTGACCAACTACGAGAGCATCGTGCTGTATCCGATGATCGACACCATCGTGTTCGGCGACGACGGTGCCCGCACCCTGTCGACGCTGCCACTCGACGTGCTGCGTGCGGGATGACGACCACATTTGTCGGCCGGGTCTTCACCGCTGACCCGAAACGCCCATGGGCACAGTCGGTCACGATCGACGACGGCCAGATCATCGCACTGGACTCCGCACAGGGCCTGATCGTCAAGGCGCCCGGGTTGATCGTTCCGGGGTTCCACGACGCGCACATCCATCTGCTGGAGGGATCACTGTTCGACCTGTGGGTGAACCTGCACGACGTGCCGTCCTACTCCTACACGGGGGTGATCGCCGCGGCAGCAGCAGAACTGCCGCCCACCGCCTGGGTGCGAGGTGGCGGATGGAGCATGGCAGCCTTCCCCGGCGGCAATCCCACGGCTGGCCTGTTGGACGCGGTCACCGGCGGCCGTCCCGCATACCTCACCGCCCGCGACGGCCACAGTGCCTGGGTGAACTCCGCCGCACTGCGACTGGCCGGGATCGAGGCCACCACGGCCGACCCCCCGGGCGGGCGCATCGAACGCGACAGCTCCGGTGCGCCCACCGGAACCCTGCACGAGACGGCGATGCACCTGGTGCAGCTACCGGAGATCACGGCGGCCGAATGGGCGGCGGCGCTGAATGTCGGTCAGCAGTACCTGCATTCGCTCGGGATCGTCGGCTGGCAGGACGCTCGTCTGTCCACCCCGATGCTGCGGGCCTACGTGGACGCCGAAGCCGAGGGCAGGCTGCAGGCCCGGGTGGCGGCGGCCATGCACTGGGACCCGACAGAAGGGGTGGATCAGATCGACGGACTGGTCGCGGCACGAGAGTTGGCCGATGACAACCTGGTTCGCGTCCCCACGGTGAAGATCTTCGTCGACGGTGTGGTGGAGAACCGGACGGCCTCCCTGCATCAGCCCTACCAGTGCACACATTCACACGGGGCTCCCCTGTTCACCCAGGAGGCCTTGAACGCCGCCGTCCGCATGTGCACCATCCACGGTTTCTCGGTGCACGTCCACGCCATCGGCGACGCCGCGACCACCGCGGCACTGGACGCGTTCGAGGCGGCACCACGCGCCGGGCTGCGCCATCAGATCTGCCATCTGCAGGTGGTGTCGCCGTCGGATGTCGACCGGTTCGCCCGGCTCGACGTGTTGGCCAACGTACAGGCGCTGTGGGCATGCCGCGACGAACAGAACGTCACGCTGTGCGAACCTGCGCTGGGCCCTTCGCGTTTCGAAGCGCAGTACCCGTTCGGCGACCTGAACCGGGCCGGGGCCACGCTGGCGTTCGGCAGCGACTGGAGGGTCAGCACCCCGGACCCGCTGGCCCAGATCGAAGTGGCGATGACCCGTCAACCGCCAGGCGACACCGTGACTCGCGCACTGGGACCCGACCAGCGACTGGATCTGCAAACCTGCCTGACCGGCTTCACCCGCCACGCGGCCTACGCCGCGGGGATGGAGCAGCACACCGGCTCATTGACCGTCGGTAGGGACGCCGACATCGTGCTGTTGGACCGCGACCCGTTCGCCGTGGAACCCCACGAGGTCTCGTCGGTGGAGGTCACCGCGACCTACGTGCGAGGTGAGCAGGTGTACCAGCGTCAGTTCGCGTAGGGGTTGGTGCCCTCGGGGCGGTCCACCAACGGGTTCACCGCCCCGAAGTTCCAGCTGGTCGCAGGCCCCAGCACAAAGCCGGTCTGGTCGAAGCTGTTGGTGCAGATGGCCGCACCCCCACCGTCCACACCGCAGCTGATGGTGCCGTAGCTCAGCCGCGAGTTGGCCGGCAACGGATTGGCGGGTTTGTCGGAGACGAACAGCGGCCGAGGTGAGCTGGAGAACCCTGGCATGCCGGTGGCGCCGCCGGTGATCAGGTTGGCGCCGTTGGGCGCACCGGGGATGGGACCGTTGCAGCCGTAGGCGGTGCTGCGGCTGACGACGCAGGTGAGTCCCTGCGGTGTGGTGAACCCGTACAGACCGGGCTGCACCTCGTAGTCCGACGGCACCACCGGGGTGAACCCATTGATGTTCGGCGGCGGCGGTGGCGGCGGTGCGGGCTCCGCCGCGGCGATACCGGAGGCGACGGCCAACGCTGTACCCGCGGCGGTCACCACCACGGAGGCCGCGATCAGAACTCTGCTCAGCACGATGCTCACACTAGAGGTTCGTTTCACCACCCGCTCGGTGTTACCCCACCCATGCACGGCGACCGGTGAACAGTTCGCCGCGCCACCTGAGACAAACCCTGTCGAAACTCAGGAAAACGCCAGATTCGGCCCATAACCGCCGGTCGCCGCGCACACGTCAATATCCGGTAAGACCTGCAGCTGAGCCGCCCTACTCATTGGCTTCCAGCAACGGTCTGCAGGCCGTACACTGCTTAGCGAATTATCAGGAAGTTTTGGGAAGGCGGTGACGTGGCAGGGGATTTGCGGTCGTCCATCTTGACGACAGCGGCCGTTGCCGTGAGCGTTGCCGGTCTCACCGTCATCCAGCCGTTGACCGCCGCACCGCCGCTGCTGCTGGCCGCTCTGCTGATGGACGGCGGCTCCGGAGAGATCGACAGCGTGGGCGGTATCGCCGACGCCATCCAGCAGCGGCTGCTGCCGTCGGACAGCCGCGCTGTGATCGTCAACTTCCTCACCGGCCCGTTCGGCATCTGGAACGCCCTCGACCAATCAGGACCCGACGGCACCGTCCCGTCCACCACCCTGGGTGTCACCAGCACCATGCCGTTCCTCAACCAGCAGGGCTGGAACGTCAACCCGCAGCTGCTGCCGCCGCTGGCGCCCACCGGTCCGGCGACCGTCCCCGGGCCCCTGCCACCGGGCAGTCCCGTGGTGTCCTTCGACGTTCACTCGATGCAGATCGGCGAAGCGATCGTCACGGCCACACCCACCGTTCCGGTCACCGGCCCCTCGCAGGGTGATGTGGTCACGTCCTTCGGGTACGACTTCAACACCTACGCCGCGGTGTCGCTGCTGAATCCGCTGGCGCTCAGCAACTCCGTCGCCGCCTACCTCAACCGGGCGCTGTCACCGGTGCAGGTCAACGCCGACGGCACTGTCACCTGCCGGCTCAACATGTCGTGCAAAGGCCTCGACGTCACCACCGAGCGCATCGACGGCATCCTCTACGTCACCTTCAAGAATCCCGACGGCACGCTGGTCAAAGCCAAGGTCGAGACCAGGGACGGCGTCACCTACGTGACCTACGAGGACGACGGCGCACTGCCGCTGGTGCGTCCGCTGCGCGACTACTTCGGCCTGTTCGGCAACGAGCTGGCCGACGTCATCGAACCGGCACTCACCGCCCTGGTGTACTGGGGCTACCGCGATGCGACCACCAGTGACAACAGCCTGTTGCCCACCATGGCCGAGACCATCAAGTCCCTCCTCGACTTCATGGTGGGGCTGAAGAAGGGCATCGAATCGCTGTTCGTGCCGCACTCCGCCGCCGCCGCGAGCAGCCTGGCCCGATTTGACGAGGCCTCGGAGTCCGTCGCCTCCGACTCCGAAGACGCCTCCGACTCCGACTCCGATGACAAGGCCAAGTCCGACTCGAAAGACAAGGACGCTCCCAAGGGCACTCCCGCGCCCGAGGCTGGCGAGGAGACCCCGGACGAGGTCGTCGACCCCGCACCAGGCACGGACGCCCCGGAAATCCCGGCCGAGGAACCGTCGGAGGAACCGGAGACCCCGGTCGAAGATCCCGCAGAAGAGCCCGCCGAGGATCCCGCCGACGACGAACCGACCGAGGGCGAGGACACCGAGGAATCCGAATCCGAGGAACCTGTCTCCGAGGAACCGGCCGAACAGCCGGACACCGAGGATGACAAGAACCAGGATTCAGCCGACGACGCCGCTCCCGAGAAGGACTCAGGCTCCGAGAAGGCCTCAGGCTCCGAGAAAGACACCCGCTCCGAGAAAGACAAGGCCCCCGTCAAGGACAAGGCTCCCGTCAAGGACAAGGCTGTCGAGAAGGGCTGACCACCGCCGGATCAGTAGTGTCCCGGCCCCCGGCCCGCCATGTCCTCCAAGCGGCGGATGCGATCGGCGATCGGCGGGTGCGTCGAGAACAGCTTGCCGATCTTCTCGCCCGCCCGGAACGGGCTGGCGATCATCAGGTGGGCCTGGTCGGCCAGCTTCGGATCCGGCGGTAGTGGAGCCTGCTCTACCCCACCGGAGATCTTGCGCAGCGCCGAGGCCAATGCCAACGGGTCACCGGTGAGCTCGGCACCCGACTGGTCGGCCTGGTACTCGCGTGAACGGGACACCGCCATCCGCACCACCGTGGCGGCGATGGGGCCCAGCAGCTGGATCAGCAGGATCACCAGGAAATTGCCGCCGCCGTTGCCCCCACGGTTGTTGCCGCCGAACATGCCGGCGATCCAGGCGATGTTTGCCAGCGCGGTGATCACCGACGCCATGGCTCCGGCAACGCACGAGATCAGGATGTCGCGGTTGTAGACATGCGACAGCTCGTGGCCCAGCACGGCGCGCAGCTCACGCTCGTTGAGGATGTTCAGGATGCCGGTGGTGCAGCACACCGCCGCATTCCGCGGATTTCGGCCGGTGGCAAAGGCATTGGGGTTGGCGGTGTCCGAGATGTACAGCCGCGGCATCGGCTGGTGGGCGGCGGTGGCCAGCTCGCGCACGATCTTGTACATCACCGGAGCCTGCACCTCGGTGACCGGCTGGGCGTGCATGGCCCGCAGCGCCAACTTGTCGCTGTTGAAATACGTGTAGAAGTTCACTCCGAGCGCGAAGACCAGCGCGCCCCAGATCCACACCGTGTTTCCGGTGACGCCGGCGAACAGGAACCCGATGAAACCGATCAGGGCGGTGAACCCGATCAAGAGCAAGAATGTCTTGATCTGGTTGCCACCCGTATGCCAGGTCATCCGTGTCCTCCTGCGAGAAATTGCGACTGTGTCAAGTGATTTAACGACACGTGCAGCAATTTGGGTTCCCGGAGTCAGCCGTGTCGATGGATGGTGTAGTCCACCAGCGACTCCATCGCCCGCCGCCCGGCCACATCCGGCAGCGCCGCCAGCTCCTGGCGAGCCTGCTCGGCGTACTCCGTCACGGTCTGTTTGGCCCGGACCATGCCGTTGGACGCCCGCAGCAGTGTCAGCGCCTCGGCCACCGCGGCATCGTCCTCGATCGGCTCGGCCAGCAGCGTGCGCAGGCGGTCGGCCTCGGGACCCGTCTCCTGCAGCGCGTAGAGCACCGGCAGCGTGTGCACCCCTTCACGCAGATCGGTGCCGGGCAGCTTGCCGGACTCGTCGGGGTCGCTGTCGATGTCGATGATGTCGTCGGAGATCTGGAACGCCGTGCCCACGATGCCGCCGAGCCGGAACAACCGCTCGATCTGGTCGTCGTCGGCGCCGGAGAACGTCGCCCCGAACCGGCCCGACGCGGCGATCAGGCATGCGGTCTTTTCGTAGACCACCTTCAGGTAGTGATCGATGGGGTCGACACCCTCGGTGACCCCGCGGGTCTCCCGCATCTGCCCGGTGACCAGCTGGGCGAAGGTGTCGGCGATCACCAGTACCGCGTCCGGCCCCAGCCGGGACACCAGCCGCGACGCGGTGGCAAAGAGGTAGTCGCCGGCCAGGATGGCAATGTTGTTGCTCCACCGGGCGTTGGCGCTCGGTGCGCCGCGACGCATCTGCGCCTCGTCCATCACGTCGTCGTGGTACAGCGTGGCCAGGTGCACCATCTCGATGACGGCACCCGCGACCACCACGTCGTCGTTGTTGGGGTCGGGGCCCAGTGCCGCTGACAGCACGGTGAACAGCGGCCGGAAGCGCTTGCCGCCCGCCAGGAACAGGTGATGCACCGCCTCGGACATCAGCTCATCGGCTTTGCCCAGCTCAGTGGCCATCAGTTGCTCGATCTGCGACACACCGTCGCGGACACTTGCGGCCAACTCGGCATCGCCGAAATCCACGCCCGCCACCACGCTCGCCGGTGTCCTCACGGGTCCAACATACTGGGCACCATGAATCACGCTGCCGATGTGGTTGTCGTCGGCGCCGGACCGGCAGGTTCGGCGGCCGCGGCATGGGCCGCGAGGGCAGGTCGCGATGTGCTGGTGATCGACGCGGCGACGTTCCCGCGCGACAAGTCCTGCGGTGACGGACTGACCCGCGGGCGGTCGCCGAACTGGAACGACTGGGGCTGGGACCCTGGCTCGACGGGCACATCCGCCACGACGGGCTGCGGATGTCGGGATTCGGTTCGGCGGTGCAGGTGCGCTGGCCCGGGCCGTCGTTTCCGGCCACCGGATCCGCGGTGCCGCGCACCGAGCTCGACGACCGTGTTCGAGCCGTCGCGGAATCCTCGGGTGCGGCGATGCTACTGGGCGCCAAAGCCGTTTCGGTGGAACACGATTCGAGCGGTGCGGTCAGCGCCGTCGTCCTGGGCGACGGGGCCCGGGTGAGCTGTCGGGAGCTGATCGTCGCCGACGGCGCCCGCTCCACGCTGGGCCGGGTGCTGGGCAGGCAGTGGCACCAGGAGACCGTGTACGGCGTGGCGGGACGGGCCTATCTGTCCTCGCCGCGGGCCTCGGACCCCTGGTTGACGTCGGATCTGGAGCTGCGGTCCGTCGACGGGACCGTGTTGCCGGGGTACGGCTGGATCTTTCCGCTGGGCAATGGCGAGGTGAACATCGGCGTCGGCGCGCTGGCCACCGCCACTCGACCCGCCGAGGTGGCGCTACGCCCCCTGATCAAGCACTACACCGACCTCAAACGCGACGAGTGGGGCTTCGAGGGTGAGGCCCGCGCGGTCTCCTCGGCGCTGCTGCCGATGGGCGGAGCGGTCTCCGGAGTGGCCGGACCCAACTGGATGCTGATCGGTGACGCCGCCGCCTGCGTGAACCCGCTCAACGGCGAGGGGATCGACTACGGCATGGAGACCGGCCGGCTGGCGGTCGAACTGCTGGGCTCCGGTGACCTGACCGAGGCGTGGCCGGCGGTACTGCAGGAGCACTATGCCCGTGGGTTCTCGGTGGCACGACGGCTCGCGCTGCTGCTGACCATCCCGCGGTTTCTGCCGTTGGCCGGCCCGCTGGCGATGCGGTCGCAGGTGTTGATGGGTGTCGCGGTGCGGGTGATGGGCAATCTGGTCACCGAGGAGGACGCCGACTGGGTGGCGCGGCTGTGGCGAGCTGCCGGAACCGGGTCACGACGGCTGGATCGCCGCAAGCCCTTCACGTGATTTCGGCGTGAATACAGTCGGTGAGCGACCGTATTCACGCCGAAATCCCAGCGGCCGTTGATTGGCGAACCACCAGCCGCGAGCCCAGCGAGGCCCGGATGGTCTGCGTGGTGGCCGCACCGTCGATGGCCTGCATCAGCAACCGCACCCCTTCGGCGGCGATGTCGGCAAGCGGCTGCGCGATGGTGGTCAGCGGTGGGGTGCTCAGGGCGGCGAAGGGAATGTCGTCGAATCCCGTCACCACGACATCGGCGGGCACCGCTGCGCCGGCGTCGCGGCACGCCTGCAGCACACCGAGGGCAATCAGGTCGTTGCCACAGACGATGGCGTCCGGTCGCGGGCCTGACGCCAGGATCTGCGCACCGGCCCGCTGGCCCCACTCGGTGGAGTACTCCCCCATCAGCACGGAATCGGGCGACACGGTAATACCCTGTGCCCCAGCATGTTTGAGAAGACCGGCGTGGCGCAGTTCAGTCGACGAGTCGGTGGGCCGCGCGCTGACGAAGGCCGCTGTGGCGACTCCGAGTTCACGCAGGTGGTTGACGATCAGCGACTGGGCGAAGTCGTCGTCGATTCCCACCCAGTCGGTATCGGTGTCGCGGGCACGACGGTCGATCTGCACCACCGGGACGCGGGCCGACGCCGCCCGGACCGCGGGGCCACTGTCGGTTTCGTTGGTGGGGCTGATGATGATGCCGTCGACGCGCCGATTGATCAGTGAGGCAAGGCGATCCGCCTCGATGCGCGAGCTGGACTGCGCATCGCAGAGCAGCATCTGCAGCCCGCGTTCGGCGAGCACCCGGTCCACGTTCTTCACCAGTGCCGTGAAGAACGGGTTGGCGATGTCGGGGACCACCATGCCGATGGTGTCGCTGCGGCTGCGCCGCAGCGAACTGGCGATGCCGTTGCTGGAGTAGCCCAGCTCAGCCACCGCGTCCTCGATGCGCCGGGCCAGCTCCGGTGACACGGTGCGCGCGCCGGACAACGCGCGTGAGACCGTTGCCGTGGACACCCCCGCCCGTTCGGCGACCTGCCTGATTGTCGGCCGCACAGCCCCCTCTTCCCGTCACGTTTCTCGTCTCGACCACCCATGTGTAGCACCCCAACGCGCCCTCAGGCAATCGTTTACACAGCCGAAACGCACAGCTCTTGCGCATTTTTGTGACGCGATGGTTTGGTATGTCGCATCATCCTTGTAATCGATTACATCACCGGAGGAGACGCATGAAGACACACTTCCGCTCCCGCATGGCAGCCGCTCTCATGACCGCTGCCGCCGCCATGGGACTCGTCGCCTGCGGCGGCGACTCCGCGGAAACCACCGACAACGGCCTCACACCGGTCCGGATGATCATGGAGTGGCCGGTGGCCGACGCCTTCTGGACACCGTTCGTGGTGGCCAAGGACAAGGGCTACTACTCCGACGCCGGGATCGACCTCACCATCACCGCGCCGCCCACCGTGGCCGACACCATGAAGTTCCTGGGCACCGACGAGGCCGACGTCGCCTTCACCACCACCCTGGACGTGCTGTTCGCCAAGGACCAGGACGCACCGGTGGTTGCCATCGGCTCCTACGGCGACAGCAACAACTGGGGCCTGATCTCCCGCGAGCCGTTCGACCTGGCGCAGATCAAGGGCAAGACCATCGGCATCTACAACGACGCCTGGTCCAAAGCTCAGCTGACGATGATGCTGGACTCGGTTGGCCTGAGCCTGCCGGACGTGCAGCTGGTCACCGCCGCCGACAACACCGTGCCGCTGCTGTTGGAGAACAAGGTGGACATCATCACCGGCGTCACCAACGCCGAATCCGCGGAGATCCGCGTCAACGGCAACTTCGAACCGTTCTTCATGCCGGCCGCCGAGCACGGCGCACCCAATGCGCCGATCTTCGTCGTCGCGGGCAACACCAACTGGCTCGACGAAAATCAGGACACCGCCAAAGCTTTCATGGCAGCCACCGAGAAGGGACTCGAAGATTCCCTTTCCGATCCCACGGCTGCCATGGAGATCTTCAAGAAGGCCTACCCCAACTCCGACATGGCCTTCATCACCGACTCGTGGACCGCGACCGCCGAGATCCTGCAGGCCCAGACCGTGCCCTTCGCGCAGAGCGACGAGCAGTGGAAGGGCCTGCTGGACGCCGCGGTGTCGCAGGATCTGGTGAAGTCGGTCGACGAGCCCAGCGCCTACTGGACCGACGCCTACCTGCCCGCCTGACCGACAAAGGAGGAAACCGCATGGAGGACATCAGCATCGCGCCCCGGCCGGACTCGTGAAAGCTCAACTGCTGGCCCGTGATGTCGCCGAACTCGCCGCGGACGTCATCTGGGCCGGCATGACCGAACGCGAGCTCGCCAGGTGGGCCGAAGAGACACTGCGGGAACGCGGATCGACCGGCCTGTGGACCATCGTGAACGTCGGCTTCGGCCGCGGCAGCCTGGACTGCTTCCCCACCGTGTCACCCACCGACCGGATGCTGTGGAACATCGACTCCGGCTACATCGACGTCCATCCGGTGGTCGACGGCTGGTGGGGCGACTGCACCCGGACCTTCGTGGTGGGTGATCAGCCCGACTACCTGGAGGCCAAAGCCGAGATCCAGAAGATCCACGACACCGTTCTTGCCGCCGCGTATCCGGGTATGCCCGCCCGCGAACTGTGGTCGGCGTTCAACGACTGCATCGCGGGCACCGGTTGGAACCACATGGACCGCCTGGGCAACATCGGCCACTCGATCGGCCAGAACGTCTCCTACACACAGGGTTACATCGACCGGCACAACACGACACCGATGTGGGGCGGCTGGGCTGTCGAACCCTTCATCGGCAACCACCTCTACGGCGTCAAGGTCGAAGACGTCATCTGGTTCGGACCGCAGGGATGCACCGTCATCCGGTGACCTCTTTCGCCCGAACCCGCCATCACAATCTGAAAGGAGTCGGCAGTGGCACGCGCACTGATCGCCGGCGAATCCTGGACCACGACATCGATCCACACCAAGGGCTTCGACTCGTTCACCACCGTGGCCTACCAGGAAGGGGTACAGGACTTCTCGGACGCGCTGACCGCAGGCGGGCATGACGTCACCTTCATGCCCAACCACACCGCGGCACAGCACTTCCCCACCACCAGCGCACAACTGGACGCGTACGACGTGGTGATCCTGTCCGATATCGGCTCCAACACGCTGCTGTTGCCCAATGACGTCTTCCTGCAGGGCAAGTCGTTTCCGAACCGGCTCCGGGTGCTGCGCGACTGGGTGCGCGAGGGCGGGGCACTGATGATGGTGGGCGGCTACCTCAGCTTCCAGGGCATCGAGGCGAAGGCGAACTACAAGAACTCCCTGCTGGCCGAAGCGCTGCCCGTTCTGATGGAAGACGGTGACGACCGCGAAGAGACCCCCGAGGGCGCGATCCCGCACCTGTTCGGACCCGAGCATCCCTGCACGACGGGTCTGCCGGACACCTGGCCGGCCCTGCTCGGATTCCAGCGCCTGGCCCCGCGATCGGCATCCGAGGTGCTGGCCCAGGTCAACGGGCATCCGCTGTTGACCGTGGGCAGGTACGGCAAGGGGCGGTCTGCGGCCTTCGCCAGCGATATCGGACCCCACTGGGCGCCAACCGAATTCACCCAGTGGGACGGGTTCTCGACACTGTGGACCCAAACCGTGTCCTGGCTGGCGGACAAGGACACCCTATGAGCCTGCACCTCAAGGGCATCTCGCAGCAATTCGATGGTGTCGAGGCGCTGGCACCGGTGGACCTGGATGTGCAGGACGGGGAGTTCGTCTGCATCGTCGGGCCGTCGGGCTGCGGCAAGTCGACGATCTTCAACATCGTCTCCGGACTGCTGACACCCACCAGCGGAACCGTCACCCTCGACGGTAAGGACATCAGAGGAAAGTCCGGACACGTCGGCTACATGCTGCAGAAGGATCTGCTGCTGCCCTGGCGCACCGTGCTCGAGAACATCGTGCTGGGTGCCGACATCACCGGCCGCGCCTCGCGTTCGGACCGGGCGGCCGCCGCTCAGATGGCAGAACGCTACGGCCTGGGCGCCTACCTCAACCACTACCCGCACGCACTGTCCGGCGGCATGCGGCAGCGGGTGGCCGTCATGCGCACGCTTGCGCTCGACCATCCCCTGATGCTGCTCGACGAACCGTTCGGGGCGCTGGACAGCCACACCCGCTTGTTGATGCAGCAGTGGCTGTTGCAGGTCTGGCGCGAGCAGCGCAAGACCATCATGTTCGTCACGCACGACATCGACGAGGCGCTGTTCCTCGGTGACCGCGTTGTGGTGATGACCCCGCGGCCCGGACGTGTGCAGGAGGTCATCGCCATCGATCTGCCGCGGCCCCGCGACATCCACATGACCACCGACCCCCGCTACACCGAACTCAAGTCGACGGTTCTGGATCTGATCTACGGGCGAGCCCCGGAGGTGGCCTGATGCCCAAAATCGGAGCCAGCATTCCACTGCGCCTGCGGGCCATCGGCATTCCCGTGCTGGGGATGGTGCTGCTGGTGGTGGTGTGGGACCTCACGGTCCGGATCTTCGATATCGCCCCCTACGTGCTGCCCAGTCCCGCACGAACCCTGGAAGCCCTGCGAGACGACTGGTCGTCACTGGGCCCCGGTACGATCATCACCAGCCAGGAGTTCATCCTCGGGTTTCTCATCGGCGCCACCGCGGGATTTCTCTTCGCCCTGGTGATGTCGTGGTCCAATGTCGTGCAGCGCTTCCTCTACCCGATCCTCATCACCTCCCAGGCCGTCCCGATCATCGCCGTCGCGCCCGCACTGGTGATCTGGATGGGCTTCGGGCTGGCCCCCAAGCTGACCATCGTCGCCCTGATTGTGTTCTTCCCCGTGGTGGTCAACGTTCTCGACGGCCTGGCTTCGGTGGACAAGGACCTGCTAGCCCTGGTCAAGGCCATGGGCGGAACCCGTTGGCGGATATTCCGTTCCGTGACCCTGCCCGCCACCTTGACTCCGCTGTTCTCCGCCCTGAAGATGACGGCCACGTTCGCCGTCACCGGCGCGGTGCTCGGCGAGTGGACAGCCTCCACCACCGGCGGCCTGGGCGTCGCGCTGTTGGAAGCCCAGTCCAGGCTCGATGTGGCCTCGGTGTTCGCCGCGATCATCCTGCTGGTGGCCCTGGGGCTGTTGGCATTCGGTTCGGTGGCGGTGGCAGAGGTGCTGCTGACACCGTGGCGACGCTCCTCGGTGAAACCTGCGTGGCGGCAGAAGTTCTCAGGCAAGCCAGCCCTCGAAGAAAAGGTGGGACAACCGTGATCCGCGTGGCCAGTGTGCAGACCAACCCCGTGATGAACGACGTCGCCCACAACGTGAACACCATGGTGGAGTCGATGCGCGATCTCGCCGAGCGCGGTGTCCAGTTGGCAGTGTTCCCCGAATTGGCCACCACCGGTTACATGTTCACCGACGCCGAGGAGTGCCGCGCGGTGGCCGAGGACGTTCCCGACGGACCCACCACCACCCGGCTCTTGGCCGCCTGCGCCGAGCTGGACATGCACATCGTGTTCGGCATCGCCGAGCGCGAGGGCGATCAGCTGTACAACTCCAGCGCGTTGCTGGGCCCGCAGGGCTTTGTGGGACGTTACCGCAAGCTGCATCTGTGGGATCAGGAGAACGTCGTGTTCTCCCCCGGAGACGTCGGACTGCCCGTCTACACAACGGCTCTGGGCGCCATCGGCATCCTGATCTGTTACGACATCTGGTTTCCCGAGGCAGCTCGCACCTTGGCCATGGCCGGAGCCGAACTGCTGTGCGTGCCCACGAATTGGGTGCCGCTGATCGCCGGCAACGACGCCGACGGCCGCGCCATGGCGAACATCCTGTGCAGCGCCAACTCTCACTGCAACGGTGTTCCGATAGTGGCCGCGGACCGCTGCGGAACGGAGCGCGGACAGGACTTCCTGGGGCGCAGCGTCATCACCGCCCCCAGCGGGTGGTACGCGGCGGGTCCCGCGTCGGCAGTGGACGAAGACGTCATAGTCGCCGATCTCGACCTGAGTGGCATCGGCGCGAGTCGACAGTTGAACGAGTTCAACAACACCTTCGCCGATCGCCGGGTGGACGCCTACCGCACATAGACCCTGGTCGGTTCTCTTTGAAACCTCTTGTGCCACTTGGGCATCTGGTGT
Source organism: Mycobacterium sp. MS1601 (assembly GCF_001984215.1). Lineage (NCBI taxonomy): Bacteria > Bacillati > Actinomycetota > Actinomycetes > Mycobacteriales > Mycobacteriaceae > Mycobacterium > Mycobacterium sp. MS1601. Next base: position 1,071,592 of record NZ_CP019420.1, read on the forward strand.
CACAGGGTGGAGTTTTGCGGCATGGGTGGATCGGCAGTGCAGGACGGGGAGGCGATGCTGGCTGCCCAGGGCGCAAATCCAGGCGTTGACCGCGCGGATGAACAAGTTGTCGATTGACGGGTTAACGCATCGAGAATTGTTGCGGATCAGCGACGCCGATCTGCGCGGAGTGCGTCATCCCCCGCCGCCCCACTGCGCGACCACACGACGGTAGTGACCGACGGCCACCTCGATGTCGCTGAGCGTGACGGCCTCGTCGACCGCGTGCATGGTCGCTGGATCCCCTGGGCCCCAGATCACCATCGGCACATCGGGTATCACCGGATGGAACGCGGAACCGTCGGTGAAATACGACACCGGCTCGGCGGACGCAGACACCGGCAGACCGGCAACCCAGGGATGGTCCGCGGACGTCCAGAGGGCGGGCAGATCGATCAGCGACTCGACCTCGTCGACCTCGGGTTGGGACGTCCACCACTGCAGCAGTTCCGGACCGTTGCGCACCGTGCGATGGTCGATGACACAGCTGGACTGTGCTGCAACGATATTGGGCGCCACACCGCCGGTGATGGTACCGAGGTTCCAGGTCGACGTGCCCAGGTGGGCATCCGAGGACTGTGGCAGTTCGGTGCGGGCACGCCGGACGACGTCCATCAGCGCCAGGATCGCGTTGCGGCCAAGATGTGGGGTGCTGCCATGGGCAGCGACACCGGCCGCGGCAACACGCAGCCACAGCGCGCCGCGGTGACCGAGGTTCACCCTATTGGCCGTCGCCTCCGGAATGATGGCAGCGCTGATGTTGGCCTGCGCGACGGCGGGCCGGGCGCGCTGTGCGCCCAGCGATCCCACCTCCTCATCCGAGGTCAGGACCAATGCGACCGGCACTCCGGTGTCCACGGCGTCGCGCACCGCAGCCAGCGCGGCGACAAGCCCGGCTTTCATGTCGGTGGCGCCACGGCCCACCAGTCGGCCGTCGTGGATCTCGGCACCGAACGGCGGATACGACCATGCCGACAACGGTCCCGCCGGCACCGTGTCGAGGTGGCAGCAGAACGCCAGCCGGGGTGCGTCGGGCGGGGCCGGATTTGTCAGGATCGCCCACGGATGCGGCCCGTCCAGATCAGCTTCGATGTGCACATCGTTGTGCCCGGTGCGAGCCCTCGAGAGGCACAGCTCCATCACCTGCCGCTGAGGACCGGGATCACCCGAAACCGTCTGCATTCCAACGAGTTCAGCAAGCAGTTCCGGCAATTCCACTCGGCTGATGGTACCCGCTCCGCGGTCAGGCCGGCCTGATCGAGTTCGGCCGTCACCACCGTCACCGCACACTCATCGACGCGCCGCGTCACACCCACGCTGCCCCAGCAGCCGGATCCTCGGCAGCCAGCAGAGCTTTGCATTCAATTGTGGAGCGTGATCGCCGGGTTTTCCCTCTCCGTCTTTGCCTAAACTACAACTGGCGACACATGCACCCATTCTGCGCACCGCCATGCTGTCGGCGTCCGCCCACCCCCATCGAGGTTGCCCCGCGAGCCCGCGAACCGTTCGACACGCGTCAAGACGGGGCACAGCGCCGCAGGTGAAGCCTATGATCTAATTGACGCTCCCGCCCGTAAATGAGGTGTTGCCGCCGCCGGTTGAAACGAGGCACAAGCGGTGCTAGCTTCAATTCAACTGGAGTTATCGCCAGGATCACAGCCGTGGTGGTTAAGAAGCGATCATTTGCGGGTAATGAGCTCGGGGAGAAGTTCAGGTCTGGTGCGCAGCCGCAGCCCCGCGCGGCGCACCCTCGTTCAGCAGGGAGCGATTGCATGAAGGTCGTATTGTTCTGCGGCGGATACGGGATGCGTATGCGCACCGCCCAAGAAGACGTCATCCCCAAGCCGTTACAGATGGTCGGTCCGCGCCCGCTGGTCTGGCACGTGATGCAGTACTACGCACACCACGGCCACAAGGACTTCATCCTGTGCCTGGGATACGGCGCGGAGAAGATCAAGGAGTACTTCCTGCGTTACAACGAAACCCCGTCCAACGACTTCGTGCTGACGGACGGCAAGGTGCAGATGCTGTCCTCCGACATCGCGGACTGGACCATCACCTTCGCCGAGACCGGTATCGAATCTCCCATCGGTGAGCGGCTGCGGCGCGTCCGCAAGTACCTCGGCGACGACGAGTACTTCCTGGCCAACTACGCCGACGTCCTGACCGACGCCCCACTGGACACCATGGTGAACAACACCATCAACAGCGGCGCCCTGGCATCCATGCTGGTGGTGCCACCTGCCAGTTCCTTCCACTGTGTGGACATGGCGGCCACTGGCGAAGTCAAGGAAGTGCAACCCCTGGCCGAGATGTCGGTGGGCATCAACGGCGGCTACTTCGTGCTGCACAAAGACGTCATCGACCTGATTCCGGAGAACGGCGACCTGGTGGGTGACGCCTGCTACTCGCTGGCCGGCAGCGGCAAGCTCATCGGCTACCGCCACGAGGGCTTCTGGAAGCCCGCCGACACCTTCAAGGAACGCGCCGAGCTCGACACCGACTACAACAAGGGTGTTCGCCCCTGGGCGCTGTGGGAATCCAAGGCCGTCGCGTGACATTCACGTCGCCTCGCGACATCTCCAGCATCGCGGTGGTGGGCGCACACTGTGACGACATCGCCATCGGCGCAGGCGCCACGCTGTTAACGCTGACCCGCGACAACCCCGACATCGTGGTGCACGCACTGGTCCTCACCGGTGCGGGCACCGAGCGCGAGGTCGAGGAGAAGTCCGCCTTGGCCGCCGTGTGTGGCGGCGCCGACGTGCGACTGACGGTCGCGGACTTCCCCGACGGCCGACTGCCGCAGCACTGGGCGGAGGTCAAGAGCCGACTGGCGGACTTCCGCCGCAGTTGTGAACCCGACCTGGTGATCGGACCCCAACGACACGATGCGCACCAGGACCACCGGCTGCTGGCCGAACTGATGCCCACCGAGTTCCGTGGCCACCAGTACTGGGGCTACGAAATCCTCAAGTGGGAGTCGGATCTGCCCACCCCCAATGTCTTTGTGCCCGCCACGGCCGAGGTCGCCGAACTCAAGCAGCGGCTGCTGCACGAGTGCTACCCGTCACAGACCGGCAAACCCTGGTTCGACTCCGAAGCTTTCCTGGGCCTGATGCGAATCCGCGGCGTACAGTGCCGGCACCGCTACGCCGAGGGCTTTGTGGCCGACAAGATCGTTGTAACTCTCTCTTAGCGTGAGTTCGAGGCTGCGAGGGACGAGCAGTCGAAGAAGCTCACGCCATCGATAAGGACTAGCTATGCGCGTACTCATCACCGGCTCCGACGGTTACCTCGGAGCTCTGGTGGCCCCCTACCTCGCCGGCGACGGATTCGACGTTGTTGGCCTCGACACCGGCTACTACAAGTCGGGCTGGCTGTGCTCGCAGCGCCTGGCCGGCGTCCCCGGGCTGGTACCTGCCACTCTGGTCCGCGACATCCGCGAGGTCACCGTCGAGGACATGCGCGGCTTCGACGCCGTGGTGCACATGGCGGAGCTCAGCAACGACCCCCTGGGTGACCTGATCGGTGAGGTCACCTACGACATCAACCACGCCGGCAGCGTCCACCTGGCCCGGTGCGCGAAACAGGCCGGCGTACAACGCTTTGTCTACATGTCGTCGTGCAGTGTGTACGGCGCCGCCGACGGTGTGGTGGACGAGACCAGCCCGGTGAATCCACTGACCGCCTACGCCCGCTGCAAGGTGATGGTGGAAAACGATCTCAGCGCCATGGCCGATGACACCTTCTCACCGGTGTTCCTGCGCAACGCCACCGCATTCGGGGCGTCACCGCGGATGCGGTTCGACATCGTGCTGAACAACCTCAGCGGCCTGGCATGGATCGAGAAGACCATCGCGATGACCAGTGACGGCACCCCGTGGCGTCCGCTGGTGCACGGCCTGGACATCGCCCAGGCCATCCGTTGCGCACTGACCGCCGACCGCGACGTCGCACACAACCTGGTGGTCAACGTCGGCACGGACGAGAACAATGTGACCGTCCGCGACATCGCGTCCCTGGTGGGCGCCGAATTCCCGGACTGCGCCGTGACATTCGGACCACCGAGTGCCGACCAGCGCAGTTACCGGGTGGACTTCACCCGAATCCACGAGGCCTTCCCTGACTTCACCGCCCGCTGGTCGGTGGCTGCCGGAGCCGCTCAGCTACACCGGGTGTTCCACGCCATCGACCTGAACGCCGCCACCTTCTACGGCCGCGGCCACACCCGGCTCAAGCAGATCGAATACCTGATCGCCACCGGCCAATTGGACGACCGACTGTTCTGGAGTGAACGTGCGTTGCAGACTGTGTGACTCGGACCGGCTCCGTAGCATTCTCGACCTGGGCGCCACGCCGCCGTGCGAGAAGTTCCTCACCGCAGCGGAATTGGATGATCCTGAAGCCAACTACCCGCTGCACCTGCGGTTGTGCGAGGACTGCCTGCTGCTGCAGATCCCCGCGTTGATCACCCCTGAGGACACGTTCACCGAATACGCCTACTTCTCCTCGTTCTCCGACAGTTGGGTGCAGCACGCCAAGACCTTCGTGGCGGACTCGATCGCCACGTTGGGCTTGGGGCCGCAGTCGCTGGTGGTGGAGGTGGCCAGCAATGACGGTTACCTGCTCCAGCACATGGTCGACGCGGGTGTCCCGTGCCTGGGTATCGAACCGTCGGTGAACGTGGGTGCCGCTGCCCGTGAACGCGGAGTACCCACGGAGACAGCATTTCTCGACGAGACCACCGCGGCCCGGGTGCGCAGTCAGCACGGCCCCGCCCAGCTGGTGGTGGCCAACAACGTCTACGCGCACATCCCGGACCTGCTGGGCTTCACCCGCTCACTGCGCATGCTGCTCGACGACGACGGGTGGCTGAGCATCGAGGTGCACCACGCCCTCGATCTGGTGCGCCACGCGCAGTTCGACACGGTGTATCACGAGCATTTCCAGTACTACACCGTGTTGTCGGCCATGCGTGCGCTGGCCACCGCCGATCTTGCGGTTGTCGACGTCGAACTGCTGAGTACCCACGGTGGCTCCATTCGGCTGTGGGCCCGTCCGCTGGCGGTGGCCGGTGAACCGAGCAGTCGGGTGCGTGACGTGCTGGCCGAGGAGGCCGAGGCCGGATTGCACGAGGTGGACGGTTATCTCCTGCTCCAGGAGCGCACCGAAGCCATCCGCCACGAGCTCCTGCGGTTTCTGCTCGATTGCCGCGCCCAGGGCAAGCGGGTGGTGGGCTACGGCGCCCCGGGCAAGGGCAACACCCTGCTGAACTACGCGGGTATCCGCACCGATCTGCTCGAGTACATCGTGGACCGAAACCCGTACAAACACGGCAGGTTCACTCCGGGTACCCGGATCCCGATCTTCGAGCCCGCCAGACTGGAGCAAGACCGTCCCGATGTGGTGCTGGCACTGCCGTGGAATCTGGAACGCGAGCTCACCACACAGCTGGCCTACATCGGCGACTGGGGTGCGCAGTTGTATTTCCCGCTACCGCAGATGCACCCGGCTGTCAGGTGAGTTTGGCCAGCAATTCCTGCCAACTGCCCGCGGCCGCGTCCCTGGCGGAGATCTGCGACACCGGCTGCGGCCATGCGATCGCGAGGTCGGCGTCGTGAGGGTTGACCGACAGGTCCTCGGCGGGGTCGTGAGGTCGGTTGATGCGGTAACACACGTCGGCCTCGGGTGTCAGCGCCTGGAAGCCGTGCAGAAATCCGGGTGGGATGTAGAGATGGCGAAAAGTGCTGTCGTCCAACAGGAACCACTGCTGCATGCCGAATGTCGGCGAAGCGCGGCGGATGTCGACCAGCACGTCGTGCACCGCCCCGCGGGCACAGCGCACCAGCTTGGCCTCACCGCGGCCCGACCTGCCGTGCATACCGCGCAGCACCCCCTGCGCCGACCGGGACTGCGAATCCTGCACGAACGTCGCGGAAACACCCGCACCGACATGGGCGTCGAACACGTCGGCATCGAAGGTACGGGTGAAGAAGCCGCGCTGGTCATGATGGGGTTCGTTGACGAGCACCAACACGTCCGCCAGTTTCGTCTGCTCGATCCGCACCGAGAGATTGTGTCATGAAAAGCTGCCGTGGTTGTGTCGGTTCGACACTCAAACCGGTACTGGACCTGGGTCGGGTTCCTGCCGCCGATCACTTTCCGCCCGCGGAATCGACCGTGGCCGAAGCGGAGTCGTCACATCCGCTGCGCATGGACCTCTGCGTGGACTGCGGGCTGGCACAGTTGGCCGAGGACGACACCGAAACCGCGGAACCGCGCGGTGTCGAACCCGAGGCGCTGCGACTGCAGGCCGCCGAGGCAGTGCATCGGATCGCCGAGGCCGGCTGGCTACGCGGCGCCACGGTGCGAGAATTCGGCAGCCCGCACGGCGGGACCTGGGTGCCGCTGCTGACCGATCGCGGATACACCGTCGCCGACACAGCCGATCTGGTGTTGGACTGTTTCGGCATCATGCACGACGCCGATCAGCGCGCCGCGTTCCAGACGCGTGCAGCGGCCACTGCCGACGACGGCGTGCTGCTGGTGCAGTTTCATTCACTGTTGACCATCGTCGAGCAGGGCCAGTGGAACGCCCTGCGGCACGGCCATTTTGCGTACTACTCGCTGACCGCGCTGCGAGCGCTTCTCGCCGGTGCCGGAATGAGCGTCGCGGCGGCGTGGGAGTTCGACCTCTACGGCGGAACGGTGCTGGTGGCGGCGGTACACGGCGAGGCTGCGCCCGATGCCGCCGCGTCTGCCATCCTGGCCCGCGAGCAGCAGTTCGGCATCACCGACCCGGCCGTGGTCAGCAAGCTGGAGCTCCAGGCTCGCAGCCAATCCCGGTCATTGGCCGACTGGCTGGTCACTGCCCGGCACGCAGGCCGCAGCGTTTATGCCTACGGCGCGTCCTCCCGAGCGGTGGCGCTGCTGCACCTGGCCGGCCTGGACCGCAGCCTGCTGGCAGGTGTTGCCGATGCCTCCGCCACAAAGCAGGGGCGCCGCATGCCCGGCACCGATATCCCCATCATCAGCCCGCAAGAGTTGGTGGCCGCCGCACCCGATGACGTGCTGCTGACGGTTCCCGACATCCTCGGCGAAGTGGCACAACGATTTCCACAGCTGACCGGCCGTTGGCGAATCAGCTGGTGACGGGCAGCACCTCGTCGTCGGCGCGCGGAGTGCTGCGCTGCAACCAGTCCGGATCACGCTTGCTGCGCCGCATGAACTGAATGATCGGCACCAGCACAATGGCCGCCGCCACCGCTTCCACCACCAGATGCGCCCAGCCGACTCCGATGACACCCCATCGGCCCACCGCCACAACGGATCCGCCGATCACCAGAACCGCGGCGGTGGCGCGGACCGCCAGGATCAGTCCGAGCCTGCGCTTTACCCGGGCAAAGCCCTCGTAGACCACGGTGATGGCCGCCAGCGGGATGAACAGCGCAGCCAGATACAGCAGGCCCTGCCCTTCGGCGCGGTAGTCGCCGCCCACCAGTCCGAGTGCAAACGGCCCGACCGCCACCAGGCCGGTACTGCCGATCACTGCTCCCACCGCCATCATGGTGACCATGCGGCGCGACAAGCTGCCCACCTTGTCGGGGTGCGCGGCCACCTCGGCCACATACGGGCTCACGATCAGGTGCAGGGTCATGTACAGCGCGGCGATCATCGACCAGGTGATGGCGAAGTGCGCACTGGCCACCGCGCCACTTTGGCTCAGGATCAGCAGCGGCAGCGCCAACGGAGGCAGGGCCGACACCGCCATCAGCCCGTACGCGGTACCGGAGTATCGCAGCAGGGCGCGGGTGGGCGGCAGTGCGGGCGGCCCCTGGAACATCGGATCGGTGCGGTAGCGGCGGCGCATCGCGCGGTACACCACCACCGCTGCCATCGCCCCGGTGACCACCCACGCCAAGACGATGGACAGCGCGCTTCCCGTCCACGCCAACGCCACCAGCGCAAGCAGTTTCGCGACTGCGTGGAAGACGTTCTTCACCGCGGCCCAGCGCGCCACGCCGAGGCCGGCCGTGGCTCTGTCCTCCAGCGTGAACAGCGCCTGCTCCAGCACCACCAGCGGGTAGAGGAGCATCATGGCGCTGGAGATGAACAGATCCCGCGGGCCGACGAACACCGTGATCGCCCCGGCCACCGCCGCCGCGGCGGCAACCACCAGGAATCCGCGGTTGAGCAGGTATCCGGTTCGGGTGCCCGCCGCAGGGAGAAACCTCTCGAACATCGCGTCGATGCTGAGCATCGACAGAGCGGAGAGCATCACCGCCGAATTCACCACGGCGGCACCGATGCCTACGGCCTCGGCGGGATACAGTCTGGCCGCGGCTCCCCAGAACACCAGGCCCAGCACGGCGGTCAACAGGTTGGCCAGGACCAGGCTGTAGGTGTTGAGTCGCAGGTTGCGCTGTGCGGGCAGGTCTTTCGAGGCCGCGCCGCGAAGCGTCATCGCCGGGCGTCTCGGTACTTGCTGATGGCGAACAGCAGCGTGCGCCGCAGTTGCTTGTCGTACATGCTGATCCGCCCTACCGCGCGGTCGGTGCGGGTGATGCCCCAACGCTGCTGGCCGCTGACAGCGTGTACGAAGGACCGGTACTGGGCCAGCTGCGAGCGGGCGGCCATGGTGGCGGTGACGGTCTGGCTGCCGAACCGGAACGACGCCAACGAGCGGGGAATGCCGTAGAACTCGCCGTACTGCAGCAGCCGTACCCACAGGTCGACGTCACTGAGGAACAGCCATTCGTCGCGGAAACCTCCGGAGCGCAGGAAGTCCGACCGCCGGAACATCGCCGACAACGGTGCCCCGATCGGGTTGGTGCCACTGCGGATGATGCGACGCACCACGTGAGGCGCTGGGTGTAGGCCGACGATGCCACGCAGGCCGCGCTTGCTGCGCAGGACCCCGCCCTCGTCGTCGACAAAATCGGTCTGCACGCCCACCAGGGCCACGTTGGCGTGCTGCTGCAGCACCGCGCTCTGCGCGGCGATACAGTCCGGATGCAGCAGGTCGTCGGCGCACACCAACTTCACGAACTCGCCGCGGGACTGCTGCACCGCGCGGTTGAAGTTGTCCACCAGGGGCAGCGTGGTCTCGTTACGGATCACCCTGATGCGGCTGTCGCCAAACGACGCCAGGACCTCGGCAGTGCCGTCTGAGCTGTTGTTGTCGATGACCACGATCTCGAAGTCCGCGTGCTTCTGTGCGAGCAGACTCTCGAGGGTGGCGCGCAGATGCCGCTGCGCCTGATACGCGGGCACACACAGCGACACCGCGGGGCGCGGTTCGCCGTCGCCCAGAACAGGGCGGGCAGTCGCATCGCGCTGCGACAGCCGCGTCACAACGCGCGTTCTTTCCGGGACGTCCTCAGTGCAGCGGCGCTCCGGTCGCCTCGGCGCAGGCGTCGGCTCAGGAAGGTGCCGAAGGGAACCACGTTGCCGTTGACCTTCACCGGGTCGTCCTGGCTGGTGCGAGGAGTCTTCACCCTGCTGTGCGAATGGAACTCGGTGCAGATGGTGCGCAGTACCCGCAGGCCGTCACGCACCGCGTTGAGATTGCTCTCACCGTGGATGCGGTCAGCCTCCAGGCTGTGCACCTCGGCGATCGTCAGGCCGCGAGCCACCGCACGAACGTTGACCATCGTCTCGATCTCGAAGCCGTCACCCCACTGCGGATCCAGCGTCTCGGTGTCGGGCAGGTCGATGACGTCGAGGCAGTACCGCCAAAACGCGTTGTAGCCGTAACAGAGATCGGTGTACGACGCGGCGAACAAGACGTTGACCAGCGCGTTGAGGCCCCAGTTGCCGGCCCGGCGCAGTCGGGTGATGTCGTCGCTGCCACCGCCGGCGATGAACCGCGAGCCCTTGGCGAAGTCGGCACCGTCCAGCAGCGCGGCGACGAACCGCGGGATCTCGGCGGGGTCAGTGCTGCCGTCGGCGTCGATCGCGACGATGACGTCCCCGGATGCGGCATTGAAACCGCAGGCCAGGGCGTTGCCTTTACCGCGACGGGTCTGCTTGATGTGCACCGCGTCCGGCCAGAGTTCCTTGGCGACGGCCACTGTGTCGTCTTTGGACCCGCCGTCGACGACGACGATCTCGTCGATGTCAGCAGGCATCCGCCTGGCGACGTGCGGCAGGTTCCTTGCCTCGTTGAGGGCCGGAACGATCACCGACACGGTGGGCAGGTGAACGTCGTGCGGAATGACGTCGCGCATCTTCTTAACGGCGTCTGGGCTCATCTTCAGGTTTCTTTCGTCGAGATCGTCGGGCGGCAGGTCTGCGCACGGGTCATGTCGCTTACGTCGGACTCCAGGATGCGAGCCCCGCGAAGTCACTCCGCGTTTGCGTTGCGTCGGCTAATCGTTACGACAGCTAATTCGTAGCACGGCTCCTCATACCCACGCACGCAGAAATGTATGCAAATGACCATCGTCACATTTTGACGAGGCAGTCGATTGCTACATTAACAACTGACGTTACAGAAAATAAAAAACCTCGTGCTGAGAACCCATATTCTGTCCCATCTGACAGCTCTTGTCACGTTTGCCCAAATCGCATCCATCTGACCGGTTCGCGACGTGCGCGGGACACACGCGTCACCAGAATTGGTCCGAGGAGCGAAAATGGGAGGACGCTCAGGAAATGTCAGACAGTGACAGGTTTGGTGGCGGCGTGAAGCGCCACGATGCCGGCCGAGAGGTTGCGCCACCGGACCTGCGACCAACCCGCATCGGCGATCAGCCGAGCCAGCGCCGCTTGGTCGGGCCAGGCCCGGATGGACTCGGCCAGGTACTCATAGGACTCGGGATCGCTGGACACCACGCCGGCCATCGCGGGCAGTGCCCGCATCAGGTACTCCTTGTAGACGGTCGCGAAGACCGGCACCGTCGGCGTGGAGAACTCACACACCACCAACCGGCCGCCGGGTCTGGTGACCCGCGCCATCTCCCGCAGCCCGCCCACGGTGTCCACCACGTTGCGCAGCCCGAAACTGATCGTCACCGCGTCGAAAACGCCGTCCTCGAAAGGCAAGCGGGTGGCATCACCGGCCACCTTCGGCACCGGCCGCGCTCCCCCGGCGGCCAGCATGCCCACCGAGAAATCACAGGCCACACACCATGCACCCGATTTGGCCAACTCGACCGTCGACACCGCGGTGCCCGCAGCCAGATCCAGCACCCGGTCCCCCGGACCAACCCGCAGAGCCTCGCGCGTGGCACGCCGCCAGAAGCGGTCCTGCCCCAGCGACAGCACGGTGTTGGTCAGGTCGTAGCGACGGGCCACCGCGTCGAACATCGACGCGACCTCGCGGGGATCCTTGTCCAGCGTCGCTCGGCTCACGTCGTTAAAGCTACCTGTGAACACCCCTCCGGAGGGAATGGGTTCTGACCGGCGACGTTGACTCTCGAAGACAGACGACTACAGGGAGACGACATGGCAGAGAAAGTCTGGTTCATCACCGGCACATCCCGCGGATTCGGCCGCGAATGGACCATCGCGGCCCTCGAGCGCGGCGACAAGGTGGCAGCCACCGCCCGCGACGTCAGCACTCTCGACGACCTGGCGGCCCGGTTCGGCGACGCGCTGCTGCCCATCACGCTCGACGTCACCGATCGCGACGCGGACTTCGCCGCCGTGGCGCAGGCGCACGCGCACTTCGGCCGGCTCGACATCGTGGTCAACAACGCCGGCTACGGACAGTTCGGCTTCATCGAGGAGCTCTCCGAGAAACAGGCCCGCGACCAGATCGAGACCAATGTGTTTGGCGCGCTGTGGATCACCCAGGCGGCGCTGCCGTTCCTGCGGGCGCAACGCAGCGGACACCTGATCCAGGTGTCGTCCATCGGCGGCATCACCGCCTTCCAGAATGTCGGGATCTACAACGCCTCCAAGTGGGCTCTGGAAGGCTTCTCGCAGGCGCTGGCGCAAGAGGTCGAGTCCTTCGGCGTCCACGTCACCTTGATCGAGCCCGGCGGATTCGACACCGACTGGGCCGGGCCGTCGTCCAAGCACGCGACGCCGCTGCCCGACTACGCCGACGCGCACGAGGCCGCCAATGCCGCACGCGCCAAGCGGGTTTCGACACCCGGCGACCCGAAGGCCTCCGCCAAGGCCATCCTCGAGGTGGTCGACGCCGAGAAGCCACCACTGCGGGTGTTCTTCGGTGAGCTACCCCTCCAGATCGCCAAGGCCGACTACCAGAGCCGGCTGGCGAACTGGGAGCAGTGGCAGCCCGTCGCCCTCCTCGCCCAGGGTTAACCGGGATTTGGGCGTGATTCCAGCCGGTCAGCGGTTGGAATCACGCCGAAATCGCAAGACGACGGGGGCCCTGTACGGCGTCGTAGTGGCCGAGCAGCTCGTCGCAGATGGCCGGCCAGGTGCGGCCGAGCACGCTGCGGCGGGCCGCGACGGAATACCGTGGCCGTTCGGCGATCAGGTGGTCGACGGCCTCTGGCAGCCTGGCCTGGAACTCCGGCACATCGAGCAACAGCCCGGTCCGCCACGGCACCACCAGGTCCCTGGGCCCGCCGGCGTTGGGTGCCACGACCGGCAGGCCCGAGGCCATGGCCTCCTGCACCGTCTGGCAGAACGTCTCGTGCTCACCGGGGTGGACGAACACATCCATCGACGCGTAGGCGCGCGCCAGCTCCGATCCGTACAGCGCACCCGTGAAAACCGCTGACGGCAGCAGCCTTTCCAGCTTCGCCCGGTCGATGCCGTCACCGACGATCACCAGCTGCACCCCCCCACCCAGGGCAGCCAGCCGCTCGACGTGCTTCTCCGGCGCCAGGCGCCCGACGTAGCCGACGATCGGCCTACCGTCCGGAGACCAGGCCCGCCGCAGCCCCGCAGCGCGTGCCGACGGCGCAAAACCGGTGACGTCCACCCCGCGGGCCCACTTGTGCACCCGCGGAATACGATGAGCAGCAAGATCTTCCATCGCCGCGCTGGACGGCGCCAGGGTGCGGTCGGCACGGCTGTGCAGATGCCGAGTCCACGCCCACGACACCCGCGACAGCGCAGGCACCCCGTAGCTGGCCGCAAATCCCGCGACATCGGTCTGGAACACCGCGACGGTGGGCACCCCGAGATGACGGGCGGCATGCAGGCCGCCGTAGCCCAGCAGCGCCGGTGAGGCCAGGTGCACCACATCGGGATCGAATCCGCGCAATACCCCGACGATCCGGGGACGCGGCACACCCAACGGCAACGACGTCACCTTGGGGAACATCTTGGACGGCACCCGGTGCACCCGGATCCCGTCGTACACCTTGTCGGCGGCAGGCTCCCCACGCGGAGTGTCCGGCGCGATCACCAACGCCTCGTGCCCCGTCCTACGCAGATGCTCCAGCACCCGCAGCACCGAGTTGGTGACTCCGTTGACATTCGGCAGGAAACTCTCCGCGACGATCGCCACGCGCACGCCATGACAATGACAGTGCCGGCTGTCCGCCAGGTGGCCGCCAGGAAGACGACACGAGAAGAGTCGGCAAGGCGGTAGGTTGAGCCGGTGAGATTGCGCGGGCTGGCAGTGGCCGCCTTGGTACTGACCCTGACGGGCTGCGCCAACGAGATCGCCGGGGTGGCGGTGCCGGATCCTCGCCAGGCCGGGGTGGCACTCACCGAGGACGGCTTCGGCATCGTCACCGGTTTCGCCGACGCCCCCGTACAGCTGGAGATCTTCACCGAGCCGCAGTGCTCACACTGCGCCGATCTGCAGGCGATGTACGGCGAGGAGATGAAGACCGCGATCGAGGGCGGCCGGCTGACGGTCACCTACCGGCCGTTGACGTTCCTCGACGACGAGTACATGACCGACTACTCCGCCGCCGCCAGCAACACCCTGTTCCTGGCTGCCGGCGGGGGCCCCGATGCCGCCACGTTCCAGACCTACGTCGAAGACCTGTGGGCCAACCAGGACCTGTCGTTCTTCGACTTCACCGACCAGGATTTCGCCGACATCGCCACCGACAGCGGGTTGTCCGACGACATCGTCACGCGCATCGCCGACGGTGACTCCGCAGTGGACACCGATGAACTCCTCGAGTTCAACTTCACTGCGCTGGAAGACGTCTCGCCGGACAGTCTCGGCACGCCGTTGGTCTACGACCTGGACAAGCAGGAAGTCGTCGACATCGGCGACGAGGAATGGCTCACGACGCTGCTGCGCTGACCTCGATGCGCTTCTCCAACAACGCCAGACCCACCAACGCCGCCGCTGCCACCAACCAGCCGACCACGGCCACCGACAGGGCCGGCACAATCGCCAGCAGCGCGTTACGGTGCTGAACCCGAACCAGATCCGGGTCGGACCGGTCGTATTCGACGTAGATCCGCATCCCGTTCTCCAGTTCCGACGGGTACAGCACCCCGAGTTCGGGCCGGTAGGTCACCCGGTCCGGGGTGACGAACTCGATGGTGGAGCGCCGTGGTCCGGCGTCGAGCACCTGCGCCTCGGCCACCCCCATGTCGGATGCGATGGCCAGGTCGTTGCGCACCGCGCCGGCCACCAGTAGCACCGATTGCAACGTCACCAGCATCGTGATGACCAACACCGCGACCCGCGTCCACCGGATGACCCGACCCGCCCGGCTGTGGGACACCTCGCCGCCCGGGCCGTGAATCAGGATGTGCCACAACCGTTTGACATGCAGCAACAACGGCAGCACTACAGTGCCGCCTTGATGGCCGCGTGCAACCCGCGCAGCGACGACCGGTCGGCCTTCACCTCGAGCACCCGCAGCCCGGTACCGGGTTCGGCCAGCGCGGCGGGCAGATCACCGAGTTCCAGGGCGGTGTGCTCGACGTGGTAGGCGCGGCACAGTGCGCCCACGTCGACGTCGTGCGGGGTGCCGAAGACACGCGAGGACACGTCCTGAAAGCGCGGATCACCCTGTTCGAGGAGCTCGAAGATGCCGCCACCGTTGTCGTTGGAGACGACGATGGTGAGATCGGCCGGGGCGGGTTCGGTGGGGCCGATCAGCAGCCCGGAGCTGTCGTGGACGAAGGTCAGGTCACCGATCAACGCCAGTGTTCGGCCCCCAGAAACATCGTGGGCCAGTGCGGCGCCCACGGCCGTCGAGACGGTGCCGTCGATCCCGGCGACGCCACGGTTGGACCGCACCAGCACCTCGCGCGGATTCAACCCGACCAGAGCCACGTCACGCACCGGGTTCGACGCCCCCAGCACCAGCTGGTCTCCCGGCCGCAGCGCATCGACCACCGCCGCCGCCACGTGCAGGCCGGTGGTCGACGGGTGCTGCTGCAGCTGGGTACGCACAGACCGGTAGGCATGCTCGTTGACCTCCGCGCAGCGGCGCAGCCACCCCGGGTCCGGTGCACCGCTGGTGATGGCGCGGGTGCCGGTGGCCTGGGAGTTGCCGGAGACATCCGGGTAGCGCGGACCGCTGGTGAGCGCGAAGGCCGCCACCGCCGGGTCGGCCAGCAGCGCCGACACGGTGCGGTGCAGCGTAGGTCGTCCCAGCATGATGACCTGCCGGGGCCGCAGCAGCGGCAGTGCCAGCGGATGCAGTGGATTGACCGCGGCTGAGGCGGTGGGCTCGGCGACGGTCGGCAGCGCGGCCAACGAAGGTTGAGCCGGCGCCCCGTGACCGGCCACCACCACGGTGTCGGGCGTGATGTCGATGTCGAGCGGCTGGTCGAACGTCACCGGCGGGGTGTAGGTCCATGGTTTGCCGTCCGGGCGCCCCGCGGGCACCGGGCCGTCGTGCATGTCCGGTACCAGCGGTTCCCGCAGCGGGATGTCGAACTGGACCGGACCGGCATTGCCGGAGCGAGCGCCGGTCGCGGCCACCAGCACGCGGCAGGTGGCCGAGCGCCACTGCGCGGCCTGGCGGTCGACGTCGTCCTCGGCCAGCCCGAGGCTGATGGTGGCCCGCACCTGGGTGCCGAAGTAGCCGAGTTGCTCCATGGTCTGGCTGGCGCCGGTACCCAGCAGTTCGTAGGGCCGGTTGGCGCTGAGCACGATCAACGGCACCCGCGCGTAGTTGGCCTCGACCACTGCGGGGCCCAGGTTGGCCACCGCTGTGCCCGAGGTCATCGCGATGGGCACCGGGGCTCCGGCGGCCACGGCCAGGCCGATCGCCAGGAAACCCGCGGTGCGCTCATCGATGCGGACATGCAGTCGCAGCCGGCCCGCACGGTCGGCGTCGGCAAGGGCGAACGCCAGCGGAGCGTTGCGCGAGCCCGGACACAGCACCACGTCGCGCACGCCGCCGCGGATCAGTTCATCGACGACAATGCGCGCCTGTGCCGTCGAGGGGTTCACCGTCTCAGACTAGGTCCAGCGCCGGACGCGCCGGGCGGGTGGCGTTGAAGAACTCCAGGATGGCGGTGTTGACGGTGTCGGGCTGCTCGATGAACCCCAGGTGTCCGGCATCGCGGATCTTGCGGAACCGGGCGTTCGGGATGGCGTCGGCCACCTCGGAACCCAGGTGCGGCGGCGTCACGACGTCATCGGCGAACCCGATGACCAACACCCGGTTGGCGATGCTGCGGTACACCGGCAGCCGATTTTCCTGGGGAGCCACGTCGAGTTGGGCCCGCAGACCCGGGGTGTTGCGCTCCGGCCACATGGTGAACATCTCGATCCAGTCGCCGGCCAGCCGGTCATTGTTCAGCGTGGTGGGCGAAAAGCTCTCCAGCATACGAACTTTCGCCGAGTAGTCCGGTGGCAGCTCGATTCCTGCGTCCATCCGCTTCTTCTCGGCGTTGATGAAGAACTCGCGGGTGTGGTCATGACGGCCACGGGTGGCCATCAGCACGGCCTCGCTGACCAGGTCCGAACGCGCCACCATCAGCTCCTGGGCGATGAAGCTGCCCATCGACAGACCGACGATGCGCACCGGTCCGCCGACCAGTTTCTCGATGAGCGCGGCGGTGTCGTTGACCATGGTGGCGGTGGTGAATCCGCCGGCGTTCTCGGTGGCACCGATACCGCGGTTGTCGAAGGTGATCACCCGGTAGCCGGCCCGTTGGAACGCCGGGACCTGGTGCAGGTGCCAGGTGCGGCCCGCTCCTCCGCGTCCGGCGATGAACAGCACCGGATCCCCGGTGCCGCGGTCGTCATAGGCCAGGTTGATCACCCGGCCCAAGTTACTACGTGCTCTGACCCCAACGGAGTCGTGCGATGGCCCGGTCCCACAGCAGCAAGGTGCTGGCCTTGAGGGCCTTCGGCTTGATGAGCTCGCGACTGAGCAGCGCGGTTGCGGTGGCTTTGGTGGCGGCCGAGGCCTTGGAGATGTGACCGGAATCAAACGGCGGCTGCGGGTCGTACTCGATGATCAGTTGCACCGCCCGTGCGGTCGCCTCGTCCTTCAGCCTGGCCGCGAGCCACAGCCCGAGGTCGATGCCTGCCGACACTCCCGCCGCGGTGACGACCTTGCCCTGGTGGACGATGCGCTGATCGCCGACGGGCGTGACGCCGAACGTCTTGAGCACGGACACCGCTGCCCAGTGTGAGGTCGCGCGCTTGCCGTCGAGGACTCCGGCCGCTGCCAGGATCAGCGACCCGGTGCACACCGAGGTGGTCCACAGCGTCGTGTCGTGCACCCGGCGCACCCACTCCAGCAGCTTCTCGTCGCGCGCATGTTCCGCGGTCGTCATCCCGCCCGGGATCAACAGCACGTCAGGGTCGGGTGTCTCGTCGAAGGTGTGGGTGGCGCCGACCATCAACACCCCGGAATCTGCTGTGACGGGCCCGGTTTCATGCCAGACAAAGCGAACCTCGACGCCGGGCAGGGTGTGCAGCACCTCGTAGGGGCCGACGAAGTCGAGTGCGGTGAAACCGGGGTAGAGAACAATCGCGAGCTGGGTCATGGCGTGCTCCTGAGCATGAAGACGGCGGTACCGGCTCGGTGAGGATCGAGCGACGGCACGCCCGGGACCACCACCGATCGCCTCATGTCTGCCATCCTGCACCCCGGCAGATCAGTGGCGCGCTCGGCTCTCGTGCAGCCCAAACGCACCGGGATCACGTGGGACAGCACCCCGATGCCTGCGCCCATGATCGGCCACACCGGCCAGAAGTAGGTGGCGCCGGCGAAGATTGCCGTCAGCGTCCACACGGTCAGCACGATCACCACCATCGCCAGGTAGGCGCCCAGGTGGATCCGCACGCTCAGCCGCGCCGCCCGGGCCTGGGCGGCCAGCCGCTGCGGGTCATGGCGGCGGATCGCCGCGGGCAGGTCGTCGGTCAACGGCGCGAGCTCGGCAGCCGTGGCCACGTCGAAGGCCCTGCTCATGCGGGTCTCGTATTCGGCAAAATCCAGATAGCCCTGAGTCAGGGCCAAGCCGAGTTGGGCTGCGGTGCGCTCACGGTCTGCATCGCCGATGCGTCGGTCCACGACTGGAGTCGTCATCGCGGGCTCCTATCTTGTCGGTGTCTAGTTGCCAATCTAGACAGTGGCAAGATAGGCCGTCAAGAGTCGAGCAGGCGATAGCAGTCCCGGATTCGTTCGAGCCACCAGTCGCGGCGCTCGCCCGGAGCGCGCAGCGCAGCCAGCCGGGCCGGATCGGGCGCGACGGAACCGACCTCCAGGAATCCGTCGACGGGCAGCACGGGCTCGACGACGTCCTCGACGAACAGCCCGCCGGTGCCCAGCCCACACGCATGCTCCAGTGTGGGAAGCGCCGCGGCCGCAGTCAGACCCACACCGATGCCGACGGCCGAATCCAGCGCACTGGAGACCACCACCGGAATGTCGATCTGCCCGACGATCGCCAGCAGCGCACGCACACCGCCCAGCGGGGCCACCTTCACCACCGCAACGTCCGCAGCATGTTCGCGGACCACCAGCAGCGGATCCTCCGCCTTGCGGATGCTCTCGTCGGCGGCCACCGGAACCCGCACGCGGCGGCGCACTTCGGCCAGCTCGGCCACAGTCGCGCAGGGCTGCTCCAGATACTCCAACGGCCCGTCGGCCGTCAAGGCAGCCGCGGCCGTCACCGCCTCGTCGACCGACCAGCCGCCGTTGGCATCCACCCGCACCGTCGGGATCAGCGCGCGCACGGCATTGACCCGGGCGACGTCGTCGACCAGCGTCTGGCCGGGTTCGGCGACCTTGACCTTGGCCGTGCCCGCCCCGGGGAACCGCGCCAGCACGTCCGGCACCTGCTCGGCGGACACGGCAGGCACCGTGGCATTGATCGGGATACGCGTGCGCCGCAACTCCGGCGGGTTCCCGTAGGCGGAGTCGACGGCCGAGGCCAGCCAGTGCGCGGCCTCCTGCGGGCCGTACTCGAGGAACGGGCCGAACTCCCCCCATCCGGTCGGGCCCTCGATCAGCGCGACCTCACGGGTGGTGATGCCACGGAAGCGCACCCGCATCGGCAGCGTGACGACATGGGTGCGGTCCAGCAGATCCGGCAACAGCATCCGCCGATGGTGTCAGAAGAACGTGCTGGTCTGTGTTCTGGCGCCGTTGTCGCAGCTGATCGTGACGTTCCAGTTCTGGAACTTGGGAATGGCCGGGACGATCACCAGATCGAAGGTCGTGTTCTTCTGCAGAAAGAAACTGCGGGTGTACCAATCCGATTGGTAGGTGCACTGCGAGTCGACTCCGCTGCGGTCGGTGATGCTGGCAGTCAGTCCGCCCACCCGCGGCGACCAGGTCACGCCTGGGCCGGACGGCGGCTTGGGAGCAGGCGCAGACACCGTGCGGGACGCAGCGGCGGCATTGTCCTGCGCCGCCTCGGCCCGGATGGCCGGGGTGACGCAGACCAGGTCACCGACAAACGCCTCGCGCCAGACGAATCCGGGCTCACAGGTATCCGAGCCGGGTATCGCGTTGAGGAACGGGCGGGCGTTCTCCTCGGCGGTCCGAGCGCGGACCGCGGGCGTCACGCAGACCAGGTCGCCGGGTCGGGCTTCGCGCCAGACGAAACCCTGCTGGCAGGTGTCGTCGGCGGCGGCCGTCGGCGCACCGAGTCCGGCAAGCGCGGTGACAGCCGCGCACGTCAGAACTAGTTTCCAGAACATCAGTCGAGCTCCTTCCCAGACGACTCGAACGCTAGGAAGGAATAACCCGCGGGTCACGCGTAGTTCGCTACCCGACCACCGACTGTTTCGAAAAACTGCAACACGTTCTAGTCTGGGTTTCATGAGCGACGACCTGCTGCGCCATCCCGTTCATTCCGGCCACCTGCTCGCGGGCGCCCTGAAGCGACACCGCAACAAGCCGCTGCTGCATCTGGGTGACACCACCCTGACCGGCGGACAGCTCGCCGACCGCATCAGCCAGTACATTCAGGCCTTCGAGGCCGTGGGTGCCGGCACCGGCACCGCGGTGGGCCTGCTGTCGTTGAACCGGCCCGAGGTGCTGATGATCGTGGGCGCCGGACAGACCCAGGGGTATCGCCGCACCGCACTACACCCTCTCGGCTCACTCGACGATCACGCCTATGTGCTCTCCGATGCCGGGGTGACCTCGCTGATCATCGACCCGCAGCCGATGTTCGTCGAACGCGCGCTGGGCCTGCTGGGCAAGGTGGACTCACTCAAGCAGATCCTCACCATCGGACCCGTTCCGCCGGAGCTGAGCGACGTGGCCGTCGACCTCAATGCCGAGGCGGCGCGCTTCGAGCCGCGCACGCTTGTGGCCGCGGACCTGCCGCCGGATCACATCGGCGGGCTGACCTACACCGGCGGCACCACCGGCAAACCCAAGGGCGTCATCATGACGGTGCAGGCCACCACCACCATGACGACGATCCAGCTGGCCGAGTGGGAATGGCCGGAAACACCGCGCTTCCTGATGATCACCCCGCTGTCGCATGCCGGTGCGGCGTACTTCCTGCCGACGGCCGTCAAGGGCGGCGAGATGTTCGTACTGCCCAAGTTCGACCCGGCCGAGGTGTTGCGGACCATCGAGGAGAAGAAGATCACCGCGACCTTCCTGGTGCCGTCGATGCTGTACGCGCTG
Organism: Mycobacterium sp. MS1601; assembly: GCF_001984215.1. Lineage (NCBI taxonomy): Bacteria > Bacillati > Actinomycetota > Actinomycetes > Mycobacteriales > Mycobacteriaceae > Mycobacterium > Mycobacterium sp. MS1601. The sequence goes on from NZ_CP019420.1 coordinate 1,092,591, forward strand.
ATGGACCACCCGGATTCACACACGCGGGACCTGTCCTCGCTGGAGACGGTGTACTACGGCGCCTCGGCCATCAACCCGGTGCGACTGGCCGAGGCAATTGCGAGGTTCGGCAAGATCTTCGCCCAGAACTACGGCCAGTCCGAGGCGCCGATGGCCATCTCCTATCTGGCCAAGGGTGATCACGACGAGAAACGGCTGTCGTCCTGTGGGCGGCCCACGTTGTTCGCCCGCTGTGCATTGCTGGATGCCGACGGCAACCCGGTGCCGCAGGGCGAACCGGGTGAAATCTGTGTATCCGGGCCACTTCTCGCCGGCGGCTACTGGCAGAAACCTGACGAGACTTCGCAGACTTTTAAAGACGGCTGGCTGCGCACCGGTGACATGGCCCGCGAGGACGCCGACGGTTTCTGGTTCATCGTCGACCGGGTCAAGGACATGATCGTCACCGGTGGTTTCAACGTGTTTCCGCGCGAGGTCGAGGACGTCATCGCCGAGCACCCGTCCGTCGCGCAGGTGTGCGTGGTGGGCACTCCCGACGACAAGTGGGGTGAGGCCGTCACCGCGGTGGTGGTGCTGCGCCCGGATGCCCTGTCCGACGAGGCCGCCGTCGCCCAGATGACCGCCGAGATCCAGGCTGCGGTCAAGGAACGCAAGGGGTCGGTGCAGTCACCCAAGCAGGTGGTGATCGCCGAGTCGCTGCCGCTGACAGGGCTGGGCAAGCCGGACAAGAAGGCGGTGCGGGCCCGCTTCTGGGAAGGCGCGGCCCGCTCGGTCGGTTAGGGATTTCGGCGTGAATCCGGTCGCTCAGCGGTCGGAATCACGCCGAAATCACAGGAATTCCCGGGCGGCGACGGACGATCCGTCGGCGGTGTCGTAGACGTCGATCACCACGTCGTCGTCGCAGTATCTGCCCAGCCACATCAACCCCGGCGTCGCCGCCAGCACCGTGTGCACCTCGTCGCCGGTGATCGGGTAATCCTCGACCGGGTGGCGCCAGTGCGCGGCCAACACCGTCGCCCCCGGAGCCAGCCTGGGCACCTCGCGAGCCAGCACACCTGCCAAGGTCTCGGCACTCAGGTAGTAACCGACCTCGCTGAGCACCACCAGATCAAACGGCCCGTCGGGCCAGGGGTCGTCCAGCGCCCCGCGAGCAAAGCTCACCCCCGAGGCCACCCGCGCCGCCGCCGATTCCAGGGCGGCCGAGGCCACGTCGATGGCGGTGACGTGATCGCAGCGTTGCACCAGCAACTCGGTGAAAGTGCCGATGGAACAACCGGGTTCAAAAGCGTGACGGTAGCGCGGCTGCGGCAACAGCGACAGGGTGATCGCATACTTACGCTGCTCATACCAGCGAGTGGAGAGTTGAAAAGGGTCGTCGGCCTCGGCGTAGATACGCTCGAAATACGAATCGGGCAGTCTCATCGGAACAACACCTCCCCCACGGCCAGCAGTCGCCGCAGCACGATTGGCGGCAACACCGGGTCAAGACCCGGCTCCGGAGGCTCGAACTGACTCCGAAAGCACTGCGCCGCACGCTGTTTGCGGCCCAGCGCCTGCCGGTCCAGGGGCACCGAAACGGCCCGCTGCCACGGCACATCCGGATCGGCGGGCTGCGCCCAATGCCACATCCAGACGGGATACTCGACAAATGTGACACCCGCACGTTCCGAGGCGACGGCCGCGGCGCGACCCACCGCCTCGTGGTCGGGATGTCCGTCACCGCGCCACGTTGCCGCACACCAGGCACCGCTGCCCGAAAGCTGCTCGGTGAGCAGGTCGGCAAGACGATCCTCGTGGTCGGCCACCGCCCCGTCCGGCAGCCCAAGGCGGGTGAGGCTCTTGACTCCCAGAGCGGCTGCGGCACGGTCCAACTCAGCGCGTCGCGTCTGCTCGAGGCGAAGCTGGTCGAATTTCGAGATACCCGGGTAGGCCGCGCCGCCGTCGCTGACCGACACCACCGACACCTCGGTGCCGCCCGCCGCCAGCTGCGCCAGCGTGCCACCCAGCCCCAGGGTTTCGTCGTCGGGGTGCGGAGCCACCACCACCAGCGCGGGACACTCGGACAGATCCATCAGCGGCGCCCGATCGACACTCAACCAGTCCCGGACCGACGTGCCGCCGCCCGACAGCGGGGCCGCGGCCAGGCGGGCACCGTTGCTCACGACGACCTCACCAGACGACCCAGAGCCGCGAGGTCACGCTCGGCGTGGCTCTGACGGACGTAGACACCCAGATCGGCCACCCGCTGCGCGTGAGCGGCATCGGTGCACAACGGAGCGGGACCCAGCGCCCGTCCGGTGCGGGTGATCGCCTGGTCGACGGCATCCTCGACGACGGCCCGTACACGACGGGCCAGCCGCTCGGCATCACCGAGCGGGTCGGCGTCGATCTGGGCGGCTGCCGCTTCCAGCATCGAGTCCGCCGCGGCCAGCGCGGCATCAACCGCCCCGAGGTGCGCCAAGGCATGCTCGTCACGGGCCTTGCGGTACAACGGCGCCGCGACGGACCGCGCTCCCCCCAACCAACAGGCGGCCACCCCGATGGCACCGTGCCAGAATCCGGGCCGGTCCAGATACTCACCCACATACACGGCCTTGGTGTCCTGGAAACGCACCGCGCGCGTGTCACTTCCGGACATCCCCACATTCACCCAGTTGCCGGGCTGCGGTGCGGCGTCGGCCACCGCCACCGCGTAGAGGCCTCCTTGGGTGGTCACCAACGCGTGGGTGCACAGACCCGCCCCGGAACACCAGGCCTTCACACCGTTGAGCACGTCATCCTCGGCGGTCACCACGGCGTCGGGAGCCTCGGCGGCCCACACTCCCCAGAGTTCATGTGGGGCAGGGGGTTTGCCACCGAGTTCGTGCAGAATCGCCACCGCATCGCAGTGTGCCTCGGCCAGTCGCGCCGCCACCAGGTCCTGCTCGGCGAGTTCGGCCAACCGCCGCCAGCGCTGCGCCGTGGCACCGGAACCGGGCAGCGGAAGATCCAGCACCCCCGCCTGCAGCCACTCTTGCACCGTCATGCGGAGTCCTTCGTCAGCGAGCGCAGGTGTGCGGCGAACCCGCCGGGAGCGCGGCCTCGAGGCCGCGCCGAGGTCGCCACCGACAGCGCCTGATCGTGCCGGATGCGGTACCCGGCGGCCTCGAAGCGCCGCACCAGGTCGACGTCCTCACTGCTGCTCAGCGCACGGAAGCCACCGACCTGCCAATAGGCCTGCGCGCGGAACCCCATGTTGGCGCCGTGCACATGGTCGGTCCGGCTCTCGTAGCCGCGTACGTAACGGCGCAGCACCGCCGCCGGCAGCCGACGCCAGTCTGAGATGCGGACCACCCCCAGCACCATGTCGGCACGGGAGTCCAGTTGTCGGATCAGCCAGTCCGGGTCCACCTGGGTGTCGGCGTCGGTGGTGGCGTACCAGGCGCCCTCGTCAGGTGTACACAACGTGCGCGCGTAGGTGAAGCCGGCCGCCCGAGCGGCACCGACATTGCCGGCGTCGACCCTCACGAAGTGCACGTCGGGACCGAAAGCCCCAGCCAGTCGCTCACTGTTGTCGTCACAGTTGTCGAGCACCACCACGATCTGCACCGGGACCGGCGCACCGGCTGCGGCGGTGACGACCGCACGCAGGCTTCGCGGCAGATTGGCGTGCTCGTTGTGTGCGGGAATCACCACAGCTGCCGCCGAGATATCTGTCACGGCAGGTGAGTAACCATTTCGGCGGGATCCACACCCACGGCGTCCGACGGTGGTGGCAGCATAGGAGCGTGCCTCACACCGCAGCGATGTTCGACTTCTCCGGCACTCTGTTCCGCCTCGAGGAGGACCCCAGCTGGTTTGCCGGGATGTCGGTCGACGACAAGGCCGTAGATGGGCACGTGCAGGCCGAGCTGATGCGGCGACTCACCGCCCCCACCGGACGATCGGTGGAGATGGGGCCCGAGGAGTATCACGCCTGGTGCAACCGCGACCTGGCCCCGCATCTGCACCGCGAGGCCTACCTGCACGTACTGCGTGAATCGGGCGTCGCCGACCACCACGCCGAATCGCTCTACCAACGTGTCATCGACCCGTCGTCGTGGACGCCGTACCCGGACACTGCCGAAGTGCTGTCGTCGCTGGCAGCGCAGGGCATCAAGACCGCGGTGGTGTCGAACATCCCGTTCGACATCCGACCCGCCTTCGCCGCTATCGGCGCCGACAAGCACGTCGACGAGTTCGTGCTGTCCTTCGAAGTGGGCTCCGTCAAGCCGAACCCCGAGATCTTCGAGGCGGCCCTGCAGCGGCTGGGGGTTGCCGCGGGTGATGCCGTGATGGTCGGTGACAGCGATGAGGCCGACGGCGGCGCTCGCGCGGTGGGGTGCAGTTTCATCCTGGTGGACCCACTGCCCACCCTCGAGCGACCAGACGGTTTGCTGCGGCCCCTTCGGCAGTTCGGTTTCGAGGTCTAACCTTTCCAGCATGGCCGATCCCCGCCCACCCTGGTGGCTCAAACCGATGAACAAGGTGTACATGGGTGCCCAGAAGATCGGGATCCCGATCTTCGGCAAGGAGGGTCCGCTGGTGCTGACGGTCATCGGCCGCAAGTCCGGCAAGCCGCGCTCCACCCCCATCACGCCGATGTACGTCGACGGAAAGCGTTATGTGGTGGGCGGTTTCCCAGGTGCGGACTGGGTGCGCAACGCGCAGGTCAACCCCAATGCGGTGTTGACGCAGGGGCGCCGCAGCGAGCAGGTGCGCATGGTCGAGCTGTCCGCCGAGGAGGCCCGGCCGCTGCTGTACGTCTTTCCGGAGAAGGTGCCCACCGGCGTCAGCTTCATGAAAAACGCCGGCCTGGTCACCGAGGGCACCCCGCAGGAGTTCGAAGCGCTGGCCGGGCGCTGTGCGGTGTTCCGGTTCGATACCGTGTGAATCCGTGACCTTTGACCCCAGCCTCTGGCAGCCGGTCGCCGGCTTCGATTTCACCGACATCACCTACCACCGGGCGTTGAACGACGCGACGGTCCGGGTGGCGTTCAACCGGCCCGAGGTGCGCAACGCGTTCCGTCCGCACACCGTCGACGAGCTGTACCAGGCGCTCGATCACGCACGGATGGACCCGACGGTGGGTGTGGTGCTGCTGACCGGAAACGGCCCCTCACCCAAGGACGGCGGCTGGGCGTTCTGCTCGGGAGGCGATCAGCGCATCCGTGGCCGCAGCGGCTACCAGTACGCCTCCGGCGAGACGGCCGACTCCGTCGACGTGGCGCGCGCGGGCCGGCTGCACATCCTCGAGGTGCAGCGGCTCATCCGGTTCATGCCGAAGCCGGTGATTTGTCTGGTCAACGGGTGGGCGGCGGGTGGCGGACACTCGCTGCACGTGGTGTGCGACCTGACGCTGGCATCACGCGAGCATGCCCGGTTCAAGCAGACCGACGCCGACGTCGGCAGTTTCGACGGCGGCTACGGCAGTGCCTACCTGGCCCGGCAGGTGGGGCAGAAGTTCGCCCGCGAAATCTTCTTCCTGGGCGAGACCTACACCGCCGAGCAGATGTTCCAGATGGGCGCGGTGAATCGCGTCGTGGACCACGCCGAGCTGGAGAACGTCGCCCTGGACTGGGCCGCCAAGATCAACGGCAAGTCCCCGCAGGCCCAGCGGATGTTGAAGTACGCGTTCAACCTGCTCGACGACGGACTGGTGGGCCAGCAGTTGTTCGCCGGTGAGGCCACTCGGCTGGCGTACATGACCGACGAGGCTGTGGAGGGACGCGACGCGTTCCTGGAGAAACGCGATCCCGACTGGACGCCGTTCCCCCGCTACTTCTAGCGATTTCGGCGTGATTCCAACCGGTCAGCGGTCGGATTCACGCCCAAATCCCGGATAAGCTGCCCGGTCATGCGCATCTTGCTGGCTCCGCTGTGGGTGCGGGCTCTGTACTGGAGCCTGCTGGGGGCCGTGATCGCGTTGGCGGCGAGCATGTTCTCCTCCGCGGACTCCCACCGCCCGATCCTGCTGAACTGGCCGACGGGCACGGTCTTGTTCGTCGTGGTCACCGCCGCGTTCGGCGCACTGCTGACCTGGCGTACCCAGGAAACTCGGCTGCCGTACCTCGCCCAAGTACGGGGGCTGACACCGGCGCAGCGTGCGGCGGCCATCCGTGCCACCACCGCCGGGGAGCCGCCGGCAGATCCCGAGGTGCTCAAGGCCGCGCTGCGGCTGGGCACCGTCTACCTCGACCAGCACAAGACCAACAGGCGGCGCTACCAGCTGATGACGGCCCTGCTGATGACGGCGGCCGTCCTGCTGCTGGTGATCGCGGCCTACAACGGCGACGCGTGGGGTCTGGTGTACCCCGTCCTGGTCCTCATCGTCATCCCGCTGGTGCGGTGGTGGAACGAGATTGTGGTGTCGCGCACCCGCAGGCAGAACAAGCTGTTGCAGAGTGCGCGCCGGTCTCAGCGCAAAAAGCGCGTCTGACGGGCGTCGACCTTGCGGTAGATCGATTACCCTGGAACGGCAGAACCAGTCGACGAAGCGCGAGATGAGAGCATCGTGGGTAATCAACGTGACGCGCCCCAACCGGGTGCCGGCCGACGACCGACCATTGCCGACGTCGCTGCACTGGCCGGTGTCTCTCGCGCCGCAGTCTCCAAGGTGTTCAACAACTCTGGCCGGATCTCCGCACCTACCGCGGCGCGTATCCACGAAGCCGCGCACAAACTCAACTGGACACCCAGCACCGCGGCGGTGGCCCTGCGCCGGTCGCGCAGCCGAACAGTCGGGCTGGTGCTCAACCGGCCCGGCGCACTCGAGATCGGCGCCACGAGTTCACTGTTGATCTCCGGGCTCGAATCAGTGCTCGCCCCAGCAGGTTACGGCCTGCTGCTGTACCTGATCGACCGCACACCCGAGGACGAGGCCCGTGCCTACCGGATGATGGCCGACGAACGCCGCGTCGACGGCGTGATCCTCACCGACAGCCGCTACGGCGACGGCCGCTTCGCTCTGATGCGTTCGCTCGGCCTGCCTGCCGTGCTGATCGGCACGCCGGACGAGGGAGATCCGGTGCCGCACCTCGACTCCGACCCGCCCGGGGCCGGGATCGACGACGCGGTGGCGCATCTGATCGAGTTGGGACACCGCCGCATCGCCTACATCGGCGGCCCCGACGACCGAGTCCAGGCCAGGGCACGCCGGCTGATGTTCGAAACCACCATGGCCGAGCAGGGATTACGCCCCATCGCCTCCATCGCCGCCGACTACACCCCCGAGAACGCCGCCGAGCGCACCGCCGCACTGCTGGACGGAACCACCGCGCAGCCCTCCGCCATCATCTACGGCTCCGACCCGATGGCCATCGCCGGGATCAGTGCGGCGCGAAGCCGCGGAGTACTTGTGCCCGAACACCTCTCGGTCATCGGATTCGACGGACTGCCCATCGGTGCGTGGATCGACCCCACCCTGACCACCGTGCAACGTGATGCAGTCCAGCGTGGCCGCGCCGTGGCCACCAAACTGCTCGAGTTGCTCGGCGAGGACATCGAAGTGCAACAGATCAACCGCCCCCACCTGCTGGTCCGCGGATCCACCGGTCCGGCACCGGCCGACTGAAAGTCAGTGAGTGCGAGGCGCTTCCAGACTCGGCGAGGCGGCCAGCAGCGTGCGGGTGTACTCATGCTGCGGGTTGGCGAAAATCTCCGCGGTGTCCCCCGCCTCCACCACGTCACCGCGGTAGAGCACCAGCACCTTCTCGGCCACCAGCCGGACCAGCGCCAGATCGTGGCTGATGAACAGATACGCCAACTGCAACTGCTCACGCAGCGTCATCAGCAACTTGATGATCTGCGCCTGGATCGACACGTCCAGCGCCGACACCGGCTCGTCGAGGACGAGCACCTGCGGGTTCAGCCCAATCGCGCGGGCGATTGCCACCCGCTGCCGCTGCCCGCCCGAGAGCCGGCTCGGGTACTCGTCGGCGAACGACTCCGGCAGCCCCACCTGGCTCAGCAGATCCAGCACCCGGGCCCTGCGCTGCACCGCCCCCGACAGGTCACCGAACACGTCCTTGTGCACCGCCCACGGCTCGGCGATGAGCTGGGCGACGGTGCGCCGCGGGTGCAATGAGGCATAGGGATCCTGGAAGATCATCTGCAGATGCCGTCGTTGCGCACGCATCTGAGAGGCCGAGAGCCCAAGCAGATCCTGACCGCGGAACCGCACCGAGCCGGAGTCCGGCTCGACCAGCCGCAGCACCGAACGCGCCAGAGTGGACTTGCCCGAGCCGGATTCACCGACGATGGCCAAACATTCGCCTGCCCGCACCGCGAAGCTGACCCCGTTGACCGCACGCACCGTCGACCGCCCGCGCCCGCGGCCGCCCCTGAACTCCTTGGTCAACCCCTCGACCTGCAGCACCGGTTCGTCAGCGGTAGTCATGGACTGCTCCTTGTTCGAGAATCAACTCTGCCGTCGCGGGAGTGAGCGCCCCGTCCGGCTCACCCGGGGCCTGCTCGGGGAGCTGGTCTGCCAGCGACCGCAGATCCTGCCAGCGGCGCGCACGTGCCGGGTGCGCAGCCAGCAGCGCCTTGGTGTACGGGTGCCGGGGAGCGGCAAACACCTCCTCCAGCACACCGCGCTCGACGATCTCGCCTTGGTACATCACGAGCACCGAATCGGCCACCAACCGGGCGACCGCGAGATCGTGGGTCACGAAGATCAGCGACATTCCCCGATCATTCTGCAACTGCCGCAACAACTTCAGGATGCCGACCTGGACGGTGACATCGAGTGCGGTGGTGGGCTCGTCGGCGATCAACACCCGCGGGTCCAGCGCGATCGCCATCGCGATGCAGATACGCTGGCGCATGCCGCCGGAGAACTGGTGCGGGTAGTCGCCGATCCGGGTCTCCGGGGAGGGAATGCCGACGGCCACCATGAGCTGCAATGCCTCTGCGCGAGCGTCCTTCCGGGACAAACCCAGGCGGACCCGCAGAATCTCGGTCAGCTGTGACCCCACCGAGAACACCGGGTTGAGGCTGTCCAGGGAGTCCTGGAACACCATCGACATCCCGACTCCGCGCACCTGCCGCAGCTGGTCCTCGCTGCAGCCGACGATCTGCTGCCCCTGGTAGCGGATCGAGCCGCTGACCCGGCCCGGGTGGTCCACCAGACCGAGCAATGACCTGCCGGTGACCGTTTTGCCCGAACCGCTCTCCCCCAGCAGCGCAAGGCTTTCCCCCTGCGCCAGGGTGAACGAGACGCCGCGGACGGCGTCGACGTCACCCTTCTCGGTCTGGAAGGCGATGCGCAGGTCGTCGACCTGTAGCGCCGGTGTCCCCACGGTCATGAGCGCGATCCCTTCACTGGTTTCACGAAGAAGCCCCGCTGCGTGGGATCCTCGATGGCCCGCAACCAGTTGGACAGCAGATTGGCGGCCAACGCGGTGGCCACGATGGTCAGACCGGGAAACACCGTGACCCACCACGCCACGTTCAGGTAGGAGCGCCCGTCGGAGACCATCATCCCCCAGTCGACGTCGGGCCGCTGCAGGCCGATACCGAGGAAGCTCAGGCTCGCCGCGGCGAGGATGACGTTGGCCACCTCGAGCATCGCCAGCGTCCGCATGGTGGGTGTCACCATGGGCGTGATGTCCTTGGCCATGATGCGCCAGTCGGAAGCGCCTATCGAGCGCGAGGATTCGACGAACACCCGCTCTCGCAGCTCGAGGGTCTGTGCTCGGGCGGTGCGCAGATAGACCGGGATCCGGGTGACCGCCAGGACCAACACAAGGTTGGTGATGCTGGGCTGCAGCACGTAGAGCACGGCCAGCGCGAGCAACAGCGACGGCACGGTGTGCAGGATGTCGGCCAGCCGCATCAAGATGGTGTCCGCCCAGCCGCCGAAGTATCCCGAGACGATCCCGACGACGGTGCCCACCACCGCCGAGAGCGTCACCGTGCAGGCCGCCACCAACAGCGAGGTGCGTGCACCCACGATGAGCTGCAACAGGATTGGCCTGCCGAGGCTGTCGGCGCCCAGGATGAACGACGGTCCGTTGTCGAGGGTGAACGGCGGCAGGAACCGCAGGGCAAGGTCCTGGTGATTGGCCGCGTCGGTGATGAAGAACGGCAGCACCGCGGCGACGGCCACCAGTGCCAGCAGCCAAAGCAGGCTCAGCAATGCGCTTGTCGAGCCGATGAGCAGCTTGAGGTCCGCGGCATGAGCACGGCGGGCCGACCGCTTCGGGGGCGCTTTGGGATTCGCGGACCGGGTGGGAATCATGTGTCTGCCTCGTCTCAACTGATCCGCACGCGCGCGTCGGCCAGCGCGTAGGTGAGGTCCACCAGGATGTTCAACAGCACCACGGCGATGCCGACGATGAACACACTGGCCTGGATGAGCGCGAAGTCGCGGTTGAGCACCGCACCGACGATCAGGGTGCCGATGCCTGGGAACGCGAACACCGTGCCGACGATGATGGCGCCGTTGACCATTCCGGCGGCGCGATCACCGGCGACGGTGATGATCGGCAGGGCGGCATTGCGCAGCGCATGCCGGTAGACCAGACGGTTACCGGTGAAGCCCCGCGCCCGAGCGTTCTGCACGTAGCCCGACTGCAGCGCATCGATCATGGCGCCCCTGGTCACCTGCACCAGCACGCCAAGGGGTGCCAGTGTCAAGGTGGCCACCGGCAGTACCCATGCCGCCGGAGACGCCGCCCCCGACGTGGGCAGCAGCCCGAGTTGGACGGACAGGAAGAGCACACCCACCAGCGCGAACCAGAAATCGGGGACACTGGCCGCGGTCAGCGAGGAGTAGGTGATCGCCTTGTCGACCGCTTTGAACTTGCGGCGCGCGGCGATGGCGCCCAACGGTACGGCCAGCACCAGGGACACCGTGAGCGCGATCACCGAGAGCGCCAGGGTGGGTGGCATGGCTTCGGCGGCCGCCTGCAGGGCGGGGCGCTGCTGCCAGATCGAGTCACCGAAATCGAGTCGCGCCGCCCCGCCCAGGAAACGCAGGAACTGCTCCCACAGCGGCAGGTCGAAACCGTGCTGTGCGTTGAACTGCGCGTAGCGTTGCGGGCTGGCCCCCTCAGGCAGGTAGAGATTCGCCGGGTTGCCGGTAATGCGCGCCAGGAAGAACACGATCACCACGACGCCGATCACCGTCACCACACTGGTGGCCAGCCGGCGAAGCAAGAATTTCCACATGGAAGCCCATCTCCAACGAGAGCGTGGCCGACCCGATCGATCGGCCACCCTCGACGAGTTCAGTCCGTGAACGTGATGTCCGAAACCCGGAGTTCGACCCCGGTGAGTCCGTTCGGCTCGTATTCGATGCCGGGGCCGAGCATGAGCAGCTTGGATTGCAGTGCGATGGGCAGGAATCCGGCGATCTGGGTGTACTCGTAGGAGGCTGCCTCCTGATAGAGCCGGGCCCGGTCCTCACCGACTGCGAGTTCGGCCTGCTGGAGCAGGTCGTCGATCTCGGGGCTGCGGATGGTGGAGTTGGAACCGTCGCCGGCCATGTACTTCGGGAAGGTGAAGCTGGCATCACCGGTGACGTTGTCGTGGGAGATGGCAATGATGTTGGGCTTCTGGTCGGCGGGGAACGGCGCCCGCAGCAGCTGCAACCAGGCATCGGTGTCGAGGCTGAGGATGTCGACGTTGAAGCCGACGGCCTGCAGGTTCTGGTGGATGTACTGGATGACCTCATCGGAGCCCGGGAACAGGTCGGGTCGGGTCACCAGATCGAAGGCGGCGTCGACATCCACACCGTCGGCCCTGGCCTCGGCCAGCAACTGCTTGGCGCGGTCGGGGTCGTAACCCGGCCCCTGGTAGTCCTGCACGAATCCGTTGACGGTGGCCGCGACGATCTGGTCGGTGGGTTCGCCCGAACGCTCCATCAGCGTCTCGACGATGGTGTCCTTGTCGATGGCGTAAGCGGCGGCCTGACGGACCCGGATATCGGTGAAAGGCGCCTTCTCCGTGGGGGTTCGCAGGAAGAACACCCGGTTGTCGCTGTACTCCCGGGTGCGGTCGTCGTCGGTGGCGTCCTGCACCGAGATCGGCACCGCGACGCTCGCCTCACCCGTGCGCGCCATTCCGGCGCGCACCGACGGCTCGGCGCGGTAGAGGTAGGTGACGCCGGTGGCCTCGGGCGCCTGGCCCCAGTAGTCGGCGTAGCGCGCCAAGGTGACCGACTCACCCTGGACCCGGCCGGAGAAGGCGAACGGGCCGGTGCCGATCGGTTCGGTGGTCTTGCTGGTGGCAGGGGTACTGGGCGCGCCGATGTCGGCGTAGCTGATCCTCAGCGGCAGGATCGAGTCGGGCGTCTCGGAGGTGATGTCCAGTGTGGTGGGGTCGACGGCGGTCGCGGTGAGCGGGTACGGGAACTGGTCGAGGTTCTGACAGTTCAGTTCCGGGTCCACCACCCGATTGATACTGGCCGCCGCGGCCTCGGCGTCGAAAGGCGAGCCGTCGTGGAACGTCACGCCGTCGCGAAGCGTGAACGTCCATGTGTTGTCGTCCTTCTGGGTCCACGACTGGGCAAGCAGCGGCACCACCTCCCCGGTGCCGGGATCGATCCGGGTCAACGACTCGGTGACGTTGGAGCGCAGCACCACGGCGTTTGCCGCGTCCTGGGTGTCGCACGGGTCCAGCGAGACGGGTTCGACGGCGACGACGATGGTGAGATTGCCGTCTGCGGGTGCGCCACCGGTGTTGCCGCCGCAGGCGGTCACCAGGACCAGAGAGGCGACGGCAACTGCCGCGACTCCCAGTGACTTCGTCGTCATGGGTTGGTTCTCCATTCGTCAGGGGCGGTGTCAGTGGTGCGCGGGAGGCGGAGTGTGGGTGAAGGCGTCACGCGGGGTGATGGCGTTGAGCAGCGGCTCGCCGGCGCGGTATCGCCGGATGTTCTCCACGATGGTGTTGATGGAGCGTTGGGTCTTGTCCGGCATCCGCGGAGTCATGTGCGGGGTCAGCACCAGGTTCGGCGCATCCCACAGCGGCGAGTCGGCAGGCAGCGGTTCCTGTTCGAACACGTCCAGGCCGGCGCCTGCGATGACACCGCGCTGCAGTGCGTCGATCAGCGCCACGGTGTCGATCACCGCACCGCGCGCCAGATTGACGATGAACGCACTGGATTTCATCTGCGCGAAGCGATCCGCGTCGAACAGGTGATAGGTCGAGTCGGTGAGCTGGGTGGCCAGCATGATCACGTCGGAGTCGGTCACCAGCTGGTCGATGGTGTCGCCGTTGTCGGCAGCCAGCAGGACGTCGACGTTCTCCGGAAGGACGTCGCCGTTGCGCCGGTACACGATCACCCGCATACCGAAAGCCTTTCCCAGCGCCGCCATTTCACGACCGGTGTGGCCGAACCCGACGATGCCCAGCGTCTTTCCCCACAGCCCCTCTTTCCAGAAGTAGCCGTCGATGCCGCGCCAGATGTGCTGGCGCTGGTGTTCGAAGAGTTGTTGCGCCTCGAAGGTGAGCGCCAGCGCGAAGTAGAACCCGTGCTGAGCCAGCGCCGGTGCGGAGCGGCCCGCCGATCCGGTGACGATCATTCCCTTCTCGAACACGTCGGGACGCGCGGACCGGTTGAGCCCGGAGTGGTCGCAGTGCACCCAACGCAGGTGCGGGGCGGCGACAAAGCGGTCGTCGAGGTCGCCCTCCAGCACGGCCACGTCGGCTCGCTCCAGCAGCGCGGCGATGGTACCGGCGTCCTCGGATGAGCACCAGACGAACTCCGCCGGCGCGAAAGCTGCACGCAGCTGGTCGATCTCGGCCTCGGTGAACGGCACCGTCGACAGCACGGTGGAGATGGTCCTGGTGCCACTCATGCTGTCTCCTTGGCGGCGATGGTGATGACGTCGAACAGCCCGATCTTCGGCAGTGTCACGACCAGGCGGCCGCCGTCGTGTTCGACCGGTAACTCGGAGCCGGTCACCAGGGACCGGGCCGTCACCCTCCCCTGGGACACCGGGATCGACAGCCGCCCACCGGTGATGCCGATCTCGGGTCCGAAGCTCTTACGGCGGGCTCCTGAGAGATTCAGGACATGGACGACGACAAGATCGTCGCGTCGCTGCACGGTGATCTCGGCCTGCTCGGGCAGTTCCGCCGTCACCCCGAGGTCGTCACCGGCCAATTCGTGCACCAGGTCCAGAAAGGTGTCCCGGATGGTGGTCAGTCCCAGCTCGTGGAAGCTGCGACCGACGGTCCAGGGCACCACGCCCACCCGTCCGCCTGCGTTGGCGGCGGGAGCGCCGACGACGTACCCGGGCTGGCCGTCGGGCCGGTTGCCGTAGGACTTCTCGGGCGGACCGAACGGGGCGTGTGCCAGGTGAGCACCCCGTGAGTCGGCGTCGCCGCTGAGTTCGATGTCGTAGTGCGCCCCGAACACCGGCACCAGAGCCGCCCCGTAGCGTACGCCGTCGGCCTGCTGCCCCGCCGCGGTGACGTAGGTGGACTTCAGTTGTTCGGCGTCACTGTCGACGGCCAGGATCCGCGTCGCCGGAGTGGCCGCGAGCAGCGCCCGTCCGGTGTCGTCGAAGCCGCTGCGACCGGTCAGCGCCACCTGTCCACCGTCGCCGACGAAGGTGTCCAGCGCGGTGATCACATCCGCGGGCAGCGCGTCCATGTCCGGGATCACCAGCAGCCGGTAGCGGTCCAGTCCGCCGCGGGCGCTCATCTCCGCAAGCCCCTCGGCGGGCAGGACGTCGAACGCGATGTGCGCCTGCTGCAGGGCCGCGTACAGTCCACGGAACTCCTGGGTGGACTCCTCGAGACGCGCCAACACCTGTGCCAGCCGGTCCGGCCGCACCAGGCCGACGCGGGCGCCGGGCACCAGGTCGGTGTACACCGTGCGGTGGTCACGGTGGAATCGGATGATCTCACCGGCTGATTCGAGTGCCGCATAGGGGATCTCGCCCGGCACGCCCATGATGTAGGTCGACGGGTTGGCGCCCCGGGCCATGGCCTGCAACAGATACTGGGCGAAGTGCTGGGGCTGTTCACCGGCCAGGCGGTAGGGCATGTCGAGGAACACCACGGAGTTGACCACCACGGGTCGTTCGGGGTCGCGGGACCGGAACGCGCTCACTGCTTCTCCCGTGGCGTGGTGCCAGAGTTCCCGTCCCACCTCGTTGTTGGCCTCGTAGAACACGATGTCGGAGCGGATCAGACCCACATTGGGCCGGCGATCACGGATGTGGGCGTTGATGCGCTCGGTCAGATCACGGATGACACCTGCCGAATAGCGGCGCCACAGATCGTAATTCGGCGATTCCGGGCCGGTGGGCAGGTCGAGTCCGCCGCTGAATTCGGCGAAACCCGATTTCGAGGCCGGGTTCTGCGACACGCCCCGATAGCGCCCGCTGTAGTCGATCTCGTTGAAGCCGAACCAATTGAAGAAGAAGCCGTCGATGTCGTAGCGGTCGAGTACCTCGTCGATGACCTCGAAGACCTTCTCCTGGTAGTAGCCGGCACTCGGACACACGCTGACCAGACCGTTGTACACCTGGCGTTGCCCGTCGGGTCCGATGAAGCACCACTCGGGTGGGCATCGGCGATGGCCATGCTGACCTTGGAGAAATCCATCCGGGCCAGCAGCCGCAGGCCGCGCGAGTGGGCCGCGGCAACGGCGTCACCCAGCAGGTCCCCACCGGGGCGGCCATCCAGGAACGGGTTGCGCGTCTGGAAGGGCAGGTCAGTCGGATAGAAGGACATGATGCCGCCGCCGTTGACCAGCCAGGTGTCGGCACCGAAGGCCGCCACCACGTCGGCCACCGCCTCGACGTCCATGGTGGCGTCAACCTCACGCAGGTTGGTCTGGAACATCTCGAACGGGGTCGCCCACCAATTCTCCTGCGAGAAGTATGATTTCGCCGCGTCGACGGAGGTCGCGCTCACTTGGCCGTCCCTCCGTTCATCTCGATGGCCAAAAGATGCAGGGCCGAATGGTCGAGTCCGCCGTGGCCCTGCGCCACCAGTGCGGCGACCAGTTGGCTGACGAGCGCCGTGGCGGGCAGAGCCAGCCCGGCGGCGCGGGCGGTGCGCGCGACGATACCGAGGTCCTTGTCGTGCAGGGTCAGGCGGAAGCCGGGCGCGAAGTTCTTGTCGAGGTAATTGCGGCGCTTGCGGGTGATCACGGTGCTGCCGGCCAGGCCGCCACCGATGACGTCGAGCGCGAGTTCGGGGTCGACGCCCTGTGAATCGAGGAAGACCAGCGCTTCGGCCAGCATCTGCAGATGACCGGCCACCATGAGCTGGTTGGCGGCCTTCACCGACTGGCCGGCCCCGGCGGGGCCTACCCGCACGATGGTGGTGCCCATGGCCTCGAGTAGCGGCAGGCTGCGGTCGAAGACGTCCGGGTTGCCGCCGACCATGATCGACAGCGCGCCCTCCTGTGCTCCGGCTTGGCCCCCGCTGACCGGGGCGTCCAGCGCCGAGATGCCGCGCTCGTCGAGCCGGGCCGCGATCTCGACGGAGGCTGCGGGCTCGATGGTGCTCATGTCGATGACGGTGGCGCCTGCGGCGATGCCGTCGGCCAGTGCGCCGCTGCCGAAGAGCAGCCCGAGCACGTCCGGGGTGTCGGGCAGCATGGTGACGACGAATTCAGCGCCTTCGACTGCGGCAGCCGCGCTGTCAGCTGGTTCGATACCCGATGCCGCAGCCGCGTCACGCGTCGCCGCGGTGCGGCTGTAGCCGCGCACGCGGTGCCCGGCCGCCACCAGGTTGGCTGCCATCGGGGCACCCATGATGCCCAGGCCGATGAATGCCACTTCCGCCACAGAAACTCCTTCACACAGATGCGTTGAGTACACCGATCTACCAACCACACAGATCACCTGAGATCGATCTCTGAGCTGCGAGGGTATTTCGATTTACCAATCGATGTCAACCTCGTCACCATCACCGGTAGATGAAGCGCACATCACCATCTGCGCCACAGCCAGCCCAAGCCACACCTGTGATCACCCGCCGCTTACACTGACGCTCCGTGAATCCGCTGCGCCAAGCGACCATTGCCCTGGCCAATGCAGTGACGCTGGCCGGGATGCGTCCGCCGTTGTCGCTGCCCAGCCGCACCAACATCGACCTGCGCGGCAAGCGGGTGCTGCTCACCGGCGCCTCATCGGGCATCGGCGCGGCCGCGGCGCTGAAATTCGGCGCGCTGGGGGCCACGGTGTTCGCGGTCGCCCGCCGCGCCGAGCTGCTCGACGAGGTGGTTGGCCACATCGCCGAGGCAGGCGGCACCGCCCACGCCTTCCCGTGCGACCTGTCCGATCTGGACGCCATCGACGCCCTGGTGAATCAGGTTGGGCCCGTTGACATCCTGATCAACAATGCCGGCCGGTCGATCCGCCGTCCGCTGGAGGAATCACTGGATCGCTGGCATGACGTCGAGCGCACGATGACGCTGAACTACTACTCCCCGCTGCGGTTGATCCGGGGTGTGGCACCGGGGATGCTCAAACGCGGTGACGGGCACATCATCAACGTGTCCACCTGGGGTGTGATGAACGAGTCGGTGCCGCTGTTCGCCGCTTACAACGCCTCCAAAGCGGCGCTGAGCACCGTCAGCCGGGCCATCGAAACGGAGTGGGCACCCAAGGGCATCAAGTCCACCACGCTGTACTACCCACTGGTGGCCACCCCCATGATCGCCCCCACCCAGGCCTACGACGGCCTGCCCGCCTTGAGCGCCGAGGAGGCCGCGGGCTGGATGATCGACGCCGCCCGCACCCGTCCGGTGCGTATCGCGCCGCGCATCGCGGTGACCTCCCGCGCCGTCGATGCGCTGGCGCCGGGTGTGGTGACCGCGCTGATGCGACGGCAGGGCTTCCAACCCGGTTGAGACACAGCTCTTTTCGTGAGCTGCCGGCGATGTGAGCGCCGGCGTCGCCGGCAGGAGCGGCGCAACATCCACGATGTCTGCGAACCCGGGCCGCACCGGGGTGATAGACAGGAAGCCATGGAAATCCTGGCCAGTCGCGTGCTGTTCCGGCCGGCGGACTACCAGCGGACGGTCCGGTTCTACCGCGACGGCATCGGCCTGGCCATCGCCCGCGAGTACACCGGCGGCACCGTCTTCTACGCCGGGCAGTCGCTGATCGAACTCGCCGGCCACGGCCAGCCAACCAGTGGCGGATGCCTGTGGCTGCAGGTCCGCGACCTCCAAACCACGCAGGCCGAGTTGCAGGGCCGGGGAGTGGCGATTGCGCGCGCCGCGAAGCAGGAGCCGTGGGGGCTGCACGAAATGCACGTCACCGATCCCGATGGGGTGACGCTGATCTTCGTGCAGGTGCCCGACGATCACCCTTTGCGGCGCGACAGCCGATAGCCCGTCAGTTCGCCGGAGTGGCCAGCGGCCACCCCACCAGAGCCAGCCGCGCTGAGACCTGGTGCATTTCCTCGGGATTGGGATCTTTGTCGATCAGCTGTGTGATGGTGTCGCGGATCTGTTCGTCGGTCACCGGAGTGTCCGGGTCGCCGCTGGTGAGGATGCTGCGGGCCGCGGCCACCACTTCCTCCTCGGACAGGGTGCGCTTCAGCAGCGCCAGCAGGGCGAAATGGTCCTTGGGCGGGACACCTTCCGGGAAACCGGCGTTGAGCCAGCTCACGACGTTCCTGAATGCGCTTTCGGTCATCGTTGCTGCCTCACTTACGCGAAGGGGAAGAGGTTGATACCGAAGTGGTGCTCGATGGTGCTGCGGGTGATCCACGCCAATGCGGTCACGATCACGAGGCCGACGAGTACGAACAGCGCCAGTCCGAGGAATTTCACCGCCGGATTGGTGGAGTGGGTGGTGCCGTCGGCGTCGGTGACACCGGCACCGTGCGAGTAGGCAACCAGTCCCGCCGCGAAGATCGCCGGCAGTCCCGCGCCGAGGAGCAGACCCACCACCAAGACCTTGAAGATGCTCTCTACGTAGATCATGTCAGCTGTTCCTTCGGTCAGACCGTGGTGGTCTTGGGCGTCTCGGACTCACGCAAGTCGGCCGGGACCACGGAGTTGGTGGACTCGTCCCAGTCGGCGTTGACGTTGTTGTGGTCGACCTTCTGCTGCTGGGCGCGCCACCACATGTAGAAGGACAGGCCCACCAGGATCAGGAAGATCAGGCCGTCACCCACCAGTTGGGTGGTGACGCCTGCGACGAGGTGTGAGGTCCAGAAGGCCAGCGCACCCACCAGCCCGGCCGCCGGCAACGTGATCAGCCAGGCCAGCGCCATGCGGCCGGCCACGGCCCAACGCACCTGTGCGCCGGGCTTTCCGACGCCACTGCCCAGAATGGAGCCGGTGGCGACGTGAGTGGTGGACAGCGCCATACCCGCCGCGCTCGAGCTCAGGATGATCGCGGCCGACGAGGCTTCGGCGGCCAGGCCCTGCGGCGACTCGATCTCCACGAGACCCTTGCCCAGAGTGCGGATGACGCGCCATCCACCCAGGTAGGTACCCAGCCCGATGGCGATGGCGCAGCTGGCGATGATCCAGAACGGCAGCCCGTCCTCGGCGACATTGCCGGTGAGGTGGCCGGTGGTGATGAGTGCCAATGCGATGACGCCCATGGTCTTCTGCGCGTCGTTGGTGCCGTGTGACAGCGCCACCAGTGAGGCGGTGGCGATCTGGCCCCAGCGGAAACCCTCTTCGCGGCGGTTCTTCTGCACGTTCTGGGTGATCTTGTAGACCAACCAGGTGCCGCAGGCGGCCACCAGGCCGGCGATCAGCGGTGCGGCGACAGCGGGGATGAGCACCTTCTGGGTGACACCCGACCAATTCACCCCGGCCAGGCCGATGGCCGCCAGCCCCGCACCGATGAGCCCGCCGAACAGTGCGTGCGACGAGCTGGACGGAATACCGAACAGCCAGGTCAGCAGGTTCCACAGGATGCCGCCGATGAGGCCGGCGAAGATGATGGTCAAGCCGGTGGAGGCATCGATGTCGGGTAGCAGCGTGCCGGTCTTGCTGTCCTGGATCTTGAGCACCGAGGTGGTGACCGTCAGTGCCACCTCCACCGACAGGAAGGCGCCCACCAGGTTCAGCACCCCGGCCAGCAGGACGGCGGTCTTGGGCTTGAGCGCGCGGGTCGCGATCGAGGTGGCCATGGCGTTTCCGGTGTCGTGGAAGCCGTTGGTGAAGTCGAATGCCAGGGCGGTCGCGATAAGGAGGATCAGAATGATCATCTCTGCGCTCATGGCGCTAATTCTGGGGCCACACCGTGTGTTTTCACTAACCGACGGCGACAACCGACACTCGCAATGAGCAGCATCTATACAAACTCCCAGGTGGCGTTCATTGACTGTTCACCTTCGACCCGTCCGACGTTGGTACACCTCACGTGCAGACGACATTCATCGCACCCGAATCCCGGCGGGTACCGTCTGCGACACCGCCACCGAGAACGAAAGAGCCGAACCCGTGAACCGCTTCCTCAACACGATCGTGTCGTGGCTGCGTGCGGGCTACCCAGAGGGCGTGCCCGCCATCGACTACCAACCGCTGTTCGCGCTGCTGTCGGGCCGGCTGAGCCACGACGAGGTCAAGCTCGTCGCCCGCGAACTGATCACCCGCAGCGAACTCGACGACGCCGACATCGGCGCCGAGATCGTCCGACTCACCGATGAACTGCCCTCCCCCGCCGACATCGAACGGGTGCGCGAGCGCCTGGCCGTCAAGGGATGGCCACTCGATGACCCACGCGACAGCGAGGACTCGCCATAACCACGCTGCGCGCACTCGACGTCACCACCGGCGCCGCGCTGATCCCCGATCTCGAGCGGGTGCTCGCCGGAAGCGGCGACGCCCTCCTGCCGGTGCCGGCAGGTGATGCCAGGCAGTCGGAGCTGCTGCGGACCGCGCTGCGTGCCGGACAGGAGATCGACGACGACGTCGCCCTCGTCGTTGCCACGTCCGGGACCACCGGCGTCCCGAAAGGCGCGATGCTGTCCGCGGCAGCACTGACCGCGAGCGCCACCGCCACCGCGGCCCGGATCGGCGGTCCCGGCACGTGGCTGCTGGCACTGCCCGCCTATCACGTCGCCGGGCTGCAGGTGTTGGTGCGCAGTGTCCTGGCAGGCACCACGCCGGTGGAGTTGGACGTGACGCACGGTTTCGACGTCACCGCACTGCCGTCGGCCGTCGCCGCCATGGGGACCGGGCGCCGCTACACGTCGCTGGTGGCCGCGCAACTGGCCAAGGCGTTGGCCGATCCGGCGGCCACCGAGGCACTGGCATCGTTGGACACCGTCCTGCTGGGCGGGGGACCCGCCCCGGCGCCGATCTTGAAAGCTGCTGCGGCAGCAAGCATCTCAGTGGTGAAGACATACGGCTCCAGTGAGACCTCCGGTGGCTGCGTCTACGACGGCGTGCCGCTGGACGGCGTGCTGGTGAAGATCGAGGACGGCCGGGTGGTGCTCGGCGGGCCGACTCTGGCCGCGGGGTACCGCAATGTGCCCGACGACGATCCGTTCGCCGAACCCGGCTGGTTCCGCACCGACGACGCCGGAGTGCTACAGGACGGGGTGCTGCAGGTGGTGGGTCGCATCGACGAGGCCATCAGCACCGGAGGGCTGACCATCCTGCCGCAACCCGTCGAAGCCGTGCTGCTGACCCATCCCGCCGTGTCCGACGCCGCGATCTTCGGTCTGCCCGATGACCGGCTGGGCCAGCGGGTGGTGGCGGCCGTCGTCCCCAACGGAACCGCACCCAGCCTCGAAGACCTGCGCGTGCACGTCGGGCAGTCCCTGGACCCGACGGCAGCCCCACGGGAGCTGCACGTGCTGGCCGAATTGCCCCGCCGCGGTATCGGCAAGCTGGACAGACGCGCGCTGGCGGCGAGGTACGGACCTGTCGGGCGCACCTGAGGCGCATGATGGGAACCATGCGCCGTGAAGTCAGCACCGTCGACGAACTCCGCGCGATCGTCGGCGAACCGATCGAAGCCGTCAAGAAGAAGGTCAGCCCCAAGCTGGCCCCCATCCACCGCGACTGGCTGGCACACTCGCCGCTGGGCTTCGTGGCCACCACCGACGCCGATGGCAACATCGACGTCTCCCCCAAGGGCGACCCCCCTGGCTTCGTACACGTCATCGACGACACCACCATCGCGATCCCGGAACGCCCCGGCAACAAGCGCGTCGACGGCTACCTCAACGTGTTGCAGCGCCCCCGCGCCGGAACACTGTTCCTGGTGCCCGGGCGCGGCGACACCCTGCGCATCAACGGCGCCGCCACCGTGGTGGCCGATGCCGACTACTTCGACACCATGATCGTCGCGGGCAAGCGGCCCATCCTGGCGCTGGAGATCGCCATCGAAGAGGTGTTCTTCCACTGCGCCAAGGCTTTTCTGCGCTCCGACACCTGGAAGCCGGACACCTGGCGACCTGACGCGCTGCCCAGCGTGGCACAGATGGTCAAGGCGATGGACGCGGGCCTGAGCCTGGCCGAACTGGAAGCGCGCTTCAACGAAGACAGCATGCGCACTCAGTTGTACTGAGCGCCTGTGAGTCCCAGCGTCGCGACGGCCAGCAGCAGGTAGGCCAGCGGGAAACCCAGGTTGTGCAGCACCCGGGTCTTGACGTGCACGGCCACTGCGCCGACGAAGAACACCACCAAACCCGTTGCGGCAGCCAGGCCTATCTCCGGTGGCCCCACCAGACCGACGATCAGGCCCACACCCCCTGCGGCTTTGCACAGCGCCAACGGTGTGATCCACCTCGTGGCAACACCGACTTCCGCCGAGTTGGCCAGCACGAACGGTGCCCGGGCCAGATCAGCCGCGGCGATGCCGATGTTCGCGGCGGCGGTCAACAATGTGACCACCAGGGTTAGAGTCGTCATGGTTCTCCTCGGATGGCACTGCGTGTGGTGACCTGTTGACGTCCGAGCAGTCGAAAAGGTGACACTGTGCAGCTCACAGCCGTATTCGAAGAGAACCGGGCGCACCTGCTCGCGGTGGCCCGCCGGATCCTCGGCAACGTCCACGACGCCGAGGACGCGGTGCAGCAGGCCTGGCTCAAGGCGGCGGGTGCCGACCTGAGCGCGGTGGCCAACCCACCGGGGTGGCTGACCACCGTGGTGAGCCGGGAATGCCTGGACATGTTGCGGCAGCGACGTTGTGAGCATGTTCTCGACGATGAGATCGTGGTGTGGGACAGCGACGTCACCGATCTGGACGAGGTGAGCACCGCGATGTCGGTGCTCATGGAACTGCTGTCCCCCGCTCAACGAGTCGCCTTCGTCCTGCACGACCTGTTCGGGATGCCGTTCACCGCCGTCGCTGCCGCCCTGGGCACCACCCCCGCAGCGGCCAGGCAACTGGCCAGCCGAGCCCGCCGGGCAGTGCGGGGTGCTGCCGCTCCTCGCGGCGACCGCGTTCTGGCCGAGGCGTTCCTGACCGCCTCGCGCGACGGCGACATCCCGACGCTGCTGCACGTGCTGGCACCCGATGTGGTGCGGCGGGTGGACGCCCTGCTGGTGCCCCCGGGTGTGCCCACCGAGGTGCGGGGGGCGCGCGCGGTGGCCGAGGAGACGCGGGCGTTCGCGGTGCGGGCACGAGCCGGAGTGGTGGTCGAATTCGGCGGCGCGCCGGTGATCGCACTGATGTCCGGCGGACGGGCGCGCATCGTGATCCGGCTGACGTTCGGGGCCGGCCGGATCACCGTCGTCGACATCCGACCGACGTCGGCGGAATAACTCGCCGGTGTTCGAACTTGCCTACTCAGGAGAACCCGCCAGCCCCGAGGAGATGCACCATGTCCCGACCCGTCCGGATCGGCGTCCAGATAACCCCGGGCGGAATGCCCGACTACCGCACGTGGCGGCAGGCGATTCTGCATGCCGAGGAGTTGGGGGCCGACGTCATCCTCGGGTACGACCACTTCCAGGTGCCGAAAATCGAGGGCATCGTCGACGGTAAGCCCGTCATGGCCGAGATACAGCCGGATGCACCGAACTTCGAGGGCTGGACGGCGTTGGCGTCCTGGGGTGAGATCACCACTCGTGCGGAGATCGGTCTGCTGGTCACCGGCATCGGCTACCGCAACCCTGACCTGCTCGCCGACATGGCCCGCACCGTCGATCACATCAGCGGCGGCCGCCTCATCCTCGGGGTCGGCGCGGGATGGTACGAAAACGACTACACCTCATACGGTTACGACTTCGGCACCGTCAAATCGCGGATGGATCTCTTCGACGAGGGCCTGTTGCGCATCGAAAGCCGCCTGGCGCAACTCAACCCGCCGCCGGTGCGCAAGATCCCGGTGCTGATCGGCGGGGCGGGCTTCAAACGCACCCTGCCCGCGGTGGCCAGGCACGCCGACATCTGGCATGCGTTCCTGCCGATCGAGCTGTACCGCGAGGCCACCGCCCGTGTCGCCGAGCTGGCCGTCGGCTTCGGCCGTGCCGACTCCGACATCGAACGGTCGGTGACGTGGAAGGACGAGGACAGCGCCGAGCAGTTCGCCGACGCCGGGGCCAGCCTGTTTCTGACCGACATCCACCCCACCGACGCCGGCTACGACTTCTCCACCTTGGAGACGGTGCTCAAGTGGCGGGCCAACCGGGCTAGGTGAACGCCGTCATCAGCGCCACATAGGTGGCGGTGCCCACCAGGATCGACAGCAGCGCCTGCCGGCGCCACAGGTGCAGGCCGGCCGTCACGGCCACCCCGACCGTCAGGAACCACAGTTCGGTTCCGGTCGCGCCGGGTGCCCCGCGCAGGGTGTAGACAGCCAGCATCACCATGATGCCCACCGGCATGTGCACGCTGAGGTGGCGCACCACGGCGCTGTGCCGCATGGGTGCCAGCACCACGAACGGCAGGGCCCGCAGCGCCCACGTCACCGCCGCGCTGACACCGACCAGCAGCGCAATGTAGGAGTTGTCAGGCATCTCGCCACTTCCGGAGCAGCAGCACCACGGTGAACGCGGCGAACGCGCACACCAGCAGCTGGCCGGGCACCAACACCCAGGCCAGGACCGCACACCCGGCGGCGCTGAGCGCGGTCAGCGGGTCGGGCCGCTGCCGGTAGGCGTCGATGGCCAAGACGATGAACAACGCCGTCAAGGCGAAGTCGAGGCCTTTGAGCCGTTCGATGGGCAACGCCTCCCCCACCAGGCCGCCCAGCGTCGCACCGGTCACCCACAGCAGCTGAAAGCACACCTGCATGAACAGGATCTGCCTGCTGCCCCAGTGCCGCGCCTCCGGGCTCACCCCCACGGCGTACGCCTCGTCGGAGAGCGTGTAGGTGCTGTAGAGCTTGCCGCCGAGTCCGCGCACCCGCTGCAGCGGGAAGGACAGCGCGTAGAAGACGTGGCGGGCGTTGACGACGAACGTGGTGAGCGCAACGGTGGCGACGGGAGCGGCGGCCGCAGCGAGCCCAACCATCAAGAACTCCAGTGAGCCGGCGTAGATGACCGCGGCGAACGTCGGCGCCCACCACCAGTCCAGCCCCGCGTGCACCACCACGAATCCCAGCGCCATACCCAGCGGGATGAAGGCCAGTCCGATCGGCGCCGACAGCGCCAGCACCTGCCGCATCCCGACAGTCTGCGACACGAGGTCATCAAACCGTCAGACCGGGTACCTCGCCCGCCGCCTAGGGTGGGTGGATGTGAGAACCCATCGCCGCGAGTTCGTCGCCGTGGGTCTGGCCGTCCTCCTGGTGGTCGCCGCGTTCGTCGTACCGAAACTCGACCTGGGTATCGTCACCCCGCTGATCAACGCCGACGCCGAGCGCTTCGAGGCATTTGCCGGGGCCGCCCCCATCTTCGGATGGTGGAACGCCCACGTCGGGTGGGGCACCGTGCCGGCGGTGTTCATAGGTGGCGCGGCGGTGTTGTGGGGGTCCGCCGTGGCCGCACGGCTGAGTTTCCGGATGCTGCTGTGGGTGACGTGGGCGGTGTCGGCGTGCTGGGCATTCTCGTTGGCCATGATCGACGGCTGGCAGCGCGGTTTCGCCGGCCGGCTGACGGCACACCACGAATACCTGCGTCAGGTCCCCACTGTCGACGACATACCGTATGCGGTAAGAACTTTCGCCAGCAGAATCATCGACTACCAACCCGACTCGTGGATGACGCACGTCTCCGGTCACCCGCCGGGTGCGCTGCTGACGTTCGTGTGGCTGGACCGGATCGGGTTGGGCGGCGGTGCGTGGGCCGGCTTGTTCTGCCTGTTGATCGGCGCCTCGGCGGCGGCGGCGATTCTGATTGCGGTGCGGGCACTCTCAGGTGAAGAGCTGGCGCGGGCCGCCGCACCGTTTGTGGCGGTGGCGCCGACGGCCATCTGGATCGCGGTGTCGGCCGACGGGTACTTCGCCGGTGTGGCGGCGTGGGGTATCGCTTGTCTGGCATTGGCAGTGCGTTCTTCAGCGTGGTTCGCGGTGCCCGCCGGCCTGCTGCTGGGCTGGGCGATCTTCCTGAACTACGGCCTGGGATTGATCGGATTGCCTGCGGTGGCCGTGCTGATCTGCGCTTCGTCGTGGCGCTCGGCAGGCAAGGTGCTCGGTGTCGCGGCGGCTTGCGCGCTGGTGGTGGTCGGGGTGTTCCATGCCGCCGGCTTCTGGTGGTTCGATGGTTATCACGCCGTGCAGGAACGGTATTGGCAAGGCATCGCGCTGGATCGGCCGTTCCAGTACTGGGGCTGGGCCAACCTGGCGTCGACGGTGTGCGCCATCGGGTTGGGCAGCGTGGCAGGAGTGTCGCGGGCGTTTTCACTACCCGCTGTGCGGCAGCGGTCCGGCATCCACCTGCTGGTGCTGGCGGCGCTGCTGGCCATCCTGTGTGCCGACCTGAGCATGCTGAGCAAGGCCGAGACCGAGCGGATCTGGCTGGGCTTCATGGTGTGGCTGACGGCGGCGCCGGCATTGTTGCCCGTCGCGTCACGACGATGGTGGTTGGCGGCCAACGTCGTCGGAGCCCTTCTGCTCAACCACCTCATCCTCACCAACTGGTAGGGATTTCGGCGTGATTTCGGTCGCTGAGCGGTTGGAAACACGCCGAAATCCCAGGAAAAGCAGGGTGACGAGCCAGGTGGCGGCCAAGGCGAGCCACAGCCCCAGCGGGTAATCACGATCCAGCACCGTGGGATTCGACGGCCTCGCGCCGGGGCGGTCGAACACCGGCACCGCCAGCAGCACCAACACCACGCTGACCAACCCGGCCACCCCCACCGGCGCCCACCATGTGCGCGGCAACACCCGCCTACCCGCACCACCCAGCATGGCCACCAGCGGCGCAAACACGAAGTCGTGCAACAACACCCCGGCCGCGGCCCACACCACGATGCGCAGCAGCGTCGGCCACGGGTTGTCGAACAGCAACAGCGCACCGTAGCCGATGAGGCCCAGCCCGACGGCACCCAGGACCAACCTCACGACACCACCTCGATGCGGGTCAGCCACTTCGTCTGCAGCACACCGGGCCTGGATGGGGCGATCAAGCGGCAGGGATAACCGTGATCGATGTCGAGGGTCTGCCCGTTGAGTTTCAGAGCAATCAACGTCGACTCGTCGCGGGCATGGCGGGCGGGCAGCACGGTCCGCGAATACGGGCCGGGACGTTCCAGCGAGATCATCCGGACATCGGCATCGGAGGCAGCTCCCACCACGGCGAGCAGCTCAGCCAGCACCACTCCGGTCCACTCGGCGTCGCGGCTCCAGCCCTCGACGCAGGCTATCGGCAGCCGGCGAGTGGTCTGTGGCAGCGCCCCCAACTCGTCGACAGTGAACGTCCTGCTCGCCGACGTGGTGGCGACGGTAAGCCGGTACTCGGCTGCCCGGGCCGTCTCGACCACCCCCGCCTGCACCGCAGACCTGTTGATCGCCAAACCCTGTGGTCCGTCACCGGTGCGCGGCGCCAACACCGAGACCCGACTCAACCACGGCACCGTCTGCCCGACGGTCGCCACCGTGGCCACCCCGGCGGCGACCCAGGTGCCGCGCAGCACCGTGCGCCGGGACGGACCCGTGGCGGGCAGACCGAAGTCCACGGGTTTGTCGAAAGCCTCGCGGATGACGGGTATCTTGACCGCGACGTGCAGCAGAACCGAGCCGAACACCACGTAGGACATCGCGTAATGCACTGTGGTGAAGAAAAATCCGAACGCATACCACTGCGCGATGTTCATCAGCCCGGTGACAACCTGGAAGATCATCGACGCGACGAGTACCAGGATCGAGCCCCGCTCCAACAGATGCAGCGGTGACCGGATCACCGGGCGTTCAAACAGCTTGGGCCACACCGACCACAGCTTGACGATCAGCAGCGGCACCGCCGCGATGCCGGTGGCCACGTGCAGTCCCTGGGTGAACCGGTACAGCCACACCGGGCTGGCGGGCCAGAAGAACCACGGTTGCGGGTGCTGGATCAGATGGCTGATCAATCCGGTGAGGAAGCAGATCCCCACGGCCGTGCCGAGCCACACCCCCACTCGGGCGGTGACGGCGGGACCTCGCACAGTGCTCATACCGTTCAGTGCGCCGACAACGCCCGACCGTTACGCGCCGAGCATGCGCTCTGATACGAACGAGCCCGGCCCAGTGCGGACAGCCGCGTGCGCCCGGCCACCGCGTCAGGCCGCCAGCGCGGCGACCACCCGGTCGCCGATGGTGTGGATGCCGTCGAGCACCAACCCGACATCGGAGGCCAACTCGGCGGCGACGTCAGCCCCCACCCATGCCCAACGGAACCACGGCCCCACGGTGGTGCGGGTCTCCAACCGGATCCAGTCCACCTTCACCCCCTGGGTCCCGGGATCGAACTCGGCCAGGCACTGGCCACCCTGGCGCAGTAACTCCGCCGAGCGGCGCAGCACCCGCCACGGATCACCACCGAGCCCGACATTGCCGTCGGCGAGCAAGACGTTGTGCCAACGCCCCATCCCCGGCAGCGGACCGAACAGATCACGCTTGAGGGCCGGCGCACCATTGTCGCGGGCCAGTCCGATGGCCGTCGGCGAGACGTCCACCCCGAGGGCCGGAACCCCGCGCTGCACCAGATTGGACACCAATCGTCCTGGGCCACAACCCAGGTCGATGGTGGGTCCGTGACACAGGTCGAGCACGGCGTCGTCGAAGTGCGATTCGGCCCTGGATGCCTGCCTACCGCCGAGCCAGGTGTGCACCGGCAGCCGGTCGGTGCTGCCGTCATCATGTCGGATCCAGCACCGCTCACCGGACAGTGCCTGCTCGTAGAGCTTGCCGAACACCTCAGATCCCCACTGCCGCAAAATGACTGGACGCCGGACAGGCAGAGCGCACGGCGTCCAGATCAGCGAGGACGTCGACGTCGAGGAGCTCGGGCAGCAGTGTGACCTCCGTACCGCCGGCGAGCAGACCCGCCAATGTCAATGCACCCGTATCGGATTGCGACATCGGCACATCGGCCAGGAACGCGGCCGCAGCCGCCTCCTGCACCCCAAGCGCCCACCAGCCGCCGTCGCCGGCCAGCCCCAGCACCGCCCCACCCTCGAGCAGCCGTTGTGCGCACGACGTCAGCAGCTCGGCGCTGACCTGCGGGGTGTCCATTCCGATCTGCAACACCGGCAACCCGGTGAACGCGTCCTGGTGGGCAGACGCCAACCGCTGCGCAAACTCTTCACCGCGTTGCGGCACCACGGTGAATTCCGCCAGCCGGGAACCGATCTCGTCGGCGCGGGCGGCAAGGCTCAAATCACCGGTGAACGCCACCACCCGCGTGGTGACCGGTGCGGCCAGCACCGCGTCGAGGGTGTCCAGCAGGGCCGCGGCCGCGACGTCGGCGGCGGCCTCCGCACCGATCGAGGCCGCCAGACGGGTTTTTGCCAGACCGGGCACCGGGGCCTTGGCCACCACGAGCAACGTGACGGGCAGAGTCATGAAAGCACCTTCCAGAAGTCAACCGCGGCATGGACACTGCCCCTGACCGAACCGCTGACCTTCGACGTCCCACCGGTACGTGGCCCGTAGTCGACCTCCAGTTCGACCACCTGCCAGTTTGCCGCAGCGGCGCGAACCAGCAGTTCCAGCGGATACCCCGATCGCCGGTCTTGTACCCCGAGCCCCAGCAATGCCTCCCGGCGCACCGCCCGCATGGGCGCGATGTCGTGGACGGCGAGCCCGTGCCTGCGCCGCAGCCGGTGACACACCGCCGCCGTTCCCAGCCGGGCGTGCCACGGCCAGCGCAGCCCCGGCAGCGCCCGTCGTCGCCCCGTCGCCATGTCGGCACCGTCCAGTGCGGCCACCAGCCGCGGCAACTCCGCCGGATCCAGCGAGCCGTCGGCGTCGATCACCGTAACGATCTCGGTGTCGGCAGCTACTACACCGGCATGGACGGCAGATCCGTAACCCGGCACCCGCTCGGTGACCACCCTCGCACCGTGCGCACGCGCCACCTCCGCGGTGCCGTCGGTGCTGTTGTTGTCCACCACCAGTGCCCGATAACCCACCGGAATCGCAGCAAGCACGCCAGGCAGGGCCTCCGCCTCGTTGAGGCAGGGCAGCACCACTGTGACCGGACAGTCGGGCATGCCAACTGACGGTAGCAGCGCAACCGGAACCAATCCGGAGACCGGTCGGTGACGAATGAATTACATCAGCGCAGGTAGAAGAGTTTCGGATGTGAAGGAGTTGGCTACTTGGGAGCCATGGCAGCTCGCGTTCTGATCGCCGACGACGACGTTGTCGTCCGCGACGTCGTGCGCCGCTACCTGGAACGGGACGGCTTGATGGTGACGGTGGCCGACAACGGCACCGACGCCCTGCGCCTGCTGGGCATCGAACGGTTCGATGTCGCGGTGCTGGACGTGATGATGCCCGGGGTCGACGGCCTCACCCTGTGCCGCAGCCTGCGCAGAGCGGGCGACTTCAGCGTCCCGGTGATCCTGCTGACCGCGCTGGGTGAGGAGGAGGACCGCATCGCCGGTCTGGAAGCCGGCGCCGACGACTACGTGGTGAAACCGTTCAGTCCACGGGAGCTGGCGCTGCGGGTGCGCTCGGTCCTGCGTCGCGCGCCGTCGCCGCTGGGGGCGCTGCCGATGGACATCACGGTCGGTGATCTCACGGTGTCCTCGGCAGCACGCACCGTCAACGTCGACGGCACACCGGTGGGGCTGACCAACCGCGAGTTCGACCTGCTGATGTTCTTCCTCACGCATTCGGACACCGTCTTCACCCGCGAGCAGCTGCTCGAACGGGTGTGGCACTGGGATTACGGCGACCTGTCCACGGTGACGGTGCACGTCAAGAGACTGCGCTCCAAGCTCGGCAAGGAGCACCGGGTGCAGACGGTCTGGGGCCGCGGCTATCTGTGGCGCGGCTCCGACGAACAGGTGCCACATGCCGCCGGCTGACCTGATCGAGATCACCCTGCTCACCCTGGCTTGCTCGGCGCCGGTGGTGGCGATCGGCGGATTGATCATCCGCGTGGCACGCCACGTCTCGCTGGCCGTCAGCATGGTGGTGCTGGTGCTGATCCCCGTGGTGGCCACGTTCACCGGTGTGCTGGGCGCCAGCCGGTTCATGCTCAACGAGACGTTCGGCCAGACCGCGGTGGTGCTCGTGGTGGTGTCGGTGGTGACAGTGCCCGCCGCGGTGATGCTGGGCCGCTATCAAGCCCGGCGCACTGTGTGGGAACAGGAAGTCCGCGACACAGAACGCGCCGCCGAACAGTCGCGGCGCAAGTTGGTCGCCTTCGTCAGCCACGACCTGCGCACCCCGCTGGCCGGCATCCGCGCGGTGTCCGAAGCCATCGCCGACGGCGTGGTGAACGACCACGAGGTCCGCGAGCACGCCAAACACATCGAACAGGAGTCGATCCGACTGTCGGAGATGGTGGACGACCTGTTCGAGATGTCGAAGATCAATGCCGGCGCCGTCACCACGTCCGACGCGCTGGTGGCGCTCGACGAAGTGGTCGACGACGTGGTGGCCGCCCACCGGATCACCGCGGAGCGGGCCGGGGTGGCGTTGCACACCGATCTGCCGGGCACCCCGGTGACGGTGCTGGGCAGTGATCGCGCACTGGTGCGCGTGCTGTCCAATCTGGTGGCCAATGCGATCGCACACACGCCCTCCGGCGGCACCGTGACGCTGCAGTTGGGACGTGATGCCCAGGGCGCGTGGGCGCGGGTCGACGACACCGGTGTGGGTATCGACGACGCCGACCTCGCCAAGGTGTTCGACGTGGCCTACCGCGGGTCCAACGGCCGGGTACCGCGGGCTGATTCGCCACTGCCCAGTGGTTCGGGGCTGGGACTGGCCATCGCCGCCGGTCTGGTGGCCGCACATCACGGCACACTCTCGGCACACAATCTGGGTGGCGGAGCCCGTTTCGAGGTACGGCTACCCCTGGCCACACGGGACTAGCCGGTCTGCTCTGCCCGCCTGATACGCCACCGCTACCGAGCGACGGCGGCCTCGAACTCCGTACAGAACCAGTCCACATCCGCTGGCGAGAACACCAGCGGCGGACGGATTTTCAACACACTGCCGTCATGCCCGCAGACCGACAGCAGCACCCGTCGTTCCCGAAGCAGGTTGACCAGCCGACGCGCCCCGGCCCGGTCGGGCGCCTTGGTGTCCGGGTCGGTGACCAACTCCACCCCGATGTAGAGGCCGGCGCCCCGGACATCGCCGATACCCGGATGGTCGGCGGCGATGCGGGTGAGCTCGTTGCGCAGCAGGGCACCGGTGTTCTTCGCGTTGAGCATCAACTGTTCGTTCTCGATGACGTCGAGCACCGCAGCCGCAGCAGCCATGGACACCGGGTTACCGCCGAAGGTGTTGAAGTACGGCACTCCCACCGCGAACGACTTGAGGACATCCGAGCGTGCCGCCATGGCCGCCACCGGCATACCGTTGCCCATCGGCTTGCCGGTGGTCAGCAGGTCCGGGGTGACGCCGTGGCGCTGGAATCCCCACATCGCCTCGCCGGTGCGGGCGAACCCGGGCTGCACCTCGTCGGCGATGAACACGCCACCTCGTGCGCGCACCAGATCCACGGCCGGCTTGAGCACACCCGGGTCGGTGTAGATGCCGTCGGAGCTGAAGATGGTGTCGACGATCAGGCAGGACAGCCCGTAGCCGGCCTCGGCCAGCTCGTCGGCAGCAGCGGCGACGTCGGCGGCGAACGTCTGCGCGAGTTGCTCTTTCGGCACGCGGTAGCTGTCCGGCGGAGCCACCGTACGCACATGGGGGCCCAGCGTGGTGGCGCCGCCCAGCGACGGCGAGATGGCGGTGACGGCCGCGGTGTTTCCGTGGTAGGCGTCGGAGGTGATGATCACACCTGTTGCGCCGGTGTGCATTTCAGCCACGCGTAACGCCAGGTCGTTGACCTCGGAACCGGTGCAGGCATACATCACCTGGTCGATCTCGAAGCCACACGTGGCAAGCAGCCGCTCGGAGTACTCGACGATGTTCTGGTGCAGGTACCGGGTGTGGGTGTTCAGCATCGAAAGCTGGCGGGTGACGGCCTCCACCACGTGCGGGTGGCAGTGCCCCACGCTGGCGACGTTGTTGTAGGCGTCGAGGTAACGCTCTCCGTCGGCATCGAACAGATAGGCGCCCTGACCGCGCACCAGATGGACCGGCCGCTCGTAGAACAACCGGTACGCAGGCCCCAGCATCTTCTCGCGCGCGCTGATCAGCGGCTGCGGCTCACCATGGCCCGCCGAGTAGCTGTTGGAATCCATGATGTTGGAAAACGCGGTACTCATATCACCGTCAACGATGCCATCCCGTCCCGTACCCAGCGCGGGTAAGTACGTAATTCTGCCGGTGGCGCGCACATGCGGATGGACAGACCTTGGTGGACACTGTTGCGATGCCTGGACTTCCCCCGAACCACGAGGAGTTCGCCCGCGCAGCGCTGCCCGCCTACGGTCACCCGACCGACACCCCGCTGCGGCTGCTGAGCTTGTCGGAGAACGCCACCTATCTGGTGTGCGCCGACCAGCCCTGGGTGCTGCGCGTGCACCGGCCGGGCTACCACTCGCTGGAGGCCATTCGCTCGGAGCTGAGCTGGATGGCGGCCCTGCGCGCACAGACCTCGGTTGTGACGCCGACCCTGATTCCCGCCGCTGACGGCGCCGACGTCGTGGAGATCAGCGTCGACGGCGTCCCCCTGCACGTCGACGCGGTGTCCTACATTCCGGGCTGCACAGCCGAGGACAAGCCCGACGCCGTGGGCTTCGACCAGCTGGGCCGGCTGACCGCCGCGATGCACAACCACGTCGAGAGCTGGGAGGCGCCGGAGTTCTTCACCCGGTTTCGCTGGGACCTGGAGACCACCGTCAGTCCGATCGCCCGCTGGGGCAACTGGCGCGACGCACCCAATCTCACCGACGCCGACGCAGGAATCATCGGGTTGGCCGTCGAGCAGATCATCGAGAAGCTCACCGAATTCGGCACCGGTGCGGACCGTTTCGGCCTGGTACACGCAGATCTGCGGATGGCGAACCTGATGGTGGACCCCGATGACCCGGCGGCTCCCATCACCGTGATCGACTTCGACGACTGCGGCTGGTCCTGGCATCTGGCCGATCTGGGCGCGGTGGTCAGCTTCATCGAGGACACCCCCGACGCCGAGCGCATCATCGCCGACTGGCTGCGCGGCTACCGCTCGGTGCGCGAGCTGCCCGACGAACACCTGGCGTTGGTCCCGACGTTCGTGATGCTGCGACGCGTGATGCTCTCGGCGTGGATCGGTACCCACGCCGATGCCGACACCGCGATCACTCTGGCCCCGACCTTCGCCGCGGGCACCGCAGCGCTGGCCCGGCGGTATCTCGACGACGAGTCCTGGCTGGCCGAGTCGATGTGGAGTAGTCCACTACGCTAGGCCGCTTCCTGGGCTCGGCCGAGACTGGCCGGCATGGGGGAACATGCCGTCGTCCTGGGTGCCAGTGTTTCCGGCCTGCTGGCCGCTCGTGTGCTGTCGGAGTTCTACGACCGGGTGACGGTGGTGGAACGCGACGTGCTGCCCGACGGCGACGAGCATCGCCGCGGCGTGCCTCAGAGTCGTCATGTCCACGCCCTGCTGGCCAGTGGTTCGACGGCCATCGAGGAACTGTTCCCCGGCATCCTCGACGAGCTGGCTGCCGACGGCGCCGCGGTACTCAACGAACTCTGTGACTTCTGGCAGGTGCTCAACGGCCAGAGCCTGCGCCGGCAGTCCGGGGAGTTCACCCACCGGCTGCTGGTCTACCAGTCGAACCGACCGTTCCTGGAAGACCACATTCGGCGGCGGGTCCGGCCCATGGTGACAATGCTCGACGGCCATGACGTGGTGAAGCTGGTCGCCGACGGGCAGCGGATCACCGGCGTGCAGGTGGCGCCCCACGGCGGCGGAACGGGTGTCGACCTGGCCGCCGACCTGGTGATCGACGCCACCGGCCGCGGGTCGCGCACACCGGCGTTCCTGGCGGACCTCGGGTACGGGCGGCCCCGCGAGATCGGCACGAGGGTGCGGCTGGCGTACGCCAGTCAGTTGGTGCGGATCCCCGCCCCCGCGCCGCCGAGCAAGATGTTCCTGGTGGGCACCGCACCGGGGCGACCCACCGGCGGAGCAATGGCATTGTGCGAGAACGACACCTGGTTGCTCACGGCCGCCGGAATAGCCGGCCACGAGCCGCCCACCGACTGGGATGGGCTGCTGGCATTCACCGCAACGTGGGCCCCGCCGCCGATGATGCAGGCACTCGGACGCGCTGAGCCCGTCGGCGAACCCGCCCGCTACCGGTACGCGATGACACAACGGCGACGTTACGACAAGATGCGCCGCTTTCCCGAGGGTCTGGTGGTGATCGGCGACGCCGTCTGCAGCTTCAATCCGGCCTACGGGCAGGGTATGTCGGTGTCGGCGCTCGAAGCGCTGGCGTTGCGGCGATGCCTTCTCGAGGGCCCTGCCCGGCTGGGCCCGCGCTTCTTCGCCGCGACGGTCAAGATCGTCGACAACGTCTGGCAGATCTCCACCGGAGCCGATCTGGCCGTGCCCGAGGTACCGGGCCGACGGACGCCGGCGACCAGGCTGGCCGGCTGGTACACCAACCGGGTCATCGCCCGGTGTCCGTCCGATCTTGTGGTGCACGAGCAGTTCGTTCGCGTGACACAACTCGTCGACCCGGCGACGGCGCTGTTTGCACCCGCGATTCTGCGCCGGGTTCTGCGACCCGGGCGCGTTCAGTCCGCCAGCGAAGCGCCCAGCCGTTCTGCTGCGGCCACGTAATCCTCGATGAACTCGAGCACCACTTCACGGGCCGGCTTGACCTTGTTCATCAGGCCCACACCCTGGCCGACGAAGTAGGTGGCCAGGGCCTGGGCACCGGGATGTCCTTGGGCGGCAAGCTTGTCCACGCGGCGCAGAACCGGCTCGACGAGCATGTTCTGCAGCGGTAGCGGCAGCGTCTGCTGCTTGTCGGGCCCCCAGGCCGCGGTCCAGTCCGACACCAGTTGACGGGCGGGCTTGCCGGTGCGACCCGTCGAACGCACGGTGTCACGCGACGACGCGGCCAGCATCTTCTGGACGGTGTACGGCGCGGTCTCGGCCTCCTCGGTGGTCAACCACACCGATCCCGTCCACGCGCCCGCGGCACCCATCGCCACGCAGGCGGCCATCTGACGTCCCGTCACGATGCCGCCGGCAGCGAGAACGGGGATGCCGCTGCCCTCGATCGCCTCCAGCACCTCGGGGACCAGGACCAGGGTGGATACCTCACCACAGTGCCCGCCGGCCTCGGTGCCCTGGGCGATGATCACGTCCACCCCGGCTTTGACCTGCTTGATGGCGTGTTCCTTGGCGCCCACCAGTGCGGCGACAGGAACGCCGCTGCCGGCGCCGGCCTCGATCATGTAGGCGGGCGGGACGCCGAGCGCGTTGGCCATCATCTTGATCGGGTGTTTGAGGGCCACGTCCAGCAGTTGCTCGCCGGTGTCACCAGACAGGTTCGAGCCACCGTGGCGCGGCCGCTCGTCGACCGGAATATCGTGGGCGGCAAGCAGTTCGGTGACAAACGTGCGGTACTCGGCGGGAATCCGGTCGACCAGCTGCCCGGTGGACAACGACTCGCCCTTGCCTTCGAACTTGGCGGGCACGATGATGTCGACACCATAGGGCTTGCCCTTGACCTCGGCGTCGATCCAGGCGAGTTCTCGTTCGAGCTGCTCTGGCGTGAACGCGGTGCCGCCGAGCACTCCGAAGCCCCCGGCGTTGGTCACCGCCGCCACCACGTCGCGGCAGTGGCTGAACGCGAACAGCGGGAAGTCGATGCCGAAGCGATCGCAGATCGGAGTCTTCACCCGATCAGTATTGCCATCCTGAGTTGACAGCTGTCAAGTGGGGTGAGTCACAGCGAGACAGAGCTCAGTCGAGAAGATCCCGCGAATTTCTCGACTGAGCTCCGTTTCGCGCACCTGTGGATGAGGGTCGATGGCCCGGACCCCTCACGTGGGAACCTCGCGCCATGTCCACGGTGTTCATCGGGAGCCAGGCCGTAGCGGCGGGTGT
Organism: Mycobacterium sp. MS1601; assembly: GCF_001984215.1. Classification (NCBI taxonomy): domain Bacteria; kingdom Bacillati; phylum Actinomycetota; class Actinomycetes; order Mycobacteriales; family Mycobacteriaceae; genus Mycobacterium; species Mycobacterium sp. MS1601. The sequence continues at coordinate 1,130,062 of NZ_CP019420.1, forward strand.
GGTGACCAAGTATCAGCTGAGCAAAAACTATCAACGCCTGCTACCTGACCTCTATGCCCCCAAAGGCGATCTGTCGCTGGATGACTGGATCTACGCGACGTGGAAATGGTCGAAAGGCCGCGGCGTCATCACCGGCCTGGCCGCAGCAGCCTGGCACGGCGCCAAGTGGGTCGATATCGGCACTCCCATCGAGATAAACGTGGACAACACGAAGCCTCCGCGGACAGTGATCACCAGGAACGAGACGCTTCTCGACGACGAGGTGGTGACCCGCCGCGGCATTCCGGTCACCACTGTGCCGAGGACTGTTTTCGATCTCGCGCGCCGCGACGCCGAGGACAAAGCGATCGCCCGACTCGACGCACTGGCACAGGCCACCCGCTTCGACCATGCCGACGTACTCGAAGTCGCGCGGCGGCACCCCGGACTGAGGGGCTCAGCCCGGGTACCGAAGCTGTTGAACCGCGTCGACGCCGGTGCCGAATCCCCGCAAGAGACCAAGCTGCGCCTGGTGCTCGTCGCCGCCGGGTTTCCCAGGCCGCAGACCCAGATTCCGGTGCCTCGGCCCAACGGTCGCAGATACTTCCTCGACATGGGCTGGCCCGAGTTGATGGTGGCGGTGGAATACGACGGCCAACATCACCGCACCGACCGGCTCAGCTTCACCGCCGACGTCGCGCGTGCGGAGTACCTGGCGTCCCTTGGATGGATCGTCATCAGGGTGCTCGCCGACCACCGACAAAGAGACATCATCGAGCGGGTGCGGCGGGCACGCCTATCACGAGACGGACTTCAGTCGACACAATTGCCAGAATCTGTCGCCTAGGTTCAGTCTCATGCCCGCAACGGCGCGAACGCGAACTCCCGCAAACCGACCTGTGGCGACACCGCGGCCCGGAACCCCAGCGACTGCGCGGCCCCTTCCGGCGAGGCCACGATGTGGCGCACGTCGCCACTGCGGAACTGCCCGGTGACCTCGGGAGCCGGCCCGCCGCGGGCCTGGCACACGATGTTCGCCACGTCGAGGATCGAAATCGGCTGCCCTGAGCACACATTGGCGGCCAGGAACCCCTCGGTGGCCGCCTCGACAGCGACGACATTGGCAGCGGCGACATCGCGGACGTGCACGAAATCACGCATCTGCCCGCCATCTTCGAAAACCTTTGGCGGACTTCCCTTTTCAAGAGCCGAACGAAAGATGGCCGCGACGCCCGAGTACGGGGTGTCGCGCGGCATGCCGGGACCGTAAACGTTGTGATAGCGCAGGGCGGTGACGGCGCCACCCGTCGCTTCGGCCCAGGCCAGCGCGTAGTGCTCCTGCGCGGTCTTGCTGGCGGCGTAGAGACTGCGAGGCCGCAGCGGGGCGTCCTCGCCCACCAACGTCCAGCGCACCGGTTCGTCGCCGACCGGGCAACGGTGCTCGAACATCCCGGCGTCGAGGTCCTCACGGCGGCGTGGCAGCGGATCAACCATCCCGTGCTGCGGGCATTCGAACCCGCCCTGGCCGTAGACCACCATCGACGAGGCCAGCACCAGCCGCGACACCCCGGCGGCGTGCATCTGCGCCAACAGCACCGTGGTGGCGTAGTCGTTGTGCCTGCCGTACGCGGGCGCATCACCGGCATCAACACCCGCGCCCACCATGGCCGCCTGGTGACACACCACGTCCACCCCGTCGAGCAGGTGCGCCACGATGTCGGGGGCAGCCACATCTCCACGCACCACCCCCTCGGGCAACACGGCGTCGTGATGGGCCGCGGGCAACAGCATGTCGAGACCGACCACCTCGTGCCCGCGGACCTTCAACGCGGCGGAGATCTGGGTGCCGATGAACCCCGCCGCGCCCGTCAGCAGGACCTTCACGGCAGCTCGATCGGGAGCGTCACACCCTCGTGCGGTGAGCAGTGTGTGCAGGTGCGTTCCTGCGGCACAGCCTCGATGGCCTCGCGCACCAGCTTCTTGAACGGCACCAAGTTGCGCTCGAACTCGGCGAACACGTCGACGGCCTTGACCCCGCTGCCGGCCTCGACGCCGGCGTCCAGATCTGTCACCAGAGCGATTGCCGCATAACAGATCTCGAGTTCACGCGCCAACACCGTCTCGGGGTAACCGGTCATGTTGATCAGCGAGAACCCGACGCTCGCGTACCACTGGCTCTCGGCACGGGTGGAAAAGCGGGGACCCTCGATCACCACCATGGTGCCACCGTCGACCACGCCGGGCAGCCCGGACGCCGACTCCCGCAGGTCCGGGCAGTACGGGTCGGCGAAGTCGACGTGGATGCCGCCGGAGTCGAAGTAGGTGGCCTTGCGGCCACTGGTGCGGTCGACGAGCTGATCGGGCACCACCATGGCGCCGGGGCCGAGTTCGGGCGTCAGGCTGCCCACCGCACACGGACCGAACACCCGCCGCACCCCGAGTGCCCGCAGTGCCCACATGTTGGCGCGGTAGGGCACAGTGTGCGGCGAGTACTCGTGTCTGACGCCGTGGCGAGGCAGGAACGCCACCTCGTGGTCGCCGACCTGCCCGACGGTGACCGGCGCGCTGGGGCTGCCGTAGGGGGTGTCCAGACTGATGGTGCGGGCGTCGGCTCCGAAGAACGAGTAAAAACCGCTGCCGCCGATGACTCCGAGCATCCGTCCATTCTGCTTGACTGCCGCCATGGCACATTTTGTGGCACTGCGCGCCGACGGTCCCGCGGCGGTCCGACTGGCCGGAGCCGTGGCCGGCGGGGCGGCCGCGGCGGCCGTGGTGGCGGTGACGGCGGGCGCGCCGTATGCGCCCGCGACGGGCTGGGTGGTCGCCGCGACGATCTATCTCGCGTGGACGTGGCTGCTGGTCGGACGGATGGACGCCGCCGCCACCGAGCAGCACGCCCGGCACGCCCACGAGGAGGACTCCACCCGCCGTTTCACCCAGGTGACGGTGGTTCTGGCGAGCCTGGGCAGCCTCGGCGGCGTCGGCTATCTACTGACCGCAGGCGGCGACCTCGGCGCGGCTGTGGTGGGGATACTGTCGGTGGCGGCGTCGTGGTTTGCCGTGCACACCGTGTTCATGCTGCGCTACGCCCGGCAGTACTACACCGGCCCGCCCGGTGCGATCGACTTCAATCAGGACGATCCGCCGGCCTACGCGGACTTCGCCTACCTGGCGTTCACCCTCGGCATGACCTATCAGGTGTCGGATACCAATCTGCGCAACGGGGCCATCCGGTCCACCGCGCTGCAGCACGCCATGCTGTCGTTCCTGTTGGGCGCGGTGATCCTGGCGATGACCCTCAACCTGGTGGTGGGGTTGGCCAACCTCTGATTCGGTTGGATCGGTGCCGTGGGACGATCGTCGCCATGGCCACCGTCTCCCAATGGATCGAAGGCGCCCGCCCGCGGACTCTTCCCAACGCGGTGGCGCCCGTCATCGCCGGCACCGGAGCAGCGGCCTGGCTGGGTGCGGCCGTGTGGTGGAAGGCGGCGCTGGCGCTACTGGTGTCGCTGGCCCTGATCGTCGGGGTGAACTACGCCAACGACTACTCCGACGGCATCCGCGGCACCGACGACGTGCGCGCGGGCCCGCTGCGGCTGGTGGGCTCCAAGGTGGCCTCACCGAGAGCTGTGCTGAGCGCAGCGGTGATCAGCCTGCTTCTGGCGTCGCTGGCCGGACTGGCGCTGGCCGTCGTGACCAATCCGTGGCTGATCGCCGTCGGCGTGGTCTGCATCACCGGCGCGTGGTTCTACACCGGAGGCTCAAAGCCTTACGGCTACTTGGGTTTCGGCGAGATCGCGGTATTCGTGTTCTTCGGTCTGGTGGCGGTGCTGGGAACGCAGTACACGCAGGCGCTGGCCGTCGACTGGGTGGGCGCCGTGGCTGCGGTGGCCATGGGCTGCCTGTCCTCGGCGGTGTTGGTGGCCAACAATCTGCGCGACATCCCCACCGACACGGAGTCCGGCAAGATCACCCTGGCAGTGCGTCTCGGTGACGCCCGCACCCGCAGGCTGTACGTCGGGCTGCTGGTGACTGCGGGGTTGGCCACCGTCGCGCTGGCATTCGCGACCCCATGGACTCTGGCCGGGTTCGTCGCCGCGCCCCTGGCGGTGCGGGCGTCGCGTCCGGTGACGACGGGCAAGGGCGGCCCCGCATTGATCCCGGTACTGCGAGATACCGGGCTGACCATGTTGGTGTGGTCGATCGCCGTAGGCATCGCACTCTTCCTGGGTTAGCTCCGCTGCAGGGCGGTCAGCTCATGCGGTGCCCGGCTGAGGTGTCCGGTGCGATCAAGCGGCTTCGTCGAGCAAGGCCGCCACAGCGACACGCAAGTGCGCGGCGTCGACGAAGTCGGTGACCAGCTCGACGGTCGCCGTGTCGTCGCCGCGCAGGATCGCCAGCAGCACATGCTCGACCCGGATCTCTCTGCTCTTGTGCGCCAAGGCTTCCCGCAAGGCGAGCTCGAGCACCTTCTTCGCCGGTCTGGTGAACGGGAGGTGACCGCGGCGGCGCTGGCGCCGGCCCGAACTGCGCACCGCATCGTCGAAGGCATCCGGACCGAAACCCCGCTCCACCGCGTCCCGCACGGCATCCAAGTCGATGCCGATGGCGCGCAGCGCGGCAGCGTCCTCGTCGACGTCGTCGCCTGCGGAACTCAGGCGCACCCGCAGCGCGTCGGCGGTGAGGCCGGCTTCCGAGAGCACCGCCGCCAGATCACGACCCGCACTCTGCACCACCCCGACAAGCAGGTGCTCAGGTCTGATCTCACCGATGTCGGCGTCACGGGCCTCTTGTTGCGCCAGGACCACGGCCGCCCTGGCCTCCTTCGTGAACTTCTCGAACATCAGCGCCTCCGGTTGTACTTCTGATGGACGGCCTGCCTGCTGACACCCAGGGCGTCGGCGATGGCCTGCCAACTCCAGCCCTGTTCGCGGGCGTTGGCGACATGCAGTGCTTCCAGCCGCACCTGGAGCCGTTGCAACGCTCCGACCGCGCGCAGCCCGACGGCCGGATCGACACTGCCGAGTTCCTCGGACTGATCGAGCGAAAGCGACTGATTCATGCTCGTCAATATAACTTGACACTCTCCAGCCGTCAACCAAACTTGACATCAGTGATGTGGCGCACGTTGCTGTGGGTAACGCTTCGCGCATCACCTGATACGGCCCCACGGAGTCCGCGAACACGGCCGCACCGCACAGTTCCTGCCAGCTGACGACAAATCACTGCCATGGAATTAATCCCCTGACCTGCTGGTTACAACCACCAGACCGGAACGAAACCCGATCCGAACCGCGACCCACAGGTCTTACTGCGAGGCACGATTCGCACCAGCACGAAACCAGAGAGAAACACGAACATGAAGAAGCTAGGAGTAGCCACACTCATCGGAACCGCCGCCACCGCCGCTCTGCTTGGCTTGGCCGCACCGGCGATCGCCGCCCCCACCGGAGCAGGCAACGCCCAAGACACCATCAGCTCGCTGCAGAGCCAGGGCTACAAGGTGATCGTCAACCGCCTGTCCAACGCCCCGCTCAGCGAAGCCAGCGTCGTCTCCGTCGGCCAAGGTCCCACTTTCAGCCACACGAATCCGAACGCCGGCAATGAAGGTGGCTACGGCCCGAACTCGGACAACCAGTTCGCGCCGCAGAACACCAAGACGGTGTACGTAAACGTCCGCTGACACGACCCACTCCGAAAAGCGCCCTCCGGGGCGCTTTTTGGCGTGTCAGCGCAGTGCGTCCAACAGTCGCTCGACATCTTCGCCGGTGTTGTAGAGATGAAAACCGACTCGCACCGCGCCCGCTCGCACGGCGGCCCGGATGCCGGCCGCACGCAACCGATCCTCAGCTCCCGCAACAGGTATGGAGACAATCGCCGACTCGATGGGAGCAAGGCCCAGATGGTGGCGCACCACAGCAGCCAGCCCCACAGTGTGACGGTGCACCGCCGCCCGATCCAGTCCGGCCAGCCATGGCAGTGCGGCTCCCGCGCCGATGGCGCTGATCCACGACGGTGAGGTGTCCAACCGCTTCGCACCGGGCGCCAGGCGCAGCGGCAGGCCATACACCGTCGACCACGGATCCTGGCCGGCATACCAATTGGCGCCGTGGGCAGTGATGCTCTCCAGCAGCGAATCACGCACCGACATCCACGCCATCCCGCGCGGGGCCAACAACCATTTGTAGGCGCCTCCGACGGTCACGTCCGCCCAGGACACGTCCACCTGGCACCACCCCAGCGCCTGCGTGACGTCGATGACGGTGAGTGCGTCACCCACGTTGGCTCGCAGCGTGTCGACATCGAGGGTGCGCCCGCCGGCCGACTGAACCAAGCTGACCGCGACGACGTCGAACTCCCCTGCCCGGCGCTCCACCTCCGCGGGCTCGAGTTCGGTCACGGTCACACCCCGCGCCGACTGCGCAGCGAACGGAAACGAGACGCTGGTGAACTCCTTGGAGACGGTGAGCACCCGGGCACCGTCGGGCACCGCGGCGGCAATCAGACCGAGCAGCGCCGAGACACTGCCACCGATCGCCACCGACTGCGCGGGGACACCCACCAACGACGCGTAACCGGCCCGGGCCGCCTCGACGTCACGGTCGATATCCGGCGCGTACAGCTCGCCACGCCCCCAGCTGTGCACATGCGCCGACACAGCGTCGACGACGAACCTGGGCGGCAGACCCACCGTCGGCGAATCGAGGTAGCCTTCGGCTCCGCAGAACTCGGCGCCGAACGCAACCCTGGTCACTTGTCCGACGGGTCCTCACCGCGCAGCCGGGCCTGCAGTTCGGCACGGTCACGCTTACGCCGCTCGTCGACGGCAGCAATGCTGGCGGTCGCGCGCCTGCGCAACGGCGCGAACACCCAGATCCCCAACGGCAACGCGATCACGATCGCGAACAGCACCGCGATCACCACAGGGAACTCTTCGATACCGAGCAGCCGCGCCCCGAAGACGATGGCCACGGCAAGCACCGCAACCAACAGCAGTCGTGCGACCAGGTAGGCCGCGACATCTGCCACCATCTGAGCGGTACGGGGCTGTTCAACCACGAACCCGAGCCTACCGACACGCGTATATTCGGTAGAAGGAGGTTGTTTCGTGTCGTTCCTGGTCCTCGTGGTTCTACTGGCCGCAGCGGTGTACATCGGCTGGCGCGTCGTCAAAGCGCGTGCCAACCGCCCGCGGCCCCGCACCATCGGCCCCGACGATGATCCCGAGTTCCTGTGGCGGCTCAACCACCCGGACAACAAGCCGCGGACTTAAGACCCGGCAGCTACCAACTCGCGGAATCCCGGTTCGGGCCGGGGAACCCGTCGGCCACCACCGCAGCCAACTCCACCAGCGCTTCTCTGGTGTCCCTGCGCAGCCGCGTCAGGTCGATCTCGGCGCCCTCTTCCAGATGCGGGTCGAACGGCACCAGCCGCACCGCACGGCAGCGACGCGAAAAGTGATCCACCACCTTCTGGATGTCGATCTTGGCCGAACGGGGCCGCACGGCATTGATCACCGCGATCGAATTGCGCACCAACTCCTGATGGCCGTGCGCGTCCAGCCAGTCCAGCGTCGCCGAGGCGCTGCGCGCCCCGTCCACCGAACCTGAACTGACCACCACCAGAGTGTCGGCCTTGGCCAGCACCGCGGCCATCGCCGAGTGCATCAGACCGGTGCCGCAGTCGGTGAGGACCAGGCTGTAGAACCGCTCGAGCACCTCCAATGTGCGGGCGTAATCGTCGGCACTGAACGCCTCCGAGACGGCCGGGTCGGTCTCCGAGGCCAGCACCTCCAGCCGGCTGGGACCCTGCGATGTGTAACCCCGGATATCGCTGTAACTCTGGATCCGCCCGGCGTCACGCAACAGGTGCCGCACGGTGGCCTGCGTCTCCAGCGGCACCTTCTGACTCAAGGTGCCGCGGTCGGGATTGGCGTCGACGGCCACCACCCGGTCTCCGCGCAGCGACGCGAACGTGGACCCCAGCGTGGCGGTGATGGTGGTCTTGCCCACACCGCCTTTGAGTGAGACCACCGCGATCCGGTAGCAGCCCGCCAGCGGTTGGTTGACCTGGGCGACGAGGTTCTTCTGGTGGATGTCCTTGGGGCTCTCGCCGACATTGATCAGCTTGCCCGACGCCAGGTACAGCAGTCGGCGCCATCCGCTGGCCGGCACCGGTTTGACCTCGCGCAGCAACGAGCTGGTGGACAGATCCGGATACGGGGTCTGCGGAATCTCCTGGCGGTACGGCACGGGCAGCGCGGACTCGGCCACCGCAGGCTCGCGTGGCGCCGGTTCCAGGCGCTCTGGGCTGAGGTAGTGGAACTGCTCGGTCCGCGGTTCCGACGCCGGCGCATTCCACTGCGGCGGCGGCGGATTCCAGCGCGGCGGCCTCGGCAGTCCGGTGGGCTCACTGAACCGATGCTCGGACCGGAACCCGGTCACCGGCCTTGGCGGGCCGTCGCTGATCACCGGAGTGCCGTACCCCGGGGTGTGGAACTCGGTGTACTCCGTCTTGGGCTCGGCCCGTTGCGGCTCGTCTTGAGATTGTTCGGCGAACCATGTTGTCGGCTCGTCGTTTTCGCGAGGGGCATTCTCCCGACCGTGGCGGCCGTCGGCATTCGGCGGTGCTTCATGGTCGCGGCCCTGCGTCCCCCTCGTCTCTCGGGCTCCTGGACCACTCGGAAGGTCAGACACGAACAAACTCCTTTGAAACTCAGCTCACCCCGGCATACGAGTGCAGACCCACGGTCACCAGGTTGATGAAGAACAGGTTGAACACCATGGCCACGAAGCCGACGACGTTGATCCACGCGGCCTTCTTGTCCCGCCAGCCCGCGGTCGAACGGGCGTGAAGGTAGGCGGCATACACCACCCACGCGATGAAGGACACCGTTTCCTTGGGATCCCAGCCCCAGTACCGGCCCCATGCCTCCTCGGCCCAGATGGCGCCGAAGATGACGCCGAACCCGAACACCGGGAACGCGAAGATGGTGGTGCGGTAGGCGATCCGGTCGAGCGTCTGCGCGTCGGGAAGGCGCTGCACCACCCGGGCCACCGCACCGTCACCCTTGCCGAACCGGGACAGCTTGAGCAGGAACAGGATGCTGGCCACTCCGGCGACCAGGAACACCCCGGACCCGAGACTGACCACCGAGACGTGGATGGGCAGCCAGTAACTCTGCAACGCCGGCATCACCGGAGCCGCGTGGGTGTAGAGCCACTGACCCGAGACGGTCAGCAGGATCAGGGTGGGCAGCAGCACAAACACCCACAACGACCGGAACTGCGGCTTGCGCAGCACCCACGCCGCGGCCACCAGACCACAGAAGCAGGTCAGGTTGATGAACTCGTACATGTTGCCCCAGGGCACCCGGCTGGTCGACAGCCCGCGCAGCACGATGCACGCAAACAGCGCGGCGATGCCGACGTAGACCAACGCGATGCCGGTGCGGCCGATGCGCTCATCCGCCGAGCGCTTGGGGACCTCGGCGATCCGCCCGGGCCGGTCGCCGTCGGAGCTGACCCCGGCCGCCACCAGTTCGCGTTCGGCGACCTTGCGGCTGCGACTGTAGGACAGCTCGACGGCCAGCAGCAGCATGGCCACCATCAGCACCAGGGTCGACGTCGTGAACGCCCAGTCCGAGTACTGGGCCAGACCGAGATCGACGTGATCGGAGTTCATCGGACCTTCTCTCTGGACGGGGTGTCGCTGCTGCTCAGCAGACGCTCCGTCAACTTCTCGAACTCGTCACCCCAGCCGGAGTTGTCGGACCGCGCCAAGCCGCCGAGCTCGACGTTCACGGTACCGCTGCCGCCGGCCGGAGCAATCCGGACCCAGATCCGGCGGCGACGGATGATCAACGACACCAACAGCCCACCCATCATGGCCAGCGAGAAGACCAGCACCCAGACCTGGCCCGGGTCGTGCGACACCTGCAGGTTCACGAACGGAGTGGCACCGTCGAAGCGGATCTGGGTGCCGTCGTTCAACGTCACCGACTCACCGGCCCGCAGATTCACCCGTTCTTCCCGGGTGAGCCGGCCCTGGTCGATGAGCCGCGGATCGAGGTCCCAGATGGACTGCGGTCGCCCGCTGTCCAGGCCGGCGTCGCCGCGGTAGATGTCGACGGCCACCGCCGGGTCGTTGAGCTCCGGCCAACTCGACGACAGCAGCGTCCCGTCAAAGGAGGCTGTCGGCGCGAACAGGCCCTGGATCGCGATCTGGTGGTCACGGCGCTCGTCGTCGTCGGGGTACATCCCCGCGGGCGGATCGATGCGCACCACGCCGGAGGACAGGAAGGTGGTCTGGTCTTCGGGGCGCCACTGGATGGTCTGGCTGCGGGTCTGCCCGTCCGGGAACGTCACCGTGAACGACGGGGCAAATCCGCGGCCCTGCAGGTACACCCGGTCACCGCCCACCCGCAGCGGATGGTTGACCTCCAGCCGGTAGGGCTGCCAGGTGTTGGTGGTCAGGTCCTCGCCGTACTGATAGTCGATGTCGGCGGCGAACCCGATGGCCTGCCCGTTGTCCAGATACCGGGCTTCGAAGTCGTTGACCCGCACACACATCGGGTTCAGCGAGGTGCCGTCGACGGTGTTGCCGGCCCGGAACGAATCGAACGCCGCGGGTGAGGCCGAGCAGAACCCGGGCCCGCCTGCGACGACGATGACGTTGCCTTCGTAGCCGAAGAGCTTTCCGGCCGCGACGGCCACCAGGATGCCGAGCAGCGAGAAGTGGAACACCAGATTGCCGAACTCGCGCAGATAGCCCTTCTCCGCCGAGATCTCGGTGACATCGCCGTCCTTGCGGACGATCTTTCGCCACCCACGCAGCTCCTTGACCATGGTCTCGGCTACGTCGTCCGGGGTTCCCACGGCGTCGGCGGTGTGGTGTTTCGGCAGCCTCGCCAGGTTGCGTGGCGCCGCAACCGGCGTGGCCCGCAGGCTCTTGGCGTGCTCGATCATCCGCGGGGTCAGGCAGCCCACCAGCGAGATGAACAACAGGACGTAGATGGCCGTGAACCAGAAGCTGGAGAAGACGTCGAAGAACTGGAAGCGGTCCAGCCACGGCCCGATGGTGGTGTGCTCGGCCAGATACTCGTCGACCTTGCCCGCGTTGAGACTGCGCTGCGGCACCAGCGCGCCCGGCACCGCGGCCACCGCCAGCAGGAACAGCAGAGCCAGCGCGGTGCCCATGGACGTCAGCGCACGCCAGGTGTTGCGGATCAGAGCGATCAAATCGGCAGCCTCACATCGCTGACAAAGGCGTCACGGACGAAGGAGACGAAGTCACTCCACAATCCCGTCGCCAGCGCCACGCCCACACAGATCATCAGCACGCCGCCGATGATCTGGATGGTGCGGGTGTTGCGTCGCAGCCAGCCCAGCCCGCCGACTGCCCAGGACGAGCCGAACGCCAGCAGAACGAACGGCAGCCCCAGCCCCAGGCAGTAGGCGATCACCAGCGTCACTCCGCGGGCCACGCTGGCACCGTCGGTGGCCGAGGCCACCGTGATGACACCCGCCAGCGTCGGCCCCAGGCACGGTGTCCAGCCCAGCCCGAACACCGCGCCCAGCAGCGGCGCGCCCGCCACGGAGGACACCTGCCGCGGCGTGAACTTCACCTGCCGCTGCATGGCCGGGATGAACCCGATGAACGCCAACCCCATGATGATGGTCAGCACACCGCCGACACGTTGCAGCACAACCTGATTGGTGATCAGTGACGTCGTCATACCCAGCACCGCCACGGTCCCGAGGATGAACACCACCGTGAAGCCCGCCACGAACAACAGCGCCGACCCGGCCACGCGCATTTTCGACCCGGTCTTCACCTGGGTTTCGCCGCCGCGCACGGGTTCTTCTCCGACCACCGCGGCGAGATAGGACAGGTAGCCCGGGACCAGCGGCACCACGCACGGCGAGGCGAACGACACCAGCCCAGCCAGCACACACGCCCCCAGAGCCAGCAGCAGCGGCCCGGTGGCGGCGAGTTCGGTGAAGCCTGTCATTGCGCTGGTGAGCTTTCGGAGACCAGCCGCTGGACAACAGGCTGGAGGTCTTCGGCCAGGAGTTCGCGCAGGAAGACCGCGGCCACGCGGTGCTGACGGTCCAGCACGATGGTGGACGGGATGACGGTGGTGGGGTACCTGCCGCCGAACGCGATCATGGTGCGCATCGCCGGGTCATAGATCGACGGGAAGGTGATGTTGCGGTCGGTGACGAAGTCGACGGGGGCGTCACGGTTGTTGTCCCGCACGTCGATACCGAGAAACGCCACCCCCTGGTCACGGGTGGCCTCGTACACCTTTTGCAGCTGCGGCATCTCCGTGCGGCACGGTGCACACCACTGCCCCCACACGTTGATCACCACGACATCGCCGGCGAAATCATCGAGGCTGAGCGTCGTGTCGGGGTCCAGCAGGTCCGGGCCCGAGATGGGTCCCGGGTTGCCGCGGTCGGCGGGCGGGTCGTAGAAGATGTCGGTCTGCCCGCCCGGTGCGACGAACTCGAACGTCCCGCCCTGGGCCACGGCGTCGTCACCGGTGGCGCAGCCGGTCAGCGCCAGCATGAGCGCGCACCCCAGGACTGCCAACCACCGCATCACAGGTGCCCAGCCGGCTCCGCGTAACCCCAGCCGACCAACCGGTCGCCGTCGAACTCAAACGATGTCAGCGAGGCCAGGTTGCACATCCGCGCACCCTTGGTGGGCAGGTGGGCCAACCTCTTGCCGGTCATCGCGCGGCGCAGCGTCTCCACCGGGAGTTGATGCGAAACACACACGGCCTCATGCCCTTCGGCGGCGACGCGGGCCCGGTGCAGCGCGGCGATCATCCGCGGCGCCACCTCCTTGTACGGCTCCCCCCACGACGGTTTGAGCGGGTTGCGCAGCAGCGGCCAGTTGCGCGGGTTGCGCAGCGCACCGTCCCCCGGGGCCACCCGCTGGCCTTCGAAGACGTTCCACGACTCGATGAGATCCGCATCGGTGTCGATGGGCAGACCGTGGCGCGAGGCCGTGGCCGCGGCGGTTTCCTGGGCGCGTTCCAGCGGGGAGGCGACGATGTAGGTGATGTCCCGGTCGGCCAGCCAGTCGGCAACAGCCTTGGCCTGAGCGCGCCCGCGGTCGGACAGGTGATAGTCCGGAAGCCTGCCGTAGAGCACCTTCTCCGGGTTGTGCACCTCACCGTGGCGCATCACGTAGACGCGGGTGTTCACGCGGTGGCCTCGGCGGCTGCCTTGGCCGCGCCAGGCAGCGCAGCGGCGATGTGTTCAAAAGCAGTGTCGTCGAGAGCGGCTGAGACGAACCAGGTCTCGTAGGCACTGCACGGCGGGTAGACACCCGCATCCAGCAGTGCGTGGAAAAACGGCGGGAAGCGCCAGGTCTCGGTGTTCTTGGCTTCGGCGAAGTTCGTGACGGGTGTGTCGGTGAAGAACACGCTGAGCATGTTGCCAGCCCGCTGGATGACGTGCGCCACCGACTCTTTGGTGAGCGCTTCGGTGATCAGCGCATCGAGCCGGTCGGCATTGGCGTCCAGTTTCGCGTACGCCGCGTCGTCGGCGTTGCGCAAGGTGGCCAATCCGGCGGCCATGGCCACCGGGTTTCCCGACAGTGTGCCGGCCTGGTAGACCGGCCCCAGCGGAGCCAGCCGCTCCATCACCTCGGCGCGGCCGCCGAAGGCCGCCGCGGGCAGCCCGCCGCTCATCACCTTGCCGAAGGTGAACAGGTCGGCGTCCACCGGGTCCACGCCGTACCAGCCCCCGCGGCTGACGCGGAAGCCCGTCATCACCTCGTCGGAGATCAGCAGCGCGCCGTGCTCGGCGGTGATACGGCGCAGCGCCGCGTTGAAGCCCGGCGCGGGCGGGACGGTGCCCATGTTGCCGGGGCTGGCCTCGGTGATGACGGCGGCGATCTGGTCACCCGCGGTCGTGAAGGCGTCTTCGACGGCGGCGACGTCGTTGTAGGGCAGCACGATGGTGTCAGCGGCCGCGGCGCCGGTGACTCCGGGGCTCGACGGCAGGCCGAGGGTGGCCACACCTGAGCCGGCGTCGGCCAGCAGGGCGTCGCTGTGGCCGTGGTAGCAGCCGGAGAACTTGATGATCTTGGGGCGTCCGGTGAAGCCGCGGGCCAGCCGGATGGCGCTCATGGTGGCCTCGGTGCCGGAGTTGACCAACCGGATCTTGTCGACCGGCGCCACCCGGCTGATGATCTCGTGCGCCAGCTCCGACTCGCAGGCGGTGGGCGCTCCGAAGCTCAGCCCGTGTTGCGCGGCCTCGGTGACGGCCTCGACCACGGCCGGGTGCGCGTGACCGAGGATCATCGGACCCCAGGAGCACACCAGGTCGACATAGGTGTTGTCGTCGGCGTCGGTGAGCCGGTAGCCCTGGCCCTTGACCAGGAAGCGCGGTGTGCCGCCGACGGAGTTGAACGCCCGGACCGGCGAGTTGACGCCGCCGGGGATGACGGCGGAGGCGTCGGCGAAGAGCTTGGCGGAGCGCTCGGTACTGCCCATGCCCAACAGTGTCCCAGTTCCGACCAAATCGTCCACTACAGGGTGTAGTTGATGGCGCCCAATAATTTGCGCACGTGCTAATTTCGGCACAGGCTGGAAGGCGTGACCGATCCGCATCGACAGACCCAGATCGAGGACACCGACTTCGCCGAGCTGGCACATGCCCGCAGTCGCGCGGAGATCGTCGAGGCATTGCACACCAGTACCGACGGCCTGAGCGCGGCCGAGGCCGCCGCCCGACTGGCCGCAGAAGGACCCAACCGGCTGCCGCAGCAGAAGCGCCGCCCCGCCATCATGCGGTTCTTCCTGCAGTTCAACAACGTGCTGATCTACATCCTGGTGGCCGCCGCCGTCCTCAAGGCGATCCTCGGCGAGTGGGTGGACTTCGCCGTCATCTTCAGCGTCGCGGTGGTCAACGCCGTCGTCGGCTACCTGCAGGAAGGCAAAGCCGAGCGGGCACTGGAGAGCATCCGCAACATGCTGTCGGTGTCCGCGCAGGTGCGTCGCGACGGCGAATGGGTCAACGTCGACTCCGAATCCATCGTGCCGGGCGACGTGGTGCGCATCAGCTCCGGCGACCGCATTCCCGCCGACATGCGACTGCTGCGGGTGACCAACCTCCAGGTGGAGGAGTCCGCGCTGACCGGAGAGTCGGTGCCTGCGATCAAGAACACCACCCACGTCGAATTCGACGCCGGCCTCGGTGACCGCACCTCGATGGTCTACTCGGGCACCATCGTCGCCGCCGGGCACGGGGTGGGGGTGGTCACCGCCACCGGCTCGGCCACCGAGATCGGCCGCATCCAGGCACTGATCAGCGAGATCGACAGCATCCAGACGCCGTTGACGCGTGAACTCGCGCAGTTCGGCAAGCGGATGTCACTGGCGGTGCTGGGCATGGCCGCGGCGATGCTGGTGATCGGCCGGATCTTCCACGACTTCACCGTCGACGACTTGATCTCGGCCGCAATCGGTTTCGCCGTGGCGGGCATTCCGGAGGCCCTGCCAGCCGTGGTGACCGTGACCCTGGCGCTGGGGGTCCAGCAGATGGCGCGACGCAATGCCATCACCCGCAAGCTGCCCGCGGTGGAAGCCCTGGGAGCGGTCAACGTGATCTGCTCCGACAAGACCGGCACGCTCACCCAGAACGAGATGACCGTGCGATCGGTGATCACCGCCGCACACCAGTTCGCCGTCACCGGGACCGGGTACCGCCCCGAAGGCGACATCGAACTCGACGGTGCCCGCATCGAGCTCGACGACCACCCCGACCTCGCCGCCACCGTCACCACCATGGGCGTCTGCAACAACGCCCGGCTGACCGACGCCGATGGCCAGTGGCGCATCGTCGGCGAACCCACCGAAGGTGCGTTGCGCGCCCTGTCGGTCAAGGCCGGCATCGACGACAGTGCCTATCCCCGGCTGGCCGAGATCCCGTTCGAGTCCGCCCACAAGTTCATGGTGACCAGCAACACCAGCCCCGACGGCAGCCAGTATCTGCATGTCAAAGGCGCTCCGGACCGGTTGCTGGATCGCGCGGCAGTTCAGTTGCGCGGCGGTGTGCTCGAGCCGATGGACCGCGACTTCTGGGAACGTCGCATCGACGAGCTCGGCGATCAGGGTCTGCGGGTGCTGGCGGCGGCCCGCAAACCCGTTGCACCGCAGAGCCTGGACACCGACGACATCCGGATCGAGGACGTCGACGACGGACTGGAGCTCCTGGGCGTGGTGGGCATCGTCGACCCACCGCGACCCGAGGCCATCACGGCGATCAGCAGCTGCCACAACGCCGGCATCCGGGTCAAGATGATCACCGGCGACCATGCCGGCACCGCGCGGGCCATCGCCCGCGAGATGGGGATTTCCGACCGGCCCGATCCCCCGGTGCTGACCGGCGCCGATCTGCAGGCGATGAGCCAGCCGCGGCTGCGCCAGGTCGCGGGCGAGGTGGACATCTACGCCCGCACCAGCCCGGAACACAAGCTGCGGATCGTCAGCGCACTGCAGGCCGAAGGCAAGGTGGTCGCGATGACCGGCGACGGCGTCAACGACGCACCGGCGCTGACCCGCGCCGACATCGGCGTCGCCATGGGCATCAAGGGCACCGAGGCCACCAAGGAAGCCGCGGGCATCGTGCTGGCCGACGACAACTTCGCCACCATCGAGCGTGCGGTGGAGGAGGGCCGCCGCATCTACGACAACATCCGCAAATCGGTGCTGTTCCTGTTGCCCACCAACGGTTCTCAGTCACTGGTGATTCTGGTGGCGATCCTGTTCGGTTTCGCGCTGCCGCTGCAGCCGGTGCAGATCCTGTGGGTGAACATGGTGACGGCGGTGACACTGTCGTTGGCGCTGGTGTTCGAGAAGGCCGAGGACGGACTGATGGCCCGCCCACCGCGGCCGCAGGGACGCTCCATCGTGGCGCCGATCGACCTGACGATGATTGCGCTGGTCTCGGTGCTGGTGGCGGGTGCGACGTTGGCCGTGTACTTCGTGGCGCGTGCCAGCGGGTACCCGTTGGCACAGGTGCAGACGGCGGCGGTGAACATGCTGACGCTGGGTCAGGTGGCCTATCTGTTCAACTGCCGATTCATCACCGCCTCGAGCCTGCGACCGGCGGTGCTGCACGGCAATCCGTGGATCTGGCGGATGACGGCGGTGCTGATCCTGCTGCAGGCGCTGTTCATCTACACACCGTTCATGAACACCTGGTTCCACTCGGCGCCGCTGAGCCTGCGCGGATGGGGCGTGACCGTCGGACTGGCGGTCGCGATCTTCCTGGCAGTGGAAGCCGCCAAGGCGCTGGGCCGGCGATTGGGCGCCCCGTTCACAACGTCACGCTGACAGCGTCGTCATCGATATATATCCGTTGTGACGCTGCCAGCGTGACGTTGTGGGCGGTTCTACATTGGCCGCGACGAGAAGCCCACCTGCATCATCCGCAGGATCACCTCGTCGGGCAAGGGAATGCTGCCGCGTGCCAGTTCCGCCGGCACGGGCGGCAGATCCCCGTGGACATCGTGGTGCAACCGCTCCATCTCGGTGTCCAGCCGGGCCGCGGTCTCCGCCGCCTCCGCCAGCGTCTGCGAGATGTCGCCGGGCACCTCACCGTCGTACTTGTAGTAGATCTTGTGCTCCAGGCTGGCCCAGAAGTCCATCGCGACGGTGCGCAGCTGTACCTCCACCGGTACCGTCACCGCCCCCGTGGAGAGGAACACCGGCACCTCGAGAATCAGGTGAAGGCTGCGGTAGCCATTTGGTTTAGGTTGGCGCACATAATCTTTGACCTCCAGCACGATGACGTCATCCTGCCTGGTCAACGCTTCGGACACTCGGTAGACGTCCGAGGTGAAGGAACACGTGATGCGGACGCCCGCGATGTCGGTGATGGTCTTGCGGATGGAGTCGAACCGCGGCGGGCACTTCTTGCGGGCGATCTTGTCCAGCACGCTGTCGGGTGTCTTGAGCCGGCTGGTGACGTGCTCGATGGGGTTGTACTGCTGCAGATGCTCGAACTCCTGCTGCAGGATCCCGACCTTGGTGGTGACCTCCTCCATACCGAATTTGTAGGAGAACATGAACCGGGAGAACTCCTCGCGCAGCCTTCGGAACTCGTCCAGATCCCACAGCGGTTCGGTGTCGAGCAGGTCAGTCATTCCTCCAGCATGCCTGGTGACTGCTCCTGCCCTGCTCAGAGGCGTCAGCCGGTGAGGGATCGATGCTGCTCTGATCAACAAGGTGCTGCGTCCCTTCAGCCCGTAGGACCGCGAAGGCCAGCGGGCGGCTACACCCGTGGGAGGCTGTGATCAGTCGTATCGGCCAGCGCCCGGTACAGCGGGGTCGTCGCCGCCGTGGTGACGATGGCCAACCCGCACAGCATCGCGAAGCCGAACGGGCTCACCAGGCCGGCCTGGAAACCCACTGACGCAATGGCGATCTCGGTGACACCGCGGCAGTTCAGCAGCACACCGAGTCGCATCGACGAGCGCCAGTCCCACCTATGCAGCGCCCCGAAAACACCGCCTGCGGTCAGTTTTGACACGAACGCGACAACCGCCAGCGCCGCCAAGCACACCATTCCTGCCCAGCTGACCTGATCACGCAGCGCCTGCAGCGGTACCGACATCGCGGCGCTGACGAAGAACGCCGGCAGCAGTACATCGACCACCGAACCGAACGTTCGCTGGGCGCCGGCGTCCAGGCGCCCCGCGGGGAAGAAGAAGCCCGCAAGCACGGCGCCGATGGCGGGGTGGAAACCCAGGAACTGCGTGGCGGCAGCACCGGCCAGCGCCGACACCACCATGACGACCACCAGGGGTCCCCCTTGCACCTGCGCCACCACCCGCGGAATGACCACGGTGACGACCACCAGCAGAACCGCACCGGCGGCCAGCGCTGCGACCGAGACGTCACCCAGGTGCGTGGCGATCACCAAGGCGGTCACCAGGATCCAGGCCAGCCCGTCGGTCACCACGGCGATCCGCAGCGCCGCCCCGGCCACCGGCGACGACCCGATGCCCAGATCCGCGATGATCGTGACCAGCACCGGGACGGCGGTGACACCGAGTGCAATGCCGACGAACAGCCAGCCGTAGCCCGCGTGGTCGCCCGTCACCCCGAGGTGCTCGCCGAACGGCCAGGCGACCAGCGCACACATCAGGATCGGCAGCACCACACACGGCAGGATCCGCCAGCTGAACGTCGGCCGGTCAGCGGCACCCACCCCACGCAACTCCGCGCCCACCAGGAACATCAGCAGCAGCAGACCAGCCGTGCCCGCGGCCTCCAGCAGGTACTTGGAGGTATGCGGAATCAGCACGGCCCGAACATCTTCCGAGCACGCCGCGATGGCCGTCCCCACTGCGATGCCTAGACTGATGGGGCCGAGCACGCGTGGCTGCCGGATGCTGGCGAACAGCCGTCCGGCAGCCAGCGAGGCCAGCACCACCAGCGCCAGAATGGTCAACCCGTGCAGGACATCTCCGAGCGGCATCGTCAGCCGAACAGGTGCTTGGGATGCACCTTCGAGGGCATCAACCGCAACAGGGAGAATCTGAACGCCACCCGGAACCGGTCCTCGACGGGCTCGGAGTAGAGGTCTGCCAGGGCCAGCGGGCCCCGATTGTGCGGGCCCACAACGCGATAGCAGGACGGGTTGAAGCTGCCGAACCACAGCTGCACGAACAGTTTCGGGTTGAGCACCAGCTTGCGCATCGGGATCAGGCAGCCAACCTCACGGGCCAGCGAATCCAGGTAGAGGATCTGCGACGGGATGGACTCGGTGTGCCGCGGACTCAGCGACGTCCAGTGCTCCTCCCAATCCTTCTCGCGGCTGATGACCTGCTCGAGATCGGCCGGGAGCGCTAGCTTGCCGCTGCACACCAGCGCGAAGTAGCGCGCTTGCATCTCCGCGCAGATGGGGATGCCTCCGGAGAACGGCCGGACGAAGCCGATGAAGGCCGCGGTGCCGTTGTGGTCGGGATGCAGGAAGTGCTTGTAGAGGTTGCGGACGTTGTTGTCCTTGACCTCGAGGTCACCCAGTCGCAGGTCTTTCTCGTAGCCGGTGCACAGGACCACGGTGTCGAATTCGGCTGCCTTCGCGTCGCAGAAGAAGACCTTTTTGCCGTCGGACCGCTCGATTCCGGAGTCGTTCACCGTGACTCGCCCGGAGACGATGCTGGGGACGAAGCTGACGTTCTTGCAGAAGATGCCCCGCTGGCTCCAGCTGCCGTCGCGGTGCGACCGTCGGTTCCAGTCCTTGATCAGCTCCATGTTCTCGGGCGTGTCGACGGTGCCGATGTCGAGCTTGGCGGGCAGCACCGGCTCTCCCATCGGGTTCACCAGCGGCGGCGCGGTGCGGTGACCCCTCAGTTTGTTGACCACGCCGACGGCCGCGGTGGCGAATCCGTAAACCACCGACAGCGTGACGAACAGCGCCTTGGCGAGTTTGCTGGTACCCCAGAAGGTCTGCAGGGGCTGCGGGTAGTCGGAGCTACGGTCATACATCTCGTGCAGGTGGGCGCGGACGGTGCCGTGGTCGGTGCTGCGGGTGCCGTTGTAGATACGCGGCAGCAGGAAGGTGTAGGACCGGATGGCCAGAGTGCAGGCCTCGGCGACGTCGCCGATCTCACGGACGATGTCGGCGCCGGATTCGGCCAGCCCGACCACCAGGACGCGCTTGCCCGCGAATCGTTTGTTGTTGCGGTACTCCGCCGAGTGCACGATCTCGCCGGTGAAGTCCTCGAGCCCGGGGATGGTCTTGTGTGGTGTCTTGAAGGGGCCGGAGCAGATGGCGACGGCGCCGAACTCCTGTGTGGTCTCGATGCCGTCGTGCTCCACGGTGACGGTCCACGAATCGGCGTTGCGCTTGAGGCCGGTCACGGTGTGGCCCGGGCGGATGTGTTCGGCGAGCCGGTAGCGGTCGGAGTAGCCCTTGAGGTAGTTGAGGTACTGCTCCCGCGAATAGAAACGGCGCTCTCCCTGGAACGGATGGTCGGAGTAGGCCATCAGCTTCATCGAGATGGTGAGCATGAGGTTGTCGAACGCCTTCGTGGTGTCCTCGTCGCCCTCGTGGCGCAGCCAGATGCCACCCAGGTCCGGGTTCTTGTCGAAGCACACGACGTCGTGCCCTTCGTCGAGTAGCTGTTTGATGGTCGTCAATCCGCAGGGCCCCGCCCCGACGACGCACACCTTCACCTGGACCTCCACGTTCACACGATTCACTGCAGACGACGTTCGATTAGGGGAGGCTAACCTATATGTAGGTAACCGATCCAAACCTATGAATGCGCTGTGACGGGGCTGTCAATTTACTGGATACATCGGTACGGGGTCCCGACCGTCGATCGGGGCGGCGTTGCCGAAAGCGATTGTTCGACAATGCCTTCAGGGCATCGTGATGACGACAACAGCAAGGCTGCCAGGAGACTCACAGCAATCGAGCCGGCGGGTCCCGGCTCTGCGCCGTCGACACTGCTGCGCTCACCGTCGCCAGGTGAGCAGCTCCCCCGTACCCCGGGTCATGATCGTGCCCGGCATCACCCGCAGCCGCGACGGCGTGAGTTTCCAGCCGGAGAACGCGGGCGAGGTGGGCCCATCCGCCCAGGGTTCGATGATGGCCGGGTCGTAGCCGACCGGTGCCGGACCCTCCTTGAACCGGTTCCACAGCTCGATTTTCTGAGCGTCGCCGACAACCCACTCGACAGAGGCCTCGGCACTGCACGTGTCGTGCGACGAAGCCCAGTAGTTGATCGACACGTAGGGGTGTGCGGCGATGTGTGCCCGCTTGATCGGGGTGGGGCCCGTCGCGATCCATCCGGTCAGCGTTGTACCGTCCCACTCCCAGATGGGGTGCAGCATGCGGGATCGGGGCCTGCCGTCAGCGCCCACCGTGGCCACCGACGCCCAGACGATCTGGTGGGCCATGCCGACGAAGGCGGGTGCGACGTCCTCGAGTGCGCTCATGCTCTGAGTTATACGGACACCGTGCGCAGCGCCGCAGGCAGACTCGGCAAGAAGTGCGCTGCCGCGAAACTGCGCAGGTCCTCGGCGGACTCCAGAGGCTGTGCGCCGGGCAGCAGCAGCGCCATCATCGCGTAGCGCAGGATCGCGTCGGCCAGTTCGTTGACCACCGCCGGCCCCACCCGGTCGGAAAAGCCGGCAGGAAAGATGCGCTCCAGCGCGTCGGCGATGCGCAGCACCGCAGCACCGTAGTGCTCGCGCGCCAGTTCCAGTGCCAGTGCCGGGTCGTCGGCGATGAGCTGGTTGAGCACGCGGTGGTTGCGAAATCGCACGATCGCCGAGACAAACGCCTCCACGTAGTAGTTCGACTGCGGTGCTTGGTGTTTCAGCTCGGCGGCGATATCGGCGCACAGTGCGATGTTCTCACGGTCGATCACGGCGGCCACCAGTTCGTCACGGTTGGCGAACCGGCGGTAGATGGTGGTACGGCTGACCTTCGCCCGTCTGGCGACGTCGTCGAGAGCCACCCGCCGGAAACCGTGTCGTTCGAACTCGGCGACGGCGGCGTCGAGGATCTTGGTGGTGGCAGGGTCGGTCACGCGCCCTCCCTCGCGAAACCAGCTTGTGCAATTCTGTTGTAGCGCACCGACATCGGCAGCTGATTCCACACCCAGTTCACACCCCGGGTGCGCCAGAACGCGGCAAAACGTTGGTAACGACGCTCCTGCCGGGCGGTCCACGGCAGGTTGAGCGTCGCCCGGGCCTGCGGCGGCATGCCACCTGTGGTCAGGAATGCTGCCACCGGGTTGAACACCTTTTGCGCGACCGACCACACCAGCGGTGACACACCTTTGGGGCGCGGAAACCCTTTGGTGACGTAGCCGACGCTGTAGGTCGCCGACGGGTGATCGAGCACCACGTCGTCGAGCATGTGCTGCCAGTACTTCTGGAACTCGGCGTAGGTGGTCGGCATGGGCCGGTCGCTCACGCCGTAGCGGCGATACCACGTCTTGGCCTCCAGGTACATCTGCTCCTTCTCGGCGTCGGTCAGCCGCTTGACGAAGGTGTCGGCGAAGTAGAAGACCTGGTCCAGGAAGGTGGCGTGCGCCCAGAAGTAGGTGTCGGGATCCAGCGCGTGGTAGCGCTGCCCGGTCTGGGGCATCTCGCCCTTGATGTTGTGGTGGAAGTCGCGCACTTGGATGCCGGCGTTCTGGTCATCGGAGCCGTAGACGGTGCGGAAGATCGGCGGCAATGAACGCTTGATCCGCGCTGCGGTGTCGGCGAAGAACACCGAGTGGTCCTGCACACCCTGGCCGAGCTCGGCCAGCATCAGCTGGAGCACCCCGGGGCGCGGTCCGATGAGGAACATGCGATTGTCGCCGAAATACTTCCAGATCAACGAGTCGGCCCCGAGTGGGAGCGCGTCGGGCTGCACCTGGGTGTTCTGATCCGCCAGTTCGGTCACTGCAACAGTGTTACAGATTTTGACCTTTGTTCCAACGTCTAGCTGAAACGGCGTAGGCGCAGGCTGTTCGCCACCACCAGCACCGACGACGCCGCCATGGCCGCACCGGCGATCATCGGGTTCAGCAGCCCCAACGCCGCCAACGGAATGGCCGCGGTGTTGTAGGCAAACGCCCAGAACAGATTCACCCGGATGGTGGACAGCGTGCGCGTCGACAACCGCAACGCCGTCGGCACGGTCCGCAGATCCCCGCGCACCAGCGTGACGTCACCGGCCTCGATGGCCGCGTCGGTGCCCGTGCCCATCGCCATACCGATGTCGGCGGTGGCCAGCGCCACCGAGTCGTTGACGCCGTCGCCCACCATGGCGACCTTCTTGCCGTCGGCCTGCAGACGCTTGACGGCCTCGGCTTTCTCGGTGGGCAGCACCCCCGCGATCACCTGGTCGATGCCGACCTGCGCGGCCACGTCGTTCGCCACTGCCTCGTTGTCACCGGTGAGCAGTACCGGCGTGATGCCCATGGCCTTCAACTCGGCGATGGCCGCCGCGCTGCTCGGTTTCACCACGTCCGCCAGCCGGATGGTGCCGCGGACCCGGCCGTCCCAGGTGACGTCGACCCCGGTGCCGGGCGTGGCAGGCGCGGGTGCCAGCAGATCGATACCGGTGATCGAACCCTGCCGGGTGACGCGCACCTGCACCCCGTCGACCACACCGCAAACACCGATGCCGGGTTGGTTCTCGAAGTCGGTGACCTCGGGCAGGTCGAGGCCACGCGCGCGAGCGGCGGCGACAATCGCCGCCGCCACCGGGTGTTCGGAAGCGGCCTCCACAGCGGCGGCGCGCCGCAGCACCTCGTCGGCGTCCTCACCGGGGCGGGTGTCGAGCGCACCGACCGTCATCCGCCCGGTGGTGACGGTGCCGGTCTTGTCCAACACCACGGTGTCGATGCCGGTCACGGTCTCGAGCACCTGCGGGTCCTTGATCAGCACACCCAGCTGGGCGCCGCGACCGGTACCCACCAGGATCGCGGTGGGCGTAGCCAACCCCAGCGCGCAGGGGCAGGCGATGATCAGCACCGCGACAGCCGCGGTGAACGCGGACGCCACACCCGCGCCGGCCAGCAGCCAGCCGGCCACCGTGAACACCGCGATCACCAGCACCGCGGGGACGAACACCGCCGACACCCGGTCCGCCAGCCGCTGAATGGACGCCTTGCCGTTCTGGGCATCGGTGACCAGCTGACCCATGCGCGCCAGCTGGGTATCGGCGCCCACCCTGGTGGCCCGGACCCGGATACGGCCGTAGGTGTTGACCGCCCCGCCGAGCACCGCGGAGCCGGCCGTCACATCCACCGGCACCGACTCCCCCGTCATTGCCGAGGTGTCCAGCGCCGAGTTGCCGTCGACCACCTCACCGTCGGTGGCCACCCGCTCACCGGGTCGCACCACGAAGATGTCGCCGACCTTCATGTCCGCCACCGGGATCTGCACCTCGGCGCCGTCCCGGATGACCACGGCATCCTTGGCGCCGAGGGTCAGCAGTGCCCGCAGCGCGGAGCCCGCCGACCGCTTGGCGCGGGCTTCGGCGTTGCGGCCGGCCAGCAGGAAGACCGTGACGGCAGCGGCCACCTCGAAGTAGACGTGCTGGTGAAAATGCGGGCCGGGATTCGTCACGACGGTGAATGTCGACCACAGATAGGCCGCCAGGGTGCCCAGCGAGACCAAGGTGTCCATGGTGGACGCGCCGTGACGGGCCGCGGTGACAGCGGCCCGGTGAAACGGGTAGCCACCCCACACCACGATGGGTGTGGTCAACGCGAGCACCAGCCACTGCCAACCGGTGAACTGCCACGCCATCACCATCGACAGCACCACCACGGGTACCGCCAGGATCGCCGATCCGATGAGACGGTTGCGCAGACTCGGTTCCTGGACGTCCGAAACGGGCTGTTCACCGGGGGTGGGCACCGGGCTTGCGTGGTAGCCCGCGGCTTCCACGGCCCCGATCAGCTGGCTGACCGTGACGGCCGGATCATGCTCGACGTGGGCACGTTCGACGGCGAAGTTGACGCTGGCCTGGACGCCGTCGAGGCCGTTGAGACCCCGCTCGACGCGGGCCGCACACGACGCGCACGTCATCCCGCGCAGATCGAGATCGGT
The DNA here is from genome assembly GCF_001984215.1 of Mycobacterium sp. MS1601. Classification (NCBI taxonomy): domain Bacteria; kingdom Bacillati; phylum Actinomycetota; class Actinomycetes; order Mycobacteriales; family Mycobacteriaceae; genus Mycobacterium; species Mycobacterium sp. MS1601. The sequence goes on from NZ_CP019420.1 coordinate 1,155,638, forward strand.
CGCGACGGTGCTCACCGAGGAATTGGTCATGACGCCATGGTACCCCTAGGGGGTATGGGTTTGGGACCTCCGCCAGCGAGCGACCCCGAGCACCACCAGAACACCGGCCACCGTCACCAACAACAACGCCAGGACCAGCGGCGGAGCGTGATACACCCACGATGTCGTAGGCGGCTCCCCCGCGGTGATGGGGGCGACGTCGACGATCTCACGCACGTTGGCCGCGCTGAACGCCGCGCCGACAACCGCGGCCAGCGCCAGGATCAGTTCGACCGCCGCACGCTTGCGCTGCGTCATGACCGGCTGTCCATGAGCTCGGTCAGCGCCGCCCGCAGCTCGGCATGCCGACGCGCCCAGGCCTGTGCGGTGCGCCCCTTGGTGAGCTTGAGACCGATCCCGGTACGCCCGCGAGGAACACCGGTGAGCTCACCGAGCGCGCGCGCAGACTGCCACTTCGCCACGGTCGCCGAATCGTCGGCTTCTTTCGGCTTGGGCGCAGGCAGGTCGGCAGGGTCGATCCCGGCCTTCTTCATCGCCCGACTGGCCAACGCATTTCCCTTACCCGCATTCTTGTTGAGCAGGCGGTCGTCGTAGTAACTGCGAGTCGCGTTCTTGGGCGCGGGGTAGACGGAAACGATCTCGTCGACGCTGATGGTCTGGGTGCCCTGACGCAGCGAGGTCTCGGTCAACTCGACCGAGGTGTGAATCCGGGCGGCTTTGATCTGCACCGCGATGAACCCCGACACCAGCACGAAGAACGCCGTCGGCACCACCCATTGCACGCCCGCGCCGCTGCTGAGCTGGATGCCGAGGATGGCCAGGGCCGCAGCGGGACCCGCCAGCACCCAGTACCAGCTGGCGCCCTTCTCGAAGAACAGCACGCGCTGCGGCCCCTCAGCCACCGGCAGTGTCCTGCTCGATGAACCAGGCGACCACCGGCGGGCGGGTCAGCATCAGCGCCCCGACGATCACGGGCACCACGGCCAGCAGCGCCACCACGAAGACGGCCTTCGCCAGCACGGCCAGGCCCAACACCAACACTGTGATGGTGGCGGCGAAAGCGATGGTGGCACGGCGGAATCGAGCGTCACCTTGGCGCATCTTGCCGGTGACGAATCCCAGAGCCGCGCCCACGACAACAAACAGAATGCCCAACCCGCGCTGGAACACCAGCAAGTTCTGCAACCGGGGATCGCTGACCGAGGTGAAGCTCAGCGTCGTCGCCATCAGGCCGTTGATCACCAGCAGAATCGCACCCGCGACCAGCAGCCAGAATGCGGTGTCCACGGCTTTGGGGCGAGGGGTGGCCGGAGTCGAGGTCATGGTCGGGTCAGCTTACGCTCGGCGACCGATCGCCCGAGGCACGAGGGCGTGAGGAGCCGGGCAAATCAGACACCGCTCGGCGACCGATCGCCCGAGGAACGAGGGCGTGAGGAGCCGGGCAAAAATGACAGCGCTCGGCGACCGATCGCCCGAGGAACGAGGGCGTGAGGAGCCGGGCAAAAATGACAGCGCGGGCCGGCTGCCACGACGGTGAGCATCCGGCTACGCCCGGCCTGCGATTTGCGCGGTGCACCACACGTGTATGGCGGCACGGCAGCCCGTCAGCGAGTGAAGAACTCGTGCGACTCTTTGCGGTGCAGCAGGTAGATACCGCCGGCGATCAGAACAACGCCGACAATGCCGGTGACCGCCGAGCTCACCGCGGCCCACGGAGGGCGGCCTGCGGCGAACAATCCGAACACGGTCGAGACAATGGACGCCAGTCCGCCTGCTGTCAGCACCGTGCGGGTCCAGCGGTAGCCGGACCGCATCAGGATCAAGAAGGTCACCACCAACGCGTCGACCACGAACAACACCGTCAGCGAGATGGCGATGCCCAGGGCAACGCTGTTCTCCCCCGAAATCGCATCAACGGTGTAGCTGATGCTCATCAGCGGCAGCGCGATCACCCACAGCCAGAAGCCGGTGTCGACGTCGGCGGGCCGTTCGCGCTTGGGTTTCGGGGCCGGCGGAGGCTGGTGTCCAGGCGGTGGGTAGTAACCCTGCGGATGGCTCACGCCAACCAGCCTGCCACGTCGGCCGCCCAGTAGGTCAGCACGATGTCCGCGCCTGCCCGGCGAATCCCGACCAACGCCTCCAACGCGGAGGCCTGCAGATCGATCCACCCGTTGGCGGCCGCGGCGCTGATCATCGCGTACTCGCCGGAGATCTGATAGGCCGCGACGGGCACCGGCGAGATGTCGGCACACTGGCGCACCACATCCAGATAGCTCATCGCGGGCTTGACCATCACCATGTCGGCGCCCTCGGCGATGTCGAGTTCGATCTCACGCAGAGCTTCCCGCGCGTTGCCGCTGTCCTGCTGATAGGTGCGGCGGTCACCCTGCAGGCTGGAGCCCACCGCTTCGCGGAACGGACCGTAGAACGCGGAGGCGAACTTCGCCGCATACGCCAGGATCGCGACGTCGGAGTGCCCCGCGGCGTCCAGGCCGTCGCGGATGGCGGCCACCTGCCCGTCCATCATGCCGCTGGGAGCGACTACGTGCGCACCCGATTGCGCTTGTGCCACAGCCAGTTTCACGTACTGCTCATTGGTGGCGTCGTTGTCGACCCGGCCACGGTCATCCAGCACGCCGCAGTGGCCGTGGTCGGTGAACTCATCGAGGCAGGTGTCGGCCATGATCACGGTGTCCTCACCAAGATCCTTGGCCAGATCACGCAACGCCACATTGAGGATGCCGTCGGCCTCGATACCGATCGAACCGCGCGAGTCCTTGTCCTCGTCGCGCGGCACTCCGAAGAGCATCAGCCCACCCACCCCGGCGGCCACCGCATCGGCTGCCGCACGGCGCAACGACTCGCGGGTGTGCTGCACCACGCCGGGCATCGACGAAATGGGGCGCGGTTCGCGGATGCCGTCAGCGACGAACATCGGCAGCACCAGATGCCGTGGCTCCAAGGAGGTCTCGGCCACCAACCGGCGCATGGCCGGCGTCGAACGCAACCGGCGTGGACGCTGACGCATGCCTAGCGGCGCCTGCTCTTCTTACGCGGCGGAGGCAACGCACCCTCGGCGCGCAGCCGGGCGGCGTGCTCGGCCAGCGCCTCGACCAGCGGACCGATGGCCGCGGTCTCCGGCTGCACGTCGACCCGCAGCCCGAACTCGGCTGCCGTCTCGGCGGTCTTGGGGCCGATGCAGGCAACGATGGTGCGCGCGTGCGGCTTTCCGGCGATACCCACCAGGTTGCGGACCGTGGAGCTCGAGGTGAAGCACACCGCGTCGAACCCGCCGGTCTTGATCATCTCGCGCGTCTGCGCCGGCGGCGGAGCCGCACGCACGGTGCGGTAGGCCGTGACATCCTCGATCTCCCACCCGCGGTCGCGAAGCCCCTCGGCCAGCGTCTCGGTGGCGATGTCGGCGCGCGGCAGCAGCACCCGGTTCACCGGGTCGAAAACGTCGTCGAAGGGCGGGAATTCGTCCAGCAGCCCCAGCGAGGACTGCTCGCCGGACGGCACCAGCTCCGGGCTGATACCGAAGGCCCGCACCCGGTCGGCGGTGGCCTCACCCACACACGCGATCTTCACCCCCGAGAACGCACGCGCGTCGAGCCCGAACTCGCCGAACTTCTCCCACACCGCACGCACCGCGTTGGTGGAGGTGAACACGACCCACTGGTAGCGGCCGTCGACCAGGCCCTTGACCGCACGCTCCATCTGCGCGGGGCTGCGCGGCGGCTCGACGGCGATGGTGGGCACCTCGATGGGCAGCGCGCCGTGGCTGACCAGACGGTCACTCATCTCGCCGGCCTGGTCCTTGGTGCGGGGCACCAGCACGGTCCAGCCGTACAGGGCGCGGCTCTCCCACCAGTTCAACTTCGCGCGGTGCGAAACGGTCTTGCCGATGGTGACCACCAGCGGACCGGTCAGCGGGCCGGCGGGCTCTCCTGCACCGATGGCGGCGCGGTCGGTCAGCTCGTGCAGCGTGGCCTCGACGCTGCGCTGCGCACAGGTGGTGCCCTGGGCGGTCACCACACACGGCGTGCTCTCCACCAGGCCGTGCTCGATCAGCGTGCGCGCCGAGTCGGCCAGGTGCTGCGGGGTGGCGTGCAGGATCAGCGGGCCCGGAGCGGCGGCCAGAGCCGCCCAGTCGACGTCACCGCGGACGTCTGCGACCGTGTGCGCCGAACCCAGCGGCAGCCCGGCGTAGGTGGGCACCGCGGTGGCGGCGGGCAGTCCTGGCACGATCTCGAAGACCAGGTTGGTCTTGGCGACGGCGTTGACCTCCGCCAGCACCGCGTCCACCGACAGCGGGTCACCGGCGACCAGGCGCACGACGTCGACGCCGGTGGTGCGGGCCTCGTGGGCCAAGGTCTTGGCCACCTCGGCGGGATCGCCGAGGGCGGGGCGGATGTCGGGGCCGAGATCGACCACGGGTGGGGCGATCTCGTCGGCGATCACCCCGTCGCTGCTCGACTGGACCGAACTATCCTTGGCGCCGTCCTTCTTCTCGGGCGCAGGCGCGGGTCCGGAGGCCGGCGGCAGCTCCGAACCGGCAAGTGCCAGCACCGGTTCCGGTACGTCGGGGTCGGTGAACACCAACGCGGCGTTCACCAGCACGGCGCGTGCCCGCGTCGTCAGCAGGCCCGGGTCGCCCGGTCCGGAACCGACGAACAGGATGCGCCCCGGCTTCGGCTTCCGGCCCCGACCAACGGTCTGGGAGGTCGTCGTCGTGTGGGAGGTCATTGTCGCTCCGCTCTACTTCTCATCGCGTGTCCGCAATGATCTCGCGCGCCCCGAGCTCGAACAGTTCCGTCGCGACCGAGAGCCCCAGCTCCTCGGCCCGCTCGGGAGTCCCGATGCCGGACGCGCGAATCACGTCGGATCCGTCCACCGCCGCCACACAACCGCGCAACGACAGTTCGTCGAAGACGTGACCGTCCTCATCGATCGACTCGACCACCTCGGCAATCGCGCCCACCGGTGCGGAGCATCCCGCCTCCAGCTTGGCGAGCAAGGTTCGCTCTGCGGTGACCGCGATCCGAGTGTCGGAGTGGTCCAAAACGGACAACACCGACACCAGGTCGGAATCACCGGCACGGCACTCCACCGCCAGTGCCCCCTGAGCCGGCGCCGGCAACATCTGCACCGGCTCCAGCGTCTCGGTGACAACATCGAGGCGTCCGATGCGGGCCAACCCCGCCCGGGCCACCACGATGGCGTCCAGATCACCGCTGCTTACCCTGTTCAACCTGGTGTCTAGGTTGCCTCGTAGGGGGCGGATTTCCAAACCGAGACCCAGTGCTCTAAGCTGTGCCGCCCTGCGCAGGCTGGAAGTTCCGATCACAGAGCCGGCCGGCAACTCCCCCAGCACCAGGCCGTCACGGGCCACCAGCGCGTCACGGGCGTCCGCCCGGGCCGGCACCGCGGCGATCACGAATCGGGGGTCTTGCGCGGTGGGCAAATCCTTGTAGGAGTGCACGGCCATGTCGACCTCGCCGTCGGCGATGGCTTCGCGCAGTGCGGCAGTGAAGACACCGACACCGATCTCGGCTATCGGCGCCGACGAGCGGTCACCGGCGGTGGAGATGATCACCAGTTCCGCGTTGTGCCCGTGCTCGATGAGAGCGTCCCGGATGACCCCGGCCTGCGTCGTCGCCAGCAGGCTGCCACGGGTGCCGATGCGGATCAATGGCTTGTCCCTAGTCATAGAGCCGGACAACTATGACTCGGCCGCCTCAGGTCGAGGACCTTCGTAATCCGTTGGCACCAAAGGCAATTCACCCGCGGTGGCCACTGCGTCGACAGCGGTGGGATCCAGCTCGAACAGCTCGCGCAGCGCCTCGGCGTAGCTGTCGCCGCCCGGCGCGCTGGCCAGTTGCTTCACCCGCACGGTGGGCGCGTGCAACAGCTTGTCGACCACCCGACGCACCGTGTTGGCCACCTCGTCCCGATGCGCGATGTCCAGCCCCGGCAGCCGGTTGTCCAGCCGCAGCAACTCGGCCTCCACCACGTCGGCGGCGCGTTGGCGCAACGCGGTGACGGTGGGGGTGACCTCCGACATCCGTTGGCTGGCCAGGTAAGTGGCAACCTCTGCAGCCACCATCCGGCGGGCCGCGTCGGCGTCGGACGCGGCAGCGCGCGCCGCCGGTTCCCGCTGGATGCGATCCATGTCGACCACCCAGACCCCGGGCAGCCCGGCGACGGAGGCGTCCACGTCCCGCGGCATGCCCAGGTCACAGATGACGAGCTGGCGGTTGCCGCCGGCCAGCGCATTGTGGACGTCAGCCAGCGACACCACCGGGCGCACGGCGCCGGTGCTGCTGATGACCACATCCACGTCGGCCATCGCGACGGCCACGTCGTCGAGACTGTGCGCGTGGGCGTCGACGCCCTGCTCACGCAGGTTCTCGGCCAGCCGCTGCGCCCGCGGCATGGAGCGGTTGACCACATGCACCGTGGCAATGCCCGCGCGCACCAGGTGCGCTGCCGACAGCGCGCCCATGGAGCCCGCACCGATCACCGCGGCCGACCGGCCGGCCAGCCCGTCGAGCCGGCCTTCGGCCATGCCCAGTGCCACCGACACCACAGACGCGCCGGCGGCGTCGATCCCCGTCTCGGCGTGCACCCGCTTGCCGATCGACAGTGCGCGCTGCGACAGCTCGTGCAGGGTGCGGCCGACCGTGCGGTTGGTCTCGGCGGCGGCATAGGCGCGGCGCACCTGGCCCAGCACCTGCTGCTCGCCGATGACGGCGGAGTCCAGGCCCGAGGCCACCGAGAACAAATGCTCGACCGCGGCTTCGGCGTAACGGACGTAGGCGTACTTGGTGAGATCGCCCATCGTCATCCCGGAATGCTCCGAGAGCACCTGCCCGATGACCGAGAGGCCGCCGTGGAACGCTTCGACCACTGCGTAGACCTCGACACGGTTGCAGGTCGAGAGCACCATCGCCTCGGTCACCAGAGGCGACTGCAACACCTGGTCGATGATCTTGGCCTGGTCGGACTCGTCGGTGGAGAGCTGCTCCAACACCGAGACCGGCGCGCTACGGTGGGAAACTCCAAACAGCAAGACGCTCACAGACACGCCACCAATCGAGCGATCACCTAGCACGCTCCCTTGCCGCCAACGGTGAAAAAGCTTGCCAACTTCGGCAGAAACTGTCGTCCACGGTAGCCCCTGAGCTGCAGGCCACCAAATTGATCGGCGGTTTTGTGACTCACCTCTGCCTGGCTGCCAGGTCAGCCCGCAGCTGCGGCTCGTCGACGTCCCAGTAGCTGTGCTCGACCCCGTCCAGCATCACCACCGGCAGCCGGTCGCCGAACTCCGCCCGCAGGCCGGCATCACCCTCGGCGGCCCGCGCGTCGACGTCCACTGTCGTCAGGTCGAAGTCCAGTTCAGCGGCCAACTGCACCAGTCGGTCCCGGACCCGGACGCAGATACTGCAGCCATCCCGGGTCAGCAATAACACCTGTGCGCGACTCACCTGAGTCAGTCTCCCAAGCCCGCAGGCAACCTGTCTTAGTAGGGTGATCTGCAGTCGATAGGCCAGGAAGGGGGTCCGCGATGCTCGGGCGCCATGTCGACGGTGCGCAGGGGGTCGCGGGCGAGGCCAGCGCCGAACGCGCCTCGCAGGGCCTTTCCGAGGTCGAGGCCACCGCGCTGGAGAGCACCGAACCGCCCCCGCCGCCGCCGGCCGACCTGACCGCCGCCGCGTTCTTCGACGTCGACAACACCCTGGTGCACGGGTCGTCACTGGTGCATTTCGCGCGCGGACTGGCCGCCAGGAAGTACTTCACCTACGGCGATGTCCTCGGCTTCGTCTACGCCCAGGCCAAGTTCCAGCTGACCGGGCGGGAGAACAGCGCAGATGTGGCGGAGGGCAGACGCAAGGCGCTCGCGTTCATCGAGGGCAGACCGACCGCCGAACTGGTGGCACTCGGCGAGGACATCTTCGACGAGATCATCGCCGACAAGATCTGGCCGGGCACCCGGGCGCTGGCCCAGATGCACCTCGATGCCGGTCAGCAGGTCTGGCTGGTGACCGCCACGCCCTACGAGCTCGCGGCCACCATCGCGAAGAAACTCGGCCTCACAGGCGCGCTGGGCACCGTCGCCGAATCGGTGGACGGGGTGTTCACCGGCAGGCTGGTCGGTGAGATCCTGCACGGCACCGGCAAGGCCCACGCCGTGCGCGCGCTGGCCATCCGCGAGGGACTCAACCTGCGTCGCTGCACCGCCTATTCCGACAGCTACAACGACGTGCCCATGCTCACGCTGTGCGGCACCGCGGTTGCGATCAACCCCGACGCCGATCTGCGTGACCTCGCCCGGGAACGAGGCTGGGAGATCCGCGATTTCCGTACCGCCCGCAAGGCAGCCAGGATCGGGGTGCCGTCGGCGCTGGCGCTGGGAGCCGCAGGTGGAGCGCTGGCGGCCGTGGCGTCACGCCGACGCTGATCGACGGAGGAGCCGGGGAGGAGAGCCGACGCTGATAAGCCGCGTCGGACGACGAGGCGGCGACGGAGGAGCCGGGGAGGAGAGCCGACGCTGATAAGCTCCGCCGCTGAACACCAGTGCAAAGGACGCGTCACCAGCCATGGCCATTGCTGAAGAGATCATCGGCACGCATTACCGCTATCACGACAGCTTTGTCGTGGGCCGGGAGAAGATCCGCGAGTTCGCCAGCTCGGTCAAGGACGAACACCCCGCGCACTATGACGAGCAGGCCGCCCGGGAACTCGGCTACGACGCCGTGGTGGCATCTCTGACGTTCATCGCCGTCGCCGGCAGGCGGGTGCAGATGGAGATGTTCAAGAAGTTCGACGTCGGCATCAATCTGGCGCGTGTACTGCACCGGAACCAGAAACTGGAGTTTCACCGGCCGATCGTTGCTGGCGATGTCCTGTATTTCGACTCTTACCTGGATGACGTCACCGAGTCGCACGGCGCTGTGATTGCTGAACTGCGCAGTGAAGTCACCGACGCAAACGGAGAACCGGTACTGACCACCGTCGTCACCATGCTCGGCGAGGCGGTCAGCGATGCGGACACCGATGCACAGGTTGCGGCAATTGCATCGAGGATCACCGGAGCATAGTGTCGGCGGCTATGCCCTCGGCCAGCGAACCACACAACGGTGCTCTCACACCTCACTTCGAGGACGTGCAGACCCACTACGACCTGTCGGACGACTTCTTCCGACTCTTCCTGGATCGCACCCAGACCTACAGCTGCGCCTACTTCGAGCAGGACGACTACACGCTGGAGCAGGCCCAGATCGCCAAGATCGACCTGTCACTGGGCAAATGCGACCTCAAACCCGGACAAACCCTGCTCGACATCGGCTGCGGCTGGGGCGCCACGATTCACCGCGCCGTCGAGAAGCACGATGTGAATGTCATCGGGTTGACGCTCAGCGAGAATCAGCACGGCTACGTCCGGAAACTGCTCGCCAACTCGGCGGCGGTGCGAGAATCCGGCCGCAGCGCCGAGGTCCGTCTGCAGGGCTGGGAAGAGTTCGACCAGCCTGTCGACCGGATCGTGTCGATCGGCGCCTTCGAACACTTCGGCCGGGACCGTTACGAGGCCTTCTTCGACAAGGCCTATGCGTTGCTGCCCGACGACGGCACGATGATGCTGCACACGATCGTCAAGCCCGAGGACTCCGATTTCGCCGATCGCGGTCTGCCGCTGACGATGAACAAGCTGAAGTTCTTCAAGTTCATCATGGACGAGATCTTCCCCGGCGGTGACCTCCCGCAGGTCAGCGCCGTCGAGGCGCATGCCGAGCGGGTGGGGTTCACCGTCGCGCGGGTGCATCCGCTGCGGCTGCACTATGCCAAGACGCTGGATCTGTGGGCCGAGGCGCTCGAGTCCCGCAAGGACGAGGCCGTGGCCATCCAGAGCCAAGAGGTCTACGACCGGTACATGCGCTATCTCACCGGCTGCGCCGAACTGTTCCGTGAGGGCTACACCGACATCTGCCAGTTCACGCTGACCAAGGGCTGACCCGAGCCTTCCAGACGGAAGCCAGACAACATATTTCTCTGATTCTGTCGTCTGGTTTCCGTCTCGAGCGCGTTGTGGCGCTTTCTAGCCGAAGAACATGTTCCTGCGGCCCGCCAGCAACTGATACAGCGTCTGCTGGATGGTCTCGCGGACCTGATCGGTGAGCTCGAAGGTGACCATCGGGTCGTCGGCCGCGGCGTCGTCGTAGTCCGCGGTGCTGATGGGCGTGCCGAAGGCGATGTGCCATTTCGACGGCAGTGGCACCAGCCCCACCGGCCCGGCCAACGGAAACAGCGGCGTCACAGGGAAATACGGCAATCCGAGCAACCGCGCCAGCAGCTTGACATCGGCGAGCATGGGGTAGATCTCTTCGGAGCCCACGATGGAGCACGGCACGATGGGCGCCTTGGTCCGCAACGCCGCCGAGACGAATCCGCCCCGGCCGAACCGCTGCAGCTTGTACCGGTCCTTGAACTGTTTGCCGAGCCCTTTGTAGCCCTCGGGGAACACGGCCGTCAGCTCGCCACCCGCGAGCAGTCGGTGGGCGTCGGCGGTGCAGGCCATGGTGTGCCCCGCCTTGCGCGCGGCATGGCCCAGCACCGGCATGTCGAACACCATGTCAGCGGCCAACAGTCGCAGATCCCGGTGGGTGGGGTGATGGTCCTTGACGGCCACCGACGTCATCAGCCCGTCGAACGGCAGCACCCCGGCGTGGTTTGCCACCACCAGGGCCGCGCCCTCTTCGGGCAAGTTCTCGATACCACTGACCTCGACCCGGAACCAGGACTGGAAAAAGAATCTCAGCAAAGGCAAAAAGACAGCTTCGTTGAGGTGGGAATCGAAGCCGAAGTCGTCGACTATGTAGTCGCCGGTGAGACGCTTACGCGCGAACTCGGCAAGCGCTGCGATTCGTTGAGCCAGTTCGTTGGGGCTGTCGTCTTGGACACCACCTGGACCGGCACCACTGCGGTGGGCGTCGATCTCACGGACCACCGCGGCCATCTGCTCGGCAGTGGCATGAGTATCCGGTTGGGACAGCAGAGACGGATGGCGCCGCGCCGCGTCGGCACGCAGCGACGCGCGCCGCGCTGCCGCTGCACGGCTCGAATTACCGTGCAGCGGAATGACTTTCGCTTTTGGCTCACCCGACACGATGGCCACCCTCTCCCCGCCCGATTGAATGCATTTCTAGCTGCCCCAACGCTGTGCTGCTGCCACGGCGCGCCCCTCCACTGAGCGTACCCACCGCGGGTCGATTATCGGAGTCAAACCCCGGCCGCGCACGTAGTCGTCGAACGCCTCCACCGTCGTCCACTTGGGTTCATACCCCAACTCCGTACGCATGCGTGTGGTGTCCATGACCCGGCCGTAACTCATGTACGCCAGCTGGTCGCGGTTGAACTCCGTTCCGCTGGTGGCACGCAGCAGCGAATACATCACCCGCACCCCCGCCGACGGCAGCGGCATCGCCAGCCGACCCGAACGCCGGATCGCCTGCGACATCATGATGATTCCGCCGGCACCGACGTTGAACGTTCCCGCCTTGCCCGACATGGTGGCCAGCTCCAGCGCCCCGAGAGCGTCCTGCTCGTGCAACAACTGCAGGCGCGCGTCGCGCCCCACCACCGTGGGGACCACAGGGCCGGCGAGGTAGCGGGACAGAGCGGTGTCCATCGCGGGACCGATCATGTTGGCCAACCGCAACAACGTCACCGCGATATCGGGACGCCGCCGCGACAGCCCGCGTGCATACCCCTCGATGTCGATGCTGTCGCGGGCGAACCCGTCCCGAGGCGGACGGCGGCTGCTGCTGTCCTCGGTGAACATCACCGGGTCGTGCGGGCTGGAGCCGTAGACCTCCGACGTGGACTTGAGCACCACCCGCCGTACCGAGGGAGCCTTCTGGCAGGCGGCCAGCAGTTGCATCGCACCCATGACGTTGAGCTCTTTAAGAGTTGCCCGGCCACCCGAGCGCGGAGCGTAGGAGGCTGCAGCGGCGTGCACCACCGTGTCCACATCGCCATTGCGAATCACCTTGGCGATGAACGGGTTTCGGATATCGGCACGGACGAATTCAGCGCGGCCCATGCGCCGCAGCATGTCTTTGCTGGGTGTCACGGCATCCACCGCGATCACCCTGTCGATAGCGGGGTTGGCGGCCAAACGCGCAGTCAGGTAGCCGCCCAGGAACCGGCACGTACCCGTGACCAGAACGACTTTGGGGGGCGCTGAAGGCTTCTGGGATCTGCGGTGTCGCGGTCGCCGCCGGATTCCATCCAGCCAGGTTACCGGCCGGTCAGCACGACGGCATCACTACCTGCGACACCGACAGAAAACACACGGGCACTACACACCGATGATGCGGGCCCGCACACGGCGGACCCGCACCCATGGCGAGTTACTTACCGAGTTTTCTGCGCTGCACCCGGGTACGACGCAGCAGCTTGCGGTGCTTCTTCTTCGACATCCGCTTGCGCCGCTTCTTGATGACTGAACCCATGAACTCCGCTGCCTACTACCAGCGCGCAAAGCGCGCTTCACCGACACGACTGAACCCGGCCACCTTACCGAAAGAGTGGCCCCTACCAAAAAGCGGGCAACCAGTTCGCCCGACTCCCGGTCAGCCTGCGTCGAAGTACGAAGTCTCCAGCAGGTCGTGGACCGCTTTGGCGTGCACGCGGAACGAACGCCCCACCCGCACCGCCGGCAGCTCGCCGTTGTGCACGAGTCGGTACACCGTCATCTTGCTGACGCGCATCAGCGCAGCGACTTCAGCGACAGTCAGGAACTGCGTCCTGGCGGCCGGCTGGCCGTCACCGCCTCCACTGTCCCGCTTGCCACCCGATGGCCCGTTCATAGACGTCATCGCAACCCAATCAATCAGGCACGGCCAGTTCCAGCGGCTTCCCCTCCGCTGGCACGAACACGCGCTTACAACGAGGAGAATAGCGGGGCTGATGGGGTTACTGCGACGGGTGTGGGGTTATCCGTTCAAAATTCCTGAACTACTCTGATGTAATTCCGAGCTGCTCAGAGCGCTTTTTGGCGGATTCCACGGCGGCGGCGACCGCAGCCCGCAAACCTCCGCGCTCCAGCTCCCGCAGACCGGCTGCCGTGGTGCCGCCCGGTGACGTCACCGTCGCGCGGAGCTGGGCCGCAGTGGTGTCAGGGCCAACCGACTGGCCGCCGGCGCCACCTGCCTCAGACACCGCTCGCCGACCCTCGTCGATCTGCTCCAGCAACATCGCCGCGGACCCCGCCATGGTTTGCACCGCCAGGTCGGTGGCCACCGATCGGTGCAGCCCCGCGTCCACCCCGGCATCGACAAGCGCCTCCACCATGAGGAAAAAGTACGCCGGGCCGGAACCGGAGACCGCCGTCACCGCGTCGAGCTGACTCTCGGCGACCGTGAGCACGGCACCGACACTGTCGAACATCTCCGCGACGCCCTTGAGTTGCTCGACGGACGCGAACCGCCCACGCGCCAACGCGGTGACGCCGCCGCCGACCAGTGCGGGTGCGTTGGGCATGGCCCGCACCACCGGCGAGCCGGCAGGCAGCTTCGATTCGTAGAACGCCGTGGACACCCCGGCGGCGATGCTGACGAACACCTGCTCGGCACTGTCGGCGTCGGCTTTGGACGCAGCCTCGGCCACCTCGGCCACCACGGAGTCGACATCAGAGGGTTTGACGGCGAGCACGACGTACTGGGCGTGCTCCGCGGCATCGCTGACGGAGGCGACCTGCACCGAGTACTTCTCCGAGAGGTACTTCGCCCGCTCGGGCATCCGCTCGGACACCACCAGATCCTTCACCTGCCGACCGGCACGCAACAATCCGGCGAGCAACGCCTCGCCCATGTTGCCGCCACCGAGAATCGCGATTCTTGACATGGGGGGACCCTAACGAATGGTGACGGCCGCACCCTGGCAGCCACCGGCGGGAGTGGCCCATCTAACGCGCCAGGAGGCCGAGGCCAGGTGGGGGCTCCCCCGGCGAACCGACAGGGCGACGCAGAACCGGCCCCGACTAGCGTCGGGCCTTCAACTCGGCCGGATCCCGCGCCGGCACCAGGGCCAGCTGGCGCGTCTGGGCCACCACCTGGCCCGCGCTGTCGACCACCACGTAGTCCTGGTCGAACCACGTCGTGCCGATCTCGGTGGTGGTGGACAACACCCGCAACCAGCCGTCGGCCGGGCGGCGGCGCAGGAAAGCCGTCAACTGCACCGTCGGCGCCCACCCCCGGCGTTGCACCGCAAACGTCACCGGCGCAGAGATGTCCCCGCACAACAACGCGAACAACACGTCGGGAGCCTCGTCACGGGGCCGCACCCAGATCCGGGTACGCGGGACCTCCGTACCCGGGCGCAGCTCCGACAGATCAGGACGGATATCGCACCCGGCCACCAGATGGTTGACCCCGGCCAGCGGATGTCCCGGACCGATGGGCGCGACGTCGACGGGCGGCTCCGGGCTCATCAGCGCGGCCACCGGGCTGGTGTCCAGCAGCGCCGCTGAGTCTCGTTCGGACACGCCGAGAGTCACAGCCGCCCGCACCGCCACCCGGCCGCCCTGAACGAGGTCGACGTCGACCAGGCTGACCTGCCGACCACGTTTGCGGACGCTGGCCTCCAGGTCGACCGGCCCGGGATCGGGAGCGTGCAGGTAGTTCGCCGACACCACCACCGGTTCCAGACCGTCGACGACCGCGGACCGGGCCGCCTTGGCGCACAGCGCCAACATCACGCCGCCGTGGATCTTCGGCCCGATGGTCCAGTGCTCGTTGAGGTGCCCGGTGAACTGCACCCGGTCACCGTCGACGGGGCCCGGCTGCAAGGCCATGGCATGCGAGAACCGGGTTTCTGCGGACATGCGGATCCTCCACTCAGCGCAACAGGTGCGTCCGGGCGAAGTTCAGCGACTCGGCCAGCAGTGTTTCCCGCTCCGAGACCGACTTCGCCCCCGACGTCGTGACCTCCAGAATCACATGCCCGGCGAAATCACCCGCCGCCAGCATCTGGCAGATCTCCACAGTGGGCTGCGTCCCACGGCCCGGCACCAGGTGCTCGTCGGTGGAGGCGCCGTTGCCGTCGCACAGGTGCAGGTGCACCAGCCCCTCCCCCATCCGATGCGCCATCTCGAGGGCGTCGGTGCCCGCCGTGGCGGTGTGCGACAGGTCCAGCGTGTAATGCGCGTGGTTGCCGTCCAGCGGGTCATAGGACGGCGCGAACGCCGAGATGCCGACCCCTGGCCCGCCGCCGCGTTTGCGCATCCGCTGGATGGACGACTGCCCGGTGCCGAAGAACCGGTCGGTGCGGAACGGGAACATGTTCTCCACCGCCACCAACACCTCGCTGCCGGACTCCAGTTCGGCGACCTGCTCGCTGAAGCCTTCTGCGTAGCGACGCTGCCAGCGGAACGGCGGGTGCACCACCACCGTCTGGGCACCCAGCTGTTCAGCGGCGCGCACGCTGCGTTCGAGTTTGGTGATCGGGTTGGCGCCCCAGACGCGCTGCGAGATCAGCAGGCACGGCGCATGCACCGACAGCACCGGCATCGAGTACCGCGCCGACAAGGTCTCGATGGCGGCGATGTCCTGGCTGACCGTCTCGGCCCAGACCATCAACTCCACGCCGTCATAACCCAGGCGTGCGGCGTACTCGAAGGCGGCCTCGGTGCGCAATGGATACACAGAGGCCGTGGACAGGCCGACCTTGATGGCTGGGCGCACCGGAATGAGGCCTGGGCGAACTCAGCTCGCCTGCAGCAGAGCCAGTGGCCCGAATGTCACCAGGGCACCCACCGCCACCGCAGTGAGCGTGCTGCCGATGTCCTCGGTCTTGCGGACCACCCGGACGCCCACCACCAGACCGAGGATCACCAGGACACCAAGGATCAGCGCGACAATGCTGTTCCACTTCCACAGTTGGTCGAAGGCAATGAACAGTCCCGCGCCGAAGGCCACCGCCACGATGGACTGCGCCGCGATCAGCAGACCGCGCACCACCAGCTGACCACGCGAGAGCTGGTCGGTGGACGCAGCGGCGCTGCGTTTCTTCGCCGCGCCTTTCTCGGCGGGCTCCTCGAGCGCTTCCTCCACCTCGAGGTCGTCACCAACCACATCGAGGTCGGCGCCACTGCTGGATTGGCGGGCCATGTCGTCGGCGACGGTCTGCCCGCCGAACAGCGGCCCGCTGGTCGCCTTGAGATAGGTCTGCAGGGAGGAAGCCTCGGACGGGGTGGACCCGATACCGAGCTGGTCGGGCTGCTCCTCGACCTCGGTGTCCAGGTCGAGGTCGGCTTGCGCGGCCTCCTCGACGATCGGGTCGGGGCTCATGGTCTCGGCGGCACCGCGGCGAGCGGCCATCGGGAAGCGGCTGCGCTCGGGTTTGGCGGCGGGGCCGCGTCGGGCCACGGGGATGTCGGCGAGCTCGGGACGCGACCGCGGCTCCTCGGTCTCGGCGGAGGAGCCGTTGGTGGCCGGAGTGGGCTGCTCGGGTTCGACGGCCTCGGGTTCTGCTTCGGCTTCCTGGGTCGGTTCGGGTTCGTCTCGGACGACGGGGAGCTCTCCGGTGCGGATGATCGGGATCTCGCCGGTGAGCTCGGCGACCGTGACGGCGTCGCTGTTGCCACGACGACGCCTGCGCCGACCTCCCGGTGGCGCGGCGCCGATGGTTCCGTTCTTGGCCAGCAGCTCGGCCACCGAGATGGGCCGAGTGCTGGTTTCGCTGTCCTGTGGTCCTGTCATCGTTTGTTGCCTCTCGACCGGCCGTCACGCCGGTCCACTGTGGGGCTTCCCGTTTCCCGCACCGGAGTTTCCACCAGAGCCGTTCCGTCTGCTTCGCTGTCCAGTTTGCGCAGAATGAGTCCCTCGCGCAGCGCCCACGGACAGATGTCCACAGATTCGATCGACAGCGCTCGCATGGTCGCCTCGGCCACCAAGGCACCTGCCACGATCTGCGGGGCGCGCTCGGTGCTCACTCCTTCCAATTCCGCACGGTCAGCCGCCGTCATCCTAGAGATGAACGCTATGAGCTGTCTGAGACTGTTGGCTGTCAACGTCCGCTTCACCCTGGGTCCCGCCCCCGAGGGAGCCGCACCGGTGAGCCGCGCCAACGACCGGAAGGTCTTGGACGTCGCGACCGCCAGGTCCTGGCTGCCCGCTTTCAGCAGGGTGGCACTGGCGTCGGACAGCTCGTTGTCGAGCCAGTCGCGCAGCGCCCCGATGGTGCGACGGCTCGGCGGATCGTCGGGCAGCCACTCCCGGGTCAGCCGCCCCGCGCCCATCGGCAGTGACAGCGCCGCGTCAGGTTCCTCGTCGACACCGTTGGACAGCTCCAGCGAGCCGCCGCCGATGTCGATGTTGATGATGCGTCCGGCGCTCCAGCCGTACCAGCGCCGCACCGCCAGGAATGTCAGGCGCGACTCGTCCACCCCGGACAGCACCTGCAGCGCCACCCCGGTCTCGGCCCGCACGCGGGCGATCAGGTCCTCGGAATTGGTGGCATCGCGCACCGCCGACGTCGCGAACGCCATCAGCTCCACACAGCCCGAGCTGGCCGCAATTCGGGAGAACTCGTCGATGGTGGTGACCAGTTTGTCGGCACCCTTACGGGTGATCTTGCCCGAGTTGTCGATGGCCTCGGCCAGGCGCAGCGCAGCCTTGGTCGAGCTCATCGGCGTCGGGTGACCACCACGCCTGGCATCGACCACCAACAGATGAACGGTATTGCTACCCACGTCGAGCACGCCCAATCGCACGTACCCAAACCTATACCCAGGGATGTCATGCACGGACGCACCGCTGCAATT
Organism: Mycobacterium sp. MS1601; assembly: GCF_001984215.1. Taxonomy (NCBI): domain Bacteria; kingdom Bacillati; phylum Actinomycetota; class Actinomycetes; order Mycobacteriales; family Mycobacteriaceae; genus Mycobacterium; species Mycobacterium sp. MS1601. The sequence continues at coordinate 1,173,462 of NZ_CP019420.1, forward strand.
CGTCTACCGTTGGTTTCGTGACAGCATGGCACCCCGACCATCCCGGTGAAGTGGATCTGGACTTCCCCCGGGAGTGGGTGGAATTCTCAGACCCCGACAACGCCGAACACGTGATCGTCGCGGACATGACGTGGTTGTTGTCACGCTGGACCTGTGTTTTCGGAACCCCCGCCTGCCAGGGCACGGTGGCGGGCCGCCCCGACGACGGCTGCTGCTCGCACGGTGCGTTCCTGTCCGACGACGACGACCGGGCGATGCTCGACGACGCGGTCAAGACGCTCACCGCCGACGACTGGCAGTTCCGCGACAAAGGCCTGGGCCGCAAGGGCTACCTCGAGATGGACTCCTACGACGACAAGCCCAACCTGCGGACCCGGAAGTACAAGGGCGCCTGCATCTTCCTCAATCGCCCCGGTTTCAAGGCCGGCATCGGATGCGCGTTGCACAGCAAGGCGCTCAAGCTCGGCGTCGAACCGCTGACCATGAAGCCGGAGGTGTGCTGGCAGCTGCCGATCCGGCGCACCCAGGACTGGGTGACCCGGCCCGACGGAGTGGACATCCTCAAGACCACGATCACCGAATACGACCGTCGCGGTTGGGGTTCCGGCGGTGAGGACCTGCATTGGTACTGCACCGGCGATCCCGCCGCGCACGTCGGCAAGAAGCAGGTGTACCTGTCCTACGCCGCTGAGCTCACCGAGCTGCTGGGCGAGAAGGCTTACGCCGAGCTGGCCGCGATGTGCAAGCGCCGCAGCGGCTTGGGGCTGATCGCGGTGCATCCCGCGACCAGAGCCGCCGAGTCACACACCTGATTTTCTGCGCCAGGGCGGTGAATCCTCGTGACTCACAGCCCTTCTGCAGAAAGCTGAGCCTTCCAAGCCCGGCCCGCTAGCCTTCCAGCTTGTAACCCAATCCCCGTACCGTCACCAGGTGCACCGGGTTGGCCGGGTCGGCCTCGATCTTGCTGCGCAGCCGTTTGACATGCACATCGAGGGTCTTGGTGTCGCCGACGTAGTCCGCACCCCACACCCGGTCGATCAACTGCCCACGGGTGAGCACCCGCCCGCTGTTGCGCATCAGGTACTCCAAGAGGTCGAACTCCTTGAGCGGCAAGGTGATCTGGGTTCCGTTGACGCTGACGACGTGCCGTTCGACGTCCATGCGCACCGGCCCCGCCTCGAGCACGCCGTCAGCGAGACCGAGGTCGTCGGTGTCGCCGCCGCGACGCAACACCGCGCGAATCCGGGCTATCAACTCACGGGCCGAGTACGGCTTGGTGACGTAATCGTCGGCGCCGAGCTCGAGGCCCACCACCTTGTCGATCTCACTGTCCCGCGCGGTCACCATGATCACCGGCACACTGGAGCGAGCCCGCAGCTGCTTGCAGACATCGGTGCCCGACATCCCCGGCAGCATCAGATCCAGCAGCACGATATCGGCTCCGGTGCGGTCGAATTCAGCCAGCGCCGACGGGCCGTCGCCCACCACCGTCGCCTCGAACCCCTCCTTGCGCAACAGGAAGGCCAGCGGGTCGGCCAGCGACTCTTCATCCTCCACGATCAGGACATTGGTCATCGACGTCCTCATTCCTCTCCGTCGGTGTCGAGATCTATCTGTCCGGTGAACACCGGGATCGACAGCGTGAACGTCGATCCGGTGCCCGGTTGGCTCCACAGGCGGATGGACCCGTTGTGGTTGGCAGCGACGTGCTTGACGATCGCCAACCCCAATCCGGTGCCACCGGTCTCCCGCGACCGCGCCTTGTCGACGCGGAAGAATCTTTCGAACACCCGCTCCTGATCGGCGCGTGCGATGCCGAAACCGCGGTCTGTCACCGCGATCTCGATGTTGTCTCCACGCCGGCGACGGCTCACCGACACCGTGGAACCGTGCGGCGAGTAGGCGATGGCATTGGAGATCAGGTTGGCCAAGGCCGTCACCAGCAGCGGCTGGTTACCCAGCACCCGCAGACCGGTCGGAGCGTCGGTGGTGATGTCGATGTCGGCATTGTCGGCTGCCACTTTGTACCGCGAAAGCGCCTCGGAGACAACAATGTCCACATCGACCGGCTCCAGATCAGGTAGCCGCTCGCCACCTTGGAGCCGGGACAGCTCGATCAGCTCACCCACCATGTTGGCCAGCCGATTGGACTCCGCAAGCACCTTGCCACCGAACCGGCGGACCAGCTCGGGGTCTTCCGGCGAGGACAGCAGCGCTTCGGCGAGTACCCCCATGGCACCCACCGGGGTCTTGAGTTCGTGGCTGACGTTGGCGACAAAATCACGTCGCGTCGCCTCCATCCGGGCGTGCTCGGATTGGTCGTCGACGTAGAGCACCGCAAACCGGGTGTCCTCCTCGGCCAGCAGCCGCACCTGGCCTCGCACCGACAACCCGGAGCGTCCCGACGGGCCCGGTTTGCGCGGCGACAGGTCGATGACGCTGGGTTCACCGGTGGCCAGGGTGCGCTGGGCGGCCACCCAGGCGCGGTCGTCGAGCAGCCGGTCACGGACCACGCCCAGAGCGGCGGCCTGTTCGTTCATGAACACGACGTCGCGGTGGATGTCCACCACCACGATCCCGACCGGCGCGAGCGTGACGAGCCGCTGCAGCATCTCCGAGACGGTGATGCCGCTGGCCAGTGCGGCAGCCCGTTTGCGACGCTCAGTGAAACGGGGCACCACAACGGCTCCGATGGCGATACCTGCCGACAGCGCTACCAGGGCGCAGACCCCGGCGACGATGAACGCCGACAGCACACTCACGCGAAAATCGTACGCATCGAGTGAACGCCATCCCAGCAGCGTGAGGCCAATTCGGGACAAGTCACACAGTCACGACCAGGTGTTTCACTCGTGTTCACCTGCGTTCAACCGGTGTTTGCCCGGTGCTTGCCCGCAGCGCTACTTGGCGCCCTGGCTGGCTACCGCGGCTGCGCCCGCAGCGGCGGCTTCGGGGTCCAGATAGGTGCCGCCGGCGATGATCGGCTTGAGATTCTCGTCGAGGTCGTAGCGCAGCGGGATGCCGGTGGGGATGTTGAGCCCCACGATGTCCTCGTCGGAGATACCGTCGAGGTACTTGACCAACGCACGCAGCGAGTTGCCGTGCGCGGCGATCAGCACCGTCTTGCCTGACTTCAGGTCGGGGACGATGGTTTCCTCGAAGTACGGCACGAAGCGCGCCACCACGTCGGCAAGACATTCGGTCAGCGGGCCGCCGCCGATGTCCACGTAGCGCGGATCGGCGTCCTGGCTGAACTCGCTGCCCTTCTCGATGGGCGGCGGCGGGGTGTCATAGCTGCGGCGCCACGACATGAACTGCTCTTCGCCGTACTTCTCTTTGGTCTCGGCTTTGTTCAGACCCTGCAGCGCACCGTAATGCCGCTCGTTGAGCCGCCAGTCGCGGTGCACCGGGATCCAATGCCGGTCGGCGGCATCGAGCGCCAGGTTGGCGGTGGTGATGGCGCGGCGCAGCAGGGAGGTGTACAGCACGTCGGGCAGCACGCCTTCGGCGAGCAGCAGTTCGCCGCAACGGACCGCTTCTCGACGACCCTTGTCGGTCAGATCGACGTCCACCCAGCCGGTGAACAAGTTGAGCGCATTCCACTCGCTCTCGCCGTGACGGAGCAGCACCAGTGTCGATTCAGCCATGTGGTCAGTCTCTCACGCGACTGCCCGCGGCTCCTCTCACGATCAGGGGTTCTTCTCGTCTTCGATGAGGTGTTCGAATGCCGCCAGGTTCTTCAGCGACTCTCCGCGCGACACCCGCCACGCCCACTCCTTCTGGATGGACGAACGAAAACCCAATTCCAGCAAGGTGTTGAAATCCTGGTCGACGGCTTCGAGCACCTGACCCAGCACCCTGTCGATCTCGTCGGCGGTGACCGATTCCAGCGCCATCCGGCCCACGAGGTAGATGTCGCCCACGTTGTCCAGCGTGTAGGCGACACCGTAGAACCGGCGGTTGCGTTTGAGCAGGTACCGGTACACGCCTTCGAAGTTCTCGTCGGGTTTGCGGCACACGAAGGCCTCCACCCGCACCGAGTGCTCGCCGATGCTCAGGATCGTGTTGGTCTTGAGCTTGCGGTCGCCGGGCAGTTCCACGACGAGGCCGGGCAGGCCGCCGTGCGCGCCCTCGTGCCGGGTGTAGACCAGCTCGCGTTCCTGCAGCGCCGCCTCGATGAGTGCCGTCACCGACTGGTTCATGCGCGGACGCCCCGCCTGCGCGACCAGCGCCGCGCACCTCGCCTAGTGGCGAGGTCACGGGCCGACGGGCGACGATGCGTACGGCTGTAGTCGGTGATGGCCCGGTGGTAGGCGGCCAACAGGTCGTCGACGGTGTGGTCCCAGCTGAACTCCTGGGCGTGCGTGACGGCGGCACGGCCCAACGCGTCGAGGTCACCGGCCAGCAGCGTGCCGATGGTGTCGGCCCAGCGCTGCGGGTCGTGTCCGTCCACCAGGGCGCCGGTGGCACCGTCGCGGACGGCCACGGGTAGTCCGCCGACAGCGGCGGCCACCACCGGGGTGCCGCAGGCCTGCGCCTCGATGGCCACCAACCCGAAGGATTCCGAGTAACTGGGCACCGCCACCAGGTCCGCGGCGCGATACACCTGGACCAGTTGGTCGCGGGACTGCGGCGGCAGGAACGTCACGCGGTCGGAGATACCCAGTTCAGCGGCCAGTGCAACCAGCCCGTTCGGGGCGGCCAGCCCGCTGCCGGAGGGTCCACCGGCCACCACTGCGCGCACCCCGGGTTGCAGGGCGATGGCGCGCAGCAGCACGTCCGGCGCTTTCAACGGTTGGATCCGGCCGACGAACGCGACCGTGGGGGCCACCGGATCGAGGCCGAGCTCAGCCCGCGCCGTCGCCTTGGATCCCGGGCGAAACGTCGTCAGGTCGACACCGGGGTGCACGATGTCGATCCTGGCCGGATCGGCCTGGTGCAGCGAAACCAGTTGACGCGCTTCGTCTTCGGTGTTGGCGATCAGCCGGTCGGCCTCATCGACCACCTGTTGCTCCCCCACCGAACGCAGCGGCGGTTCCGGGCGGTCGCCCTGCGCCAGGGCCGCGTTCTTCACCGCCGCCAAGGTGTGGGCGGTGTGTACCAGGGGCACCGCCCAGCGGTCGCGGGCCAGCCAGCCGACCTGACCGGAGAGCCAGTAGTGACTGTGCACGATGTCGTAGTAACCGGCCTCGTGGGTGGCCTCGGCGCGCAACACCCCGGCGGTGAAGGCGCACAACTGGGTCGGCAGGTCGTTCTTGTCCAGACCTTCGAACGGACCCGCCACCACGTGGCGAACCAGCACCCCGGGGGCCACCTGCACCACCGGTTCGTCCGACGACGAGGTGGCCCTGGTGAAGATCTCGACATCGACGCCACGTCTGGCCAGGTGCAGCGCACTCTGCATGACGTAGACGTTCATCCCCCCGGCGTCGCCGGTACCCGGTTGGGCCAGCGGCGAGGTGTGGACCGACAACACGGCGACGCGCACACCGTCAATCATGACACCCCGGGGCCGGCACCCGGATCACGCGGGGTGCGGTATCGCGGCCTCCGGTGTGGCCAGCACCCGGGCACTGGTCGCAGCCCGCCGCATCGCCGCCAGCGGGTCGGTGTAGAGGCCACCGAGGGAGACGATGCCGGCACCGGCCTCTTGCACACGGTTGCCGAACGCACTGACCCGGATGTCGCGCGAGGGCAGCACACTGCGCGCGGCGAAGGCCGCTTCCACATCGGCCATGGCTTCGGGGTACTCGGTGAACGCCTGACCTCCGACCACCAGGTCGTCGGGGTTCAGCAGATCACGCAGCAGGGCGACCGCTTCGCCGAGCACCCGGGCCCGCTCGCGAAGCAGCTGCTGGCCGGGCGCACTGCCGTCGCGGGCGGCGCGTATCACCGAGGAGATCGACGCGTTGTCGCCGACCACCCCGAGTCCGCGCGCGGCGGTCAGCACTGCTTCGTCGCTGACCGTGGACTCGAGTTGGCCTGAGCCACCGAGCAATTCGGAGTGTGCGGGCAGGTTCGCGATGGTGCCGGGACCGGTGGTGGGGCTGTGTACCCGCCCGCCGATCACCAGCGCGTAGCCCACGGTCTCGCGGGCGTAGACGTAGAGGCTGGTGGCCTGTGGGTTGGGGAAACGGCGCATGCCCAGCAGCAGCTCGGCACCGGCCATGGCGTCCACGTGCGCGGCCACCGAGACCGGCAGTCCCAGCGCCTCGGCCAGCACCGGCCCCACCGGGGCCTGCGCCCAACCGAGCCGCTGGTGGTCGACGTGGCCGGTGTTGCCGTCGACGGTGCCGCCAATGGCCACCCCGACCCACAGCGGACGACGACGGTGCCAGCGGGACAGGTAACGCCGCGCACTGCCTGCCAGCGCCGCGAGAGCCTGGGCCTGCGGCCCGCGCGGGGTGGGGGTTTCCACCACGTCGAGCGTGCGGCCGAACAGGTCGGCGGCCACGATGCTGGTGGTCTTGGCGCCGATGTGCACACCGAGGGTCAGATAGGGCTCGTGGTTGACCTCGACAGGAACCCGCGGCCTGCCGATCGCACCGGACACCGCCAGGTCCGCGCGCTCACGCAGCAGACCGGCGTCCAGGAGCGCCGTGACCTGGCGGTTCACCGTGGCGATGGACAGTGAGGTGACCTGGGCGATGACGTCGCGGGCGATCGGGCCACGCAGCCGGGCGGCATTGAAGACCGCGGCCGAGGCGGCGTCGCCGATCCGCAGTGCCGGCGCGACGATGGCGTGGCGGGTCCGCAGCGGGTGCGCGGCAACCCGCGTCGGGCGGCCGGAACCGGTGGTCTTGCGGGTGAGTGCTGCAGTCATGGGAGGGGTCCTCGAGGAAGTCGGAACGATGGGCTGCGGGCCACGTCGTGCGACTCGGGAAACTCCCTGGGGTCGTCAGGCGCGGCAAAGACCGGGACAACAACACATCCCGGTAAGCGCGCTCTGGACACCCCTCAACACGTAGGACAAAGTAGCACGGTCACTAGAGTTGGGCCCATGACAAGCCCAACTGCCGCCTCCCCCCAGGCCGACCGCCGCATCGCCGTGGTGACCGGCGCCAGTTCCGGCATCGGTGAAGCCACCGCGAAAGTTCTTGCCGCACAGGGATTTCACGTTGTAGCAGTGGCTCGCCGGGCGGATCGGATCGAGGCTTTGGCCGCTGAGATCAACGGCACCGCGATTGTGGCCGACGTCACAGATGACGCGGCGGTGGCGGCCCTGGCCGACGCGATTGCCGGTCCGGTGTCGGTGCTGATCAACAACGCAGGCGGCGCGAAAGGCCTTGCCCCGGTGGCCGACGCGGACTACGACCACTGGCGCTGGATGTGGGAGACGAACGTGCTCGGCACGCTGAGGGTCACCCGTGCGCTGCTGCCCAAGCTGATCGATTCGGGCGACGGCCTGATCGTGACCGTCACCTCCATTGCGGCGTTCGAAACCTATGACGGCGGCGCCGGATACACCGGCGCCAAGCACGCCCAGGGTGCACTGCACCGCACGCTGCGCGGCGAGCTGCTGGGCAAGCCGGTGCGCCTGACAGAACTCGCACCGGGTGCGGTGGAGACCGAGTTCTCACTGGTGCGCTTCGGCGGAGATCAGGCGAAGGCCGACAAGGTGTACGCGGGCATCACGCCGCTGGTGGCCCAGGACGTCGCCGAGGTCATCGGCTTCGTCGCCTCCCGGCCGCCGCATGTGGATCTGGACACCATCGTCATCCGGCCCCGCGACCAGGCGCCCCACGGCCGGTTCAACCGCAGGGTCTGACTCGGTCTCCGACGCGAAATACCTGCAACGCAGCGGTACGGTGCGGGGGAAAACCACCCATCAGCCGGCTCGCCGTCTGACAACAACGCCTCAGGTCACGACATCTAGCCGCCCGGCGCAGCCGTGGGCACCGGCGCGTCGGTGGGTGTGGCGGGTGCGGTGCTCGGCAGGTTGAGCTCCGAGGTGTGGGAGTTGATCGCCGACATCGACGTCCACTCTTCCCACGGCACCGCCCAGTCCCAGATGTCGCCGTCGGCGTAGGACAGGTCGATGCGGGTGCCGGTGACCTCCACCGGATCGCCGTACATCGCGGTGTTGAAGTATTGCTCGGCGTCGGTGATCGAGAGGTTGATGCAGCCGTTGGTGACGTTGGAGTTGCCCTGCGCGCCGGAGCTGGCCGGGTTGGCGTGGATGAACTCACCGTTGTTGGAGATGCGCACCGCGAAACGTTCCCGCACGTTGGCGTAACCGGCCGCAGGGTTGGTCATGTAGAAGTCCTCGTACTTCTCCGTGACGACGTGGATGCCGCTGCGGGTGACGTTGCGGTCCAGGTCGCCTTCGCCGTAGCTACACGGGAAGTCCATGATGACTCCGGCGTCGGTGAGCACCTGGATGCGGTGGCTCGACGCCTCGGCCTTGACCAGTTGGAACCTGCCGACTGTGAAGTCCAGCGTCGAATCGGCTGCGCCGTAAGCATTCTGGCCGAACGGCACACCGTAGAGGTTGGCGTCGACATGCACGACGGTGCCCGCCGGGTAGTACTCCTTGGTGCGCCAGTGCACCCGTGATCCGCCCACCTCGTCGGGCAGCCAGCCCCAACTGCCCTCGACCACGGGCGTGGTGGTGACCTTGAGTGCCTTCTCCACCTCCGCGCGGTCCTCTTCGGCGATGGCCGCGTCGAACTGCAGGATGATCGGCGCCGCGACACCGACGGTCTGGCCGTCGGCGAGCTGGAACTGACCGTTGACGGTGACCGCCGGTGCCACCGTGGTGAAACTGCCCGCGACGGGCACCGACTTGCCGTCCTGCCCCACCGCCGACCCGCTCCAGGTGTACTGGACGCCGTAGCCCAGCGGTTCGGCCGTGGTGAACTCGGTGCGGTCGCGGTTGAGATTGCCCGCAACAACCTTGCCGTCCGGATTGGTGAGCGCGACCTTCTGGAACCAGCCGTCCTTGACCGCGACACTGACCGGTTCGGTGGGCGCGACGTCAGCGGTGGCCACCGAGGGGGTAAAGGACAGCGTGGGCTCCGGTGGCGGGCCCTGCACCGCTTCCTCGACCTTGTTCGCCGCTTCCGCACACGCCGCCAGCGCACCGGGTGCGGCGACGCCGAGAACGAGCGCCCCGAGAGCGCGACGACGATTCATGTACACGTGGTCCAAGGTTACGGACCAAGGCCGACACCAGTGAAATCCAGCAGGTCAGATCACACAGCCAACCAGAACAGGTTCTGGTTCCAGGCGGATTCCGAAACGCTCCCACACCCCGTCGCGGACCCGACGGCCCAGCGCGACGACATCGGCGCTGCGGGCGTGACCGCGGTTGGTCAGCGCCAGCGCATGCTTGGTGGACAGCGCCGCCGGCGCATCCTTGCCCGGGTAGCCCTTGCCGAAGCCTGCCTGTTCCACCAACCAGCCCGCAGCCAGCTTCACGCACTCGCCGGCCGGGTAGTGCGGCACCTGACCCTGCACCGAATCACGCAGCAGGTTGAACTCCTCGACACTCACCACCGGATTGGTGAAAAACGACCCGGCACTCCAGGTGTCGTGGTCATGCTCGTCGAGCACCATGCCCTTGCCGCGGCGCAGCCTCAACACCGCCTCCCGGACCCGCGCCGGCTCGGCCCGATTACCGGCGTCGACCGCCAGTTCCCTGCTCAGTTCGCCGTAGCGCAGCGGCGCGCTGCGCCCCGAGGGGTCGAGGGTGAACTCCACCTCCAGCACCACCGGCACCGGGCCCGGCCGCTTCAGGATGCTGGTCCGGTAGCCGAAGCCGAGTTCGGCGGCGTCGGCCCAGCGCGCCACGTCGCCGTCGAGCAACCGGACGCGGGTCAAGGTGTCGGCGACCTCGGCGCCGTAGGCGCCCACGTTCTGCACCGGCGTGGCGCCCGCCGAGCCGGGGATCCCGGACAGGCATTCCAGCCCGCCCAGGCCTGCGGCGATGGCAGTCACCACCACGTCGTCCCACACGGCTCCGGCCTCGGCCCGGATGATGGGACCGTCGAGGGAGATCCGCGGACTGGCCAGGTGTACCACCGTCAGATCGCAGATGTCGTCGTCGATCAGGACGTTGGAGCCGCCGGCCAGCACCAGGTGAGATTCGTCGCGCAGCGCGGCCAGGGTTTCGACGACCTGGTCGGTGGTGGTGCACGTGATCACCCGGCGCGCCACCGGCCCCACCCGCAGGGTGGTCAAAGGCGCCAGCGGCACGTCGTGCGCCACCGCCGCGCCACCGAAGAGCGAACCGGTCACGGGCGGTAACGGTAGCCTCACGGGCTATGCCGCGTTCATTCGACATGTCCGTCGAGTACGAGGGAACAGTCGAGCAGGTGCGCCAGGCCTTCGGCGACCAGCAGTACTGGCAGGCCCGTCTCGACGAAGTGGGAGTGGGTGAGTCGTTGCTGGATTCCTTGTCGACCAGCAACGGCACCGTCACCGTCGCCACCACCCTGGTGCTGCCGCGGGAGTTCCTGCCCGCGGTGGCCGCCCAGTTCCACAGCGGCGACATGCGCATCCAACGACGCGAGACCTGGCAGCCGGTGGTGGACGGCACGGCCGCCGGGACCGTCGAGTGCGCCATCGTGGGGGCGCCGGCCACCCTGCGCGGCACCAGTTCACTGTCGGGCAATGGCAGCGGAGCACGAATGGACCTGCGCGCGTCCGTCGAAGTGAAGATCCCGTTGGTGGGCGGCAAACTGGAGTCGTTCATCGGCGCTCAGCTGACAAACCTGTTGATCGAGGAGCAGCGTTTCACCACAGCGTGGCTCGCCCGCGGATGACCCGCCGCATGGAACACCTCGTGGAGTTCGAGGCCACGGCGTTCAGGATCTACACCGAGTTCACCGATCGCGAGTTCTGGGAATCGCTGATGTCGGCCTACCGATGGCAGAGGCAGATCTCCGAGCTGACCGACTTCCGCACCGGCGAATCGGGCACCGACATCGTGTTCCGGCAGGTGATGCCGCGCAGCGAGCTGCCGTCGGTGGCCCGCGCCGTCATGCCGGTGGACATGGTGGTGACCCGCGAACAGCACTTCGACCCGTTCGACCGTGAAACCGCTTCCGCTGAAGGCACTTACAAGGCCAGCATCCCCGCAGGCCTCGGGCATTTCGGCGGCAGTTACCACCTCACCGAGACGGCCTCGGGCAGCCGGTTGCGACTGGCCAGCGTGTGCAAGGTGTCCATCCCGTTTGTGGGCGGCACCCTCGAACAGCTGATCATGTCGAACATCACCGGGCTGTTCGACTCCGAGGGCGCGTTCATGTCCGACTGGGTATCACGGCATCGGTGATGAAGCCCCTCGGCGCCATCACCCGCGGTACCACCGGCCGTAACCGGTTGCGCCGCTGCGACCGCTGGATGGTGCACTCTCCGCTTGTGCGTTCAGCTTTGGAGTCGGCCGGCGATCCGCTGGTGGTGGATCTCGGTTACGGCGCGCTGCCGGTGACGACACTGGAGATGGCGGCGCGGCTGACGACGGTGCGCCGCGACGTCCGTGTGGTGGGGTTGGAGATCGACCCGGAACGGGTGCGGGTGGCCCGGCAGTGCGGAGGTGACGTCGAATTCCATTTGGGCGGTTTTGAATTGGCCGGTTTTCAGCCGGTGCTGGTACGGGCGTTCAACGTGCTGCGCCAGTATCCGGTCGACGAGGTGGCGGGCGCGTGGTCGACGATGCAGGCCGGGCTGGCACCGGGGGGCCTGATCGTCGACGGCACCTGCGACGAGCTGGGTCGACGGTGCTGCTGGGTGCTGCTGGACGCCGACGGCCCGCTGAGCCTGACCCTGGCCTGCGATCCGCACCACATCGAGCGGCCCTCGGATCTGGCCGAGCGGTTGCCGAAAGTGTTGATCCACCACAATGTTGCGGGTCAGCCCATCCATTCTCTACTGGAGGCCGCCGACCGGGCGTGGGCTGCGGCCGCCGGCCATGGAGTGTTCGGTCCGCGGGTGCGCTGGCGGGCCATATTGACAGCGTTGCGCGACAACGGCTTTCCGGTGGAACAGCAACGGCGCCGCCTGCGGGACGCCGTGCTGACCGTGCCGTGGAGTGCGGTGTGCCCCAACTGAATTCGACGATCGGCCGTACTAGAGCACCGCTTTGGCCGAAACGCCCGCGGCCAGCGCGTCGTCCACATCGTCGGCGACGGTGATGTCCAGACCGCGCAGTGTTGCCGGTGGCGTGGCCAGCGACACCGCAACGTAGGTGGCGATGGACGCGGCGAACGCGATGAACGTCGGCCACCCGTCGAACGCCGCCGTCACCAGATCGTTGGGGATGTAGAGGATGGTGTTCTCCACCCCGTACATCGTGGGTGTCATCGCGAACAACACGATGCGCACCACCAGTCCGACCACCATGGCGGCCAGCGCCGCCACGATGGTGCCGCGCCGCCACACCAGGCCCAGGATGAACGGCACCACCAGGCAGGCCAGCATCAGGTCGAACGCCAAAGTCAGCAGGATGCCGGTCTGCTGCACATACACCGCGATGAAGATGGACAGCACCGTCATCGGGGCCATGGCGAGGCGGCAGGCCCTCAGCAGTGGGTCGCCCTTGCCGGTGATGTGGGTGCGGCGCACGCCGCCGAGGTTTCGCACGCAGACGTTGGAGATGGCCAGGATGGCTCCGTTGGCGGTGCTCATCGACGCACCCACCAGGCCGCACAGCACCAGCACCGTCAGTGCCGCGGGGGCGTACTGGTCCAGCAGCACGAACAGCACAGGACCGTCGAGTTCGGCGGGAAGGAACGACGCCGCGGACAGGATCGCGATACCGAACGGCACGCCGATCAGGGCGGTGCCCGCAGCGGCCGAGAAGCAGGCCTTCTGGGCGGCTTCCGGAGACTTGGCCGCGAACACCCGCTGCATGAAGTCGATGGCCACGATGTCGCCGATGCCCAGCGCGATCAGGGTGGCCCAGTTGATCACCGCACCCTGGTTCGGGTCCGAGAGCTGACCGAAGTCCAGCGGACCCATTCCTTCGGGGCTGCCGAGGCCGTGGGTGTTGGCCATCCACACCAGCAGCCCGATGGCGCCGATCAGGATCAGGGCCATCTGGATGATCGCGGTGTAGGCGTCGGCGATCAGCCCGCCGGTACCGGTGTAGGCGACGGCGATGGCGGCGATCAGCACCGCGCCCAACCAGTAGGGCATGCCGAGGAAGTAGTTGAACAGCAGCCCGCCCGCCACCAGGTTGCCCGCCACCAGCATGCAGAACGCGACGATCAGCAACAGCGAGGCACCGATCTCCACCGAGCGGCCGAACCGCAGTCGGTAGTAGTCGGGGAAGGACATCAGGCCCATCCGGTTCATCGGCTTGGCGAAGAAGATGCCGGTGATCAGCAGGCAGAGGGCCAGGCCCAGCGGCAGTGCGGCGCCGGCCCAGAAGCCGAATCCGTAGGCCAGGTCGGTGTTGCCGAGCGTGGCGTTGGTATCGACGGCCGAGCCCATGAGGGCGCCGCCGACGAGCCAGTACGGCATCATCCGGCCGCCGACCAGGAAGTTGGAGCTGTCGCCTTCGACTTTTTTGGAGACGTAGAAACCGATGGCGACGACGACAGCGATGCTGATGGCAACACCGAGAAGAATCACGTGAGAGCCTCCCGTACGCGATGGAGTCTCCCGGGCTTTTGTCCCGCCGTGGAGCGACCTGCGCCGTTGCCTGCCGCCTGCACCTCTTGGACCAGACCTGCGGCAGCAGCGGAACCCTAGGCGCGCCTCATAGCAATATGAGTCAGTTGACAGGTAATCGTCACCGCGTTACGCGCAACGGCGCCCGGTGTAAATCCCGTGTTTCGGAGTGCTGACAGCATGCTGCGAGCACTCCGACGCCTACCCTTGGCAACATGCGAATCGCCTTGGCCCAGATCACCTCGGGCACCGATCCCGCGGCCAACCTGCAGATCGTCGAGCAGCACACCCGGCAGGCCGCCGACGCCGGCGCGGCGCTGGTGGTGTTCCCCGAGGCCACGATGTGCCGGTTCGGCGTGCCGCTGGGGCCGGTGGCCGAGCCGATCGACGGCCCCTGGGCTGACGGGGTGCGCGCCGTCGCGGCGCAGGCCGGTGTCACCGTCGTGGCCGGGATGTTCTGTCCCGCACCGGACGGCCGGGTCACCAACACGCTGATCGCGGCAGGTCCCACCGCCGACGCGCACTACGACAAGATCCACCTGTACGACGCCTTCGGGTTCGAGGAGTCGCGCACCGTCGCACCGGGGCGTGAACCGGTCACGATCACGGTCGACGATGTGACCGTGGGACTCACCACCTGCTACGACATCCGGTTCCCCGAGCTCTACGTGACCCTGGCGCAGCGCGGAGCGGCGCTGATCACCGTCAGCGCCTCGTGGGGCGCAGGTCCGGGCAAGCTGGAGCAGTGGACCCTGCTGGCCCGGGCCCGCGCGCTGGACACCGCCGGATACGTCGCCGCGGTGGATCAGGCGTACCCGGGCGACGAGGTCGCCGCCACCGGTCCCACCGGCGTCGGCGGCAGCCTGGTCGTCTCTCCGTACGGTGAACCCATGGCGGCAGCCGGCGCCGATCCGCAGCTGCTGACCTGCGACGTCGACGCCGCGGCGGTGGAGAAGGCGCGCAACACGCTGGCCGTACTGCGAAACCGCTCGGAGTTCGCACAGCTGAGTAAGGCAGAATCGCGACAGTGACGAATCCGCCACAAGGCCCCGGTGACCAGTCGCCGTGGGGCCGGCCCCCGCAGGACCAGCAGCCGACGCCGCCCACCGAACGGATAACCCGTCAGGGCCCGCCGGACCCGAACACCCAGTACATCCCGCAGCAGCGGTTCAATCCGCAGAGCCCGATGGACGATCCCACGCAGGCGACACCGCAGTGGTATCCGCCGGCCGCGTCTGGAGAGTCGCCGCCCCCGCCCCACGAGGACGACGACAGTGACCGCGGCATCCTCGGTTGGCTCAAGGATCCGCTGTCCTTGGTGCTGGTGTTGGTCATCGTCATCGCGCTGGCCGCAGCCGGTGTGGTCGCCGGCGAACTGTACGCACGCAAGCGGGCCGACGAGGTGGTGGGCGCGGCCGTCGCCTGCATCGTCAAGGATCAGGCCACGGCATCGTTCGGCGTGATGCCGCCGTTCCTCTGGCAGCACATGACGGGCCACTACACCAACATCTCCATCGAGACCGCGGGCAATCAGATCCGCGAGGCCAAAGGGATGAAGGTGAACATCGAGATCAAAGACGTAAGGCTCGAGGACTCCGGCAGCTCCGGTGGCAGCATCGGCTCGATGATCGGCCACGTGACCTGGAGCGCTGACGGCATCAAACAGACTGTGCAGGGCCTGATCCCGCTGTTCGGCGGCATCGTCAGCGATGTCAAGACCAACAAGAACGACGGCACCATCACCTTGGAGGGCGCGCTGGGCAGCATCACGGCCAAGCCCACAAGCGTCAACGGTGGGCTGTCGCTCGAGGTTCTGCAGGTCACGGGGCTGGGCTTCACGCTCCCGCGGGAGACCGTGCAGCCCGCGCTGGACGTCTTCACCGGCGAGCTCACGAAGAACTACCCGGTGGCCATCAACCTGCAGGATGTGCAGGTCACCGATTCGGGGGTGACCAGTCAGTTCACCGTGTCGGATTCGACCATGCCGCGCGGCGGCGAGGATCCTTGCTTCGCCGGGCTCTGAATCCCCGAGCCCGGGCTCTAACCCAGCCCGTCGAGCACGTCGCGGGACGCTGACAGTCCCAACCGGGTGGCGCCGGCGTCCAGCAGTGCGACGGCGGCGTCGGCAGTTCGGATGCCGCCGCTGGCCTTGATGCCGAGGCGACCACCCACGGTGTCCGCCATCACCGAGATGGCGGACAGGGACGCGCCGCCGGCCGGGTGGAAACCGGTGGAGGTCTTCACGAAGTCGGCGCCCGCGGCTTCGGCCGCTCGGCACACCGCAGCCAGGGTGCCGGCGTCGGCCAGGCTCAGCAGTACGGCCGACTCGACGATCACCTTGAGCACCGCGTCCGGGATGGCGGCCTTGACCGTTGCGATATCGGCCTCGACGGCGGCGATGTCGCCGGACAGCGCGGCACCCACGTCGATCACCATGTCCACCTCGACCGCACCGTCGCGGACGGCGAGCTGTGCCTCGGCGGCCTTGACCGCCGACGCGTGTTTACCGGACGGGAAGCCGGCGACGGTGGCGACGGGCAGAGTGCCCACGGCCGCCGGCACCAGCGACGGTGACACACACACCGCGTAGACACCCAGATCGGCGGCCTCTTTGACCACAGCCGCCACATCGGCTTCGGTGGCTTCGGGTTTGAGCAGGGTGTGGTCCACCAGCGCGGCCACCTGCGCACGCGTCCATGCCATCAGAACGGCTCTTCGCTACCGCCGGGGTTGCAGTTGGCCTCGTACATCTCGGCGTCGGTGACAACGGGTCGCCACGGCTCCAGGTTCCAGCTGACCTTGCCGGGCTCGAGCAGCTCGGCAAAAGCCCAGTGGCACAGGAACTGCTCGCGCATACCGGCAATGGCGGCATCGGGCGCCAACGACAGCACCTCGGCCCAGGCGGCTTCGCCCGTGCTGCGGTGCCCGATCCCCGAACCGGAGCGGCCAGCCGTCGTGGGGTACACCCGCAGACTGGAGAGATCACCCCATTTGGCCCACTCGACATGGGAGACGTACGGCGTGGCCTGGGCAGGCGGGGCCAGCATCAGGGCGGCGAACACAGTGCTGGTGGCTGCCAACGCAGCCAGAGAACGTGGCATGGGTCTAGCGCGACTTTCCCTGGATCTCAAGCAGTTTGGGGCGGACATCCACCAGGTAGACACCTGCGGCGCACGCGGCGATGGCCGAGCCGAAACCGGGACCCATGACGACCGCGAGCAACAAAGCAACACCCAGGATGATCAGCCACACCGGCTTGGTCAGCTTGTCCACCGCGGTGTAGGCGTCGGGACGTTGCAGAGCGGCGTGCACCAACGCATACAGCGTTGCGATCAGCACACCGACATGCACTGCATACAGGACGAGACCCGCCACACCTTGAAGCATCACAGCCCCAAGCGTAGGCGGGTCTCATACCGTGCGTCGAGTTGCTTACTTCTGGGTGACCTTCTTGGCCGGAGCCTTCTTGGCCGCCGTGGCCGGTGTGGCCTTCTTGGCCGGGGCCTTCTTGGCGGGAGCCTTCTTGGCCGGGGCCTTGGCGGCGACCTTCTTCACCGGCGCGGCGGCGTCTTCGGCCTTCTTGGGCAGTTCGACACCGACGAGCTTGGCGGCGCGCTCGCCGACCGCGCGGGTCTGGGTGGCGACGGTGCCCAGGGCGTCCTGGGTCAGTTCGACGGCCTGATCCACGTACCCCTCGGCACGCTCCGCGGCCTCTTCCAGCGCCGGCTGCGAACGCAGACGCTCGATGGCGGCTTCGCCGCGCTCGATGAGCTTGGTGTAGGTGGTCTGCGCCTGCTCGGCGTAGCCCTCGGCCACCTTTCGCAGTTCGTCGGCGCTCAGCTTCTCCTGCAGTTCACCGAACTGCTTGGGCAGGTCCTCCTGCAGCTTGCTGATGCGGTCCTTGGTCTCGTCGACGGCGGACGTCAGTGCGGTGCGGCGTTCCTCGGCGCGGGCGCTGGCGTCGGCACGGGCCTCTTCGGCGCGCTCACGCAGGGCCGCGACGATCTCGTTGACAGTTGCCAGCGCCAGGTCGGCGGCGCCGACGGCGGCGAGCAACGGGGCCTTCAGATCTTCGACAGTCGGGTTCTCAGCCATGGTGGCTCCTTTCGGAAATGTAGGTGAAAGTTGTTTTTTGGCAGCACTTCTCGGTTGCGGAGGGGTCAGTCAGTGGTGGACTCCTCACGGGCAGCTTCGAGTTGTGCAGTGGTGGTCTCGTTCTGTTGCAGGAACGAGGCGTAGATGTCGAGCAGCACCTGTTTTTGACGCTCGGTGATCGCCATGTCGGTGACGATGGCGTCGCGGACCGCGTTGGGCTCACCGGGTTCCAAGATCCCGGCTTGCACGTAGAGCACCTCGGCGGACACCCGGAGCGCCTTGGCGATCTGGTTCAGCACTTCGGCAGACGGCTTACGCAGCCCTCGCTCGATCTGACTGAGGTAAGGGTTGCTCACCCCGGCCTTCTCGGCCAACTGCCGCACCGAAACCTGCGCCGCCTCGCGCTGCGCCCGGATGAAGCTGCCGATGTCGGACGCGGCGTGAGTTACCACGGTGGCAAGATTTTCGTCCTGCGACATGGGTTTTCCTTCGGCACGGGCGGGTATCAACGGTGTGTCTGAAACTGACAGGTTCCACCGTACCTACCCGTGCTAGCTTTTGCAAGCACTTGCTAGCGCAGGTCAGAATATAATTTGCGCCACCGTGTAGATCACCAGGCCCGCAAGTGCGCCCACCACGGTGCCGTTGATCCGGATGAACTGCAGATCACGGCCGACATGGAGTTCGATACGCCTGCTGGCCTCCTCGGCGTCCCAGCGTTCGATGGTCTCGGTGATGATGGCGGTGATCTCCACGCCGTACTGCGACACCAGGTGCTGCACCCCGCGCACGATCCAGTCGTCCACCTTGTCGCGCAAGTCGGCGTCGCTGCACAGAGATTCACCGAGGCGCACCACCGACTCGGCGATCCTGGCGCGCAGCGTCGACGACGGATCGTCGACCCCTTCCAGCACAAGACGTTTCAGCGTCCGCCACGCCGTCTCGGCCGCCTTGGAAACCTCGTGTCGCGCCATCAGCTGCTCTTTGACCGATTCCGCCTTGGCGACGGTGGCCGGGTCGTTCTGCAGATCATTGGCGAATTCGAACAGGAACCTGTTGGCAGACTGGCGCAGTTCATGATTCGGGTTCCGGCGCACCTTGTCGGTGAAATCCATCAGCTCACGGTGGATCCGGTCACCCAGCAACTGGTCGACGAATTTCGGCGACCAGCTCGGCGAATCCCGCACCACCACCCGCTCGATGGTCTCGCCCGCATTCAGCGACCACTCGAACGCCCGGTCGCAGAGCAGCTGGATCAGAGCCTCCTGCCGGTTCTCGGCGAGCATCGTCGCGAGCACCCGGCCCGCTGGCGGTCCCCACTGCGGTTCGGCGATTCGACGCACGATCATCTTGTCGATGACCTGCTGGACGTCCTCGTCGCGCAGCAGCTCCACACCGACACGCAGCACCGTCGCCGACTCCGCGGCCACCCGAGTTGCATTGGCAGGCTCGGCCAGCCACTTTCCCAGACGACCCGCGATCTCGGCGTCCCGGATCTTGGTCTCCACCACCTGCGGGGACAGGAAGTTCTCGCGGACGAAGTTACCCAACCCCTCCCCCAGCTGATCTTTCTTGCGCCGGATGATCGCGGTGTGCGGGATCGGGATGCCGAGTGGATGCTTGAACAGCGCGGTGACAGCGAACCAGTCCGCCAGCGCACCCACCATCCCCGCTTCGGCGGCGGCACGCACGTAGCCCACCCAGGCATCCGCGCCCTGGGACTGCGCATAGGTGCACACCAGGAAGATGACGGTGGCCGCAATCAGAAAGCCCAGCGCCACCAGCTTCATACGCCGCAACGCGGTCCGGCGTTGCGCGTCGGCAGCAGAGTCGGCGCCGGCGAACGATTCAGCCAACGACGGGCGCTCCAGCGGGTTTCTCACGACCACATCTCCATCATCCGTCATGGGTTGATCGGCATTCCGGTTCGACGCCGTCCAGTTACTGTGACGACGTCTGCGGACCAGATCCGGCTCGCCGGGCCGATGCGCACTATCATCGGGTCCGAACCAGAGAAACGGATGAGCACGACAGTGGCACAACAGCCCGAGGCCGGACCCGCGAAAGTCGACGGTCGCAAACGGCGCTGGCACCAGCACAAGGTGGAGCGTCGAAACGAACTCGTCGACGGCACCCTCGGCGCCATCCGCCGCCAGGGTCGCGACATCAGCATGGACGAGATAGCTGCGGAAATCGGCGTCTCCAAGACCGTGTTGTACCGCTACTTCGTCGACAAGAACGACCTCACCACCGCGGTGATGATGCGCTTCGTGCAGACGACTCTGATCCCCAACATGGCCGCCGCGCTGTCAACCCATCTGGATGGCTACGCCCTGACCCGCGAGATCATCAGGGTGTACGTCGAGACTGTGGCCGCAGAACCAGAAATCTATCCTTTTGTCTTCGCAAACAGCTCTGCCAGCAAAAGCAAAGTGATCGCCGACAGCGAACGGATCATCGCCGGAATGCTCGCCGTGATGTTCCGCAGGCGCATGCAGAAAGAGGGCATGGACACCAAAGGTGTCGAGCCGTGGGCCTACATGATCGTCGGCGGCGTTCAGCTGGCCACCCACTCGTGGATGTCGCATCGGCGGATGAGCTCCGACGAGTTGATCGACTACCTTTCCATGCTCTCGTGGAGCGCATTGAGCGGGATCGTCGAAAGCGGTGGCTCGCTGGCACGTTTCAACAGCCAGCCGCATCCGTCACCGGAGTTGCCGCCGTCCACAGGCGCTGATCTATAGGCTGGACGCCCATGACCGACCTGCCCTCCCAGTGGACCCACGAACCACACAAAGTGCTCGCCTTCCGCCCGGGGGACAAGGTCTCCGAGATCGATGCCGGCGCCACTCCTGGGTTCAAGGGCAGCAAGGCCGACGCCCCCGCGCTGCAGGCCGAGCGCAATGATCGTTTTGCCGGACTGCAGGAAATGCTCTACGCCAACAGCCGCTCCGGTGACACCAGGTCGGTCCTGCTGGTTCTGCAAGGCATGGACACCGCAGGCAAAGGCGGCATCGTCAAACACGTGGTGGGCGCGGGCAACCCGCAGGGCATCCGCTACACCAGCTTCGGTGCGCCCACCCCCGAGGAGCTGTCACATCACTACTTGTGGCGGATTCACAAAGCCGTGCCCGCGGCGGGCCAGATCGGGGTGTTCGACCGGTCGCACTACGAGGACGTACTGATCGTGCGCGTGCGCAATTTGGTGCCACCGAACATCTGGGCCGGCCGCTACGACGAGATCAACGCGTTCGAGAAGGAGCTCACCGACGAAGGCACCACCATCGTGAAGGTGGCGATGTTCGTCTCGCTGGACGAGCAGAAGAAGCGCCTCGCCGAGCGGCTCGAACGGCCCGACAAGTACTGGAAATACAACCCCGCCGACATCGACGAACGCGCCCTGTGGCCCGCCTACCAGGAGGCCTATCAGGCGGTCCTGGACAAGACCTCCACCGAACATGCGCCCTGGCACGTGGTGCCGTGCGACCGCAAGTGGTACAGCAGACTGGCCATCCTCGAACTGCTCATCGAGGCGCTGAAGTCACTGAACATGAGTTGGCCGCCCGCTGATTTCGACGTGGAAGCCGAGAAGAAGCGGTTGGCCGCCATCTAGCGCTGGGGGCTAGCCCTTTTCCAGCGTGAACTGACCGATGTTGGTGACACCACGACGGAAGAAGTCGGCGCAACCGGTCAGGTACTTCATGTAGCGGTCATAGACTTCCTGACCCTGCATGGCGATGGCCTGATCCTTGGCCGCTTCCAGATTCGCGGCCCACATGTCCAGCGTGCGGGCGTAGTGCGGGCCCAGCAAGTGGGTGCGGGTCAGGTTGAAACCTGAGTCGGCGGCCAGCTTCTCGATGTCCTCGACAGCGGGCAGCTGTCCGCCGGGGAAGATCTCATCACCGATGAACTTCATGAACTTGAGATCGCTGAGAGTCAGCTTGATCCCGTTCTCGCGGAAGAACTGCTGTGTGTGCGCCAGGATGGTGTGCAGCAGCATCACGCCGTCGGCCGGCAAGATGTTGTACGCGCGCTCGAAGAACAGCGGGTAGCGCTCGGCCTTGAAGGCCTCGAACGCGCCGATCGACACGATGCGGTCGACGGGCTCGTTGAACTCTTCCCAGCCCTGCAACCGGATCTCGACGCTGCGCTCGGTGTCGAGCTTGGCCAGCCGCTCGCGGGCCCACTCCGACTGCGCCTTGCTCAAGGTGATGCCGATGACGTTGACGTCGAACTTGGTGATCGCCCGCTCCAGCGCGCCGCCCCAACCGCAGCCGATGTCGAGCAGCGTCATACCGGGTTCGAGGCCCAGCTTGCCCAGCGCCAGGTCGAATTTTGCGTTCTGCGACTCATCGAGATCCATGTCGTCGCGCTCGTAGTACCCACAGGTGTAGCCCATGGTGGGCCCGAGAAACAGCGCGAAGAATTCATTGGAGATGTCGTAGATCGACTGAGATTCTTCGTAGAACGGCGACAGATCCGGTTCGACTACTGACACGCTGCGACAGTCCTTGTGCATAGATTCGTGGTGCTCGGGGCCTGACATGGACGCAATCCTGCGCCTCGGCCGTGTCCCGGCGAGGGCCCTTCGGGCCTACGATTTGTCACCCTAACCAGTGTCACCGGTTAACGCCAATGAATGCATTCCGTGTCGTCAATAGCGGTAGAAGCCCTGTCCGGACTTCTTGCCCAACTGACCTGCCTCGACCATTCGCAGCAGCAGCGAGGGTGCCGAATAGAGCGGTTCTTTGAATTCGTCGAACATCTTGTCGGCGATCAACTTCAAGGTGTCCAGCCCGATCAGATCCGACAGCCGCAGTGGGCCCATCGGATGTGACAACCCGGCCACCACAGCGGTGTCGACGTCCTCGATGGTGGCCACCTTGGCCTCTACCATCCGGATGGCCGCCAAGAGGTAGGGCACCAGCAGGAAGTTCACCACGAAGCCCGAGCGGTCCGAACACTTGACCACCTGCTTGCCGAGCACTTCACCGGCGAACTGCTCGACGCGGGCGACGGCGCCCTGGTCGGTGACCAGAGTGCTGACGAGCTCGACAAGGGGCAGCACCGGCACGGGATTGAAGAAGTGCAGCCCGAGAACCCGGCTTGGGTTCGTCGTGGCCGCTGCGATCTTCATGATCGGGATGCTGGAGGTGTTGGACGCCAGCACCGCCTGCGGATCGGTCACGATGGCATCGAGCTCGGCGAAGATGGCGGTCTTGACGGACTCGTCCTCGATGACGGCTTCGATCACCAGCTGGCGGTCGGCGAGATCGTTGAGGTCGGTGGTGAAACTCAGCCGGGCCAGCGCCGCATCACGGTCCTGCGCGCTGAGCTTGCCCTTGGTGACGGCCTTGTCCAGGGAGCCGGTGATCCGGTCCTTGCCCGCAGCGGTGAAGCGTTCGTCGGTGTCGTAGACCACCACGTCGGCACCGGCCTTGACGGAGACCTCCGCGATGCCCGAGCCCATCTGTCCGGCGCCGACCACACCAACACGTTCGATGCTCACTGATTACCTTTCTGTCGCGAACAGACACAAACTCGCGTGATTCCCAAGGAAATCACGCGAGTTTGTGTCTGTTCAGCGGGGGGCCTTAGCGGCTCAGTGGAACTGACCCTCTTCGGTCGAACCCGCCAGCGCGGTGGTCGACGAGGTGGGATCCACCGTGGTGGCGATCCGGTCGAAGTAGCCGGCGCCCACCTCACGCTGGTGCTTGGTGGCGGTGTAACCGCGCTCCTCGGCGGCGAACTCACGCTCCTGCAGCTCGACGTAGGCACTCATCTGGTTGCGGGCGTAGCCGTAGGCCAGATCGAACATCGAGTAGTTGAGCGCGTGGAAGCCCGCGAGGGTGATGAACTGGAACTTGAAGCCCATGGCGCCCAATTCCTTCTGGAACTTGGCGATGGTGGCGTCGTCCAGATGCTTCTTCCAGTTGAACGACGGCGAGCAGTTGTAGGCCAGCATCTGGTCGGGGAACTCGCTCTTGACGCCCTCGGCGAACTTGCGGGCCAGCTCCAGATCCGGGGTACCGGTTTCCATCCAGATGAGGTCGGAGTACGGCGCGTAGGCCTTGGCCCGGGCGATGCAGGGCTCGAGACCGTTGCGGACCCGGTAGAAGCCTTCCTTGGTGCGCTCACCGGTGATGAACGGCCGATCGCGCTCGTCGACATCCGAGGTGATCAAGGTGGCGGCCTCGGCGTCGGTGCGGGCGATGACGACGGTGGGAACGTCGGCCACGTCGGCGGCCAGGCGCGCCGAGGTCAGCGTGCGGATGTGCTGCTGGGTGGGAATCAGCACCTTGCCACCGAGGTGACCACACTTCTTCTCCGAGGCCAGCTGGTCTTCCCAGTGCGAGCCGGCAACACCGGCGGCGATGAGGGCCTTCTGCAGTTCGTAGACGTTGAGCGCGCCACCGAAACCGGCCTCGCCATCGGCGACGATCGGGGCCAGCCAGTTCTCGACGGAACGGTCACCTTCGACCTTGGCGATCTCGTCGGCACGCAGCAGTGCGTTGTTGATGCGGCGCACCACCTGCGGCACGGAGTTGGCCGGGTACAGGCTCTGATCGGGGTAGGTGTGACCGGAGAGGTTGGCGTCACCGGCAACCTGCCAACCGGACAGGTAGATGGCCTTCAGTCCGGCGCGGACCTGCTGAACAGCCATGTTGCCGGTCAGCGCGCCGAGGGAGTTGACGAACTCCATGTCGTGCAGCTGCTCCCACAGCACCTCGGCACCGCGGCGGGCCAGGGTGTGCTCTTCGACGACGCTGCCCTGCAGGGCCACGACATCGGACGGGCTGTAGTCGCGGGTGATGCCCTTCCAGCGGGGGTTGGTGTCCCAGTCGTGCTGGATCTGCTCGGGCGATTTGGGGGTGCCAACGGTCGACATTGACGGCTCCTCTGAATGTGAAAGTGTGCGGCTGAAACGCCGCGAGAGTGAACGGTCAAGCGCTCTGAACGTTGTCGGGATCGCCGACTTGTTAACGACTGAGCAGCTTCACTGGTGTGCTGTATCCCACGATGCCACTACTCATATGCGCAGGTCCAGCCAATTCGTTGCCAATTTTCGCCACGACCGGTCGGGACTTTGCTAATCCTGTTAAGAACCCTCGGAGCTGAACCGTTTCAGAGGTTACCGACCGGTAACCAGAATCGCGCAGGTCAGGCGGGTAAATAACAGGACAACGGTACTGTTAAACCGAGAACAGGGACGCAACCGCTTTGGTCTCCCCGGCGACCACATATGTGAGCGTCGTTACAGTGCGATCCACCAGATCGGCGCCGAACACCTCGGTGGAGCCGGCCGGATGGACGTGCGACAGGATCTCCAATTTGTCGCCGAGTGCGACCGGCAGATCATGTTCGATGGCCACCCGCAGCGGGCCTTCCAGCAGCTCGGGATGCGAGAACAGGTAGTCCTCGATGACGGTCCAGTAGACCGAGTTGTTCATGTGGTCGAACAGGTCGATGTCGGAGACCCGCACCGGATACTCGCGGATCTCGTCGGCGTCCTCACGCTTGCCGGCCTTGAGATAGGCCTTCCAGCGCAGCCGATCCACCGACGTGGTCTTCTGCAGACCGGCCAGGAAGTCGTCGGAGATGCGCGACGGGCCCTGGGTCTCGCGGTTGATGTTGATCCAGAACGCCTCGGACTCCATCAGCCCACCTTTGCGACCATCGATCCGCACCCGCATCTCACACCAGCGGTTGGAGGTTCCCGAGCACCAGCGCCGCATCCGCAGCATGTCGTTGAACTCGATGGGACGGATCAGATCCACCATGGTGCGGCGGACGATCCACAAGGGATGGGTCTCCTCGAAGCCCAGCTCACGCAGGTGGTCCTGGCCGATGTCCTGGATGTGCCTGCACGCGGCGTCGAACCGCAACCGGCCGGTCCGGTCGATGTCGCCCACCCGCAGCGGCCACTCCCGATCGAAGACGTCCGGATGGGGATCGGGCACCGGCATCATCGTCTTTGCCAGCCCCGAAGCCGCCTGTGTCGTCATCAACGCCCTCTTCGTCAGTTCTTTGGGAGCCCCCCGGCCAGCCTTGAGATTACCCAGGAGCTCGGCCAACACATCACGAAGTAGTTGCCAATCCTGCGAAGAGGACCATTAACAAGCGGGGTAAGCTGGGCGAATGGCCAAGACCTTCGTCGGTTCGCGGGTTCGGCAGCTGCGCACCGAACGCGGCTTCAGCCAAGCGGCGCTCGCCCAGATGTTGGAGATCTCGCCCAGCTACCTCAACCAGATCGAGCACGACGTCCGCCCGCTGACGGTGGCGGTTCTGTTGCGGATCACCGAAGTGTTCGGCGTCGACGCCACCTTCTTTGCCTCCCAGGACGACACCCGCCTGATCGCCGAGCTCCGGGAGGTCACCCTGGACCGGGATCTCGGCGTCGACGTGGACCAGTCCGAACTCGCCGACATCGTGAGTTCACACCCGGCCCTGGCCAAGGCCATGGTGAACCTGCACCAGCGTTACCGCCTGACCAACGCACGACTTGCGGCGGTCACCGAAGACCGCAACGCCGACGGCAGCGGAACCGGGTCGATCTCGATGCCGCACGAAGAGGTACGTGACTACTTCTATCAGCGGCAGAACTACCTGCACGAACTCGACACCGCCGCAGAGGATCTCACCGACCGCATGCGTATGCACCGCGGCGACCTGGCCCGCGACATCGCCCAGCGGCTCGCGCATGTACACGGAGTGCGCATCATCCGGCGCATCGATCTGGGCAACACCGTCCTGCACCGCTACGACCCGGAGACCAAGACCCTCGAGATGAGCGCCCATCTGTCCGGCGGACAACAGGTCTTCAAACTCGCCGTGGAGTTGGCGTATCTGGAGTTCGGTTCTCTCATCGACGATCTGGTGACCGAGGGCAACTTCACCAGCGACGAATCGCGCGTGCTGGCCCGGCTCGGGCTGGCCAACTACTTCGCCGCGGCCGCGGTGCTGCCGTACCGCCAGTTCCACGATGTCGCCGAAGGCTTCCGCTACGACATCGAGCGGTTGTCGGCGTTCTACTCGGTGAGCTACGAAACCATCGCCCATCGGCTGTCGACACTTCAGCGACCGTCGATGCGTGGGGTGCCCTTGTCGTTCGTCCGGGTGGACAGAGCAGGAAACATGTCAAAACGTCAGTCCGCCACAGGATTTCATTTCTCGTCCTCCGGAGGCACGTGTCCTCTGTGGAATGTGTACGAGACCTTCGCCAACCCGGGCAAGATCGGCGTCCAGATCGCCCAGATGCCCGACGGCCGTCACTACATGTGGGTGGCCCGCACCGTGGAGCGACGCGCGTCCCGGTACGGGCAGCCCGGGAAGACCTTCGCCATCGGCCTGGGATGCGAACTGCGCCATGCGAATCGGCTGGTCTACTCGGAGGGGCTCGATCTGTCCGGCAACAATGCCACCCCCATCGGCGCCGGTTGCCGGGTGTGCGAACGCGACAACTGCC
Organism: Mycobacterium sp. MS1601; assembly: GCF_001984215.1. Taxonomy (NCBI): domain Bacteria; kingdom Bacillati; phylum Actinomycetota; class Actinomycetes; order Mycobacteriales; family Mycobacteriaceae; genus Mycobacterium; species Mycobacterium sp. MS1601. The sequence continues at coordinate 1,200,640 of NZ_CP019420.1, forward strand.
CGCAGCGTGCTTTCCCGGCGTTGGGCCGCGCGCTCGACCTCGACGAGCACCGCAGTACCGTCTCCCCCTATTTGGTGAAGCAGTCATGAGCCGAGTCCCGGCCTCCAGCGGGTTCCGCGACGTCGGCCCCATCAACTGGGTGATCTGTCGGTTGGGAGCGCGTGGGATCCGCGCTCCCGAATTCCATCTGTTCAACGCATTCTCGAGGCATTCCACGCTGTTCTGGGCGTGGCTGCCGTTCTCCGGGGTATTGCTGTACTGGGGCCGCCTGTCACGCTTCGAGGCGGAGCTGGTCATCCTACGGGTGGGACATCTGCGCGAGTGTGAGTACGAATTGCAGCAGCACCGCCGGCTCGCCCGCTCCCGCGGTGTGGACGCGGCACTGCAGGCGAAGGTGTTCGAGGGCCCGGATGCCGCCGGCCTGTCTGATCGCCAGCGGGTGTTGTTGCGCGCCACCGACGAGTTCGTACTGTCCCGCCGCGTGACGGCCGAGACGTGGACTGCCCTGTCCGGCTACCTCAACCAGAAGCAGCTGATCGAATTCTGTCTGCTGGCAGGGCAATACGACACTCTGGCCGCGACGATGAACACCCTGCAGCTGCCGCTCGATTTTCCGGACTGAGGTTATCCACAGTTCGGTGTTGATCCACAGGCTGTCGCCGGGGATGTGCTGGATGTCGGTGGTGGAACGTAGATTTCGAACATGCATTCGGAATCGATGGCTTCAGGAGGCGACCCCACCGGGGCACTGTTCGATGCCATCGATGCAGCGCTCACCGAGTTGCTGGCCACGGATCCCCGGCAGAGATCGGTGGCCCAACAGAAAGCAGTACTGGCCCGAGCGCAGCGGGTGATCAATCGCCTTCCCGCTCTGCAGCATCGCGAGATCGTGGCGTTGAAGCAGCAGGCTTCCGCGGCAGAGTTGGGCGACACCCTCGGGCGGGCACTGGCTGATCTGCTGCGTATCACCCGTCGCGACGCCGCCACACTGGTCGACGACGCCGAACACCTCGGACCCCGCACCACGCTGACCGGAGATCCCTTGCAGCCCTGGCTGGCCACCACCGCTGCCGCGCAGGCCGGCGGGGCGATCGGCGCCGGACATGTCGCGGTGATCCGCGGGTTCATGGCCTCGCTGCCCGGACACGTCGGCGTCGCCGCCCGGGAGGAGGCGGAGCAGACGCTGGTCGACAAATCCCGTAGTAAGCGCCCCGATGAACTCAGGGCCACTGCCAACGACCTCTACCTCGAACTCGACCAGGACGGCACCCCACCAACGGAGCCCAAACCGCGGGCACCCAAAGGTGAGTTCCATGTCGGTAAGCAACAGTCTGACGGCCGATCCAAGTTCTGGGGTTACCTGACCCCCGAAAGCCGAGCCACCTGGGAAGCCGTCACCGCCAAATGGGCCTCCCCCGGCGCCTGCAACCCCTCAGATGAAACGCCCTGCATCGACGACGTCACCGCCCAAGCCGCTCAACGAGACGGGCGATCACAACCCCAACGCAATCACGACGCCTTCCTTGCCGTCGGGCGTGCCATGCTGGCCTCCGGCCAACTCGGCAAACACCACGGCCTGCCCGCGACCGTCATCGTCTCCACCACCCTGCGCGAGTTGGAAGCCTCTGTTGGGCTTGGTGTCACCGCGGGCGGTACCCGTCTGCCGGTCCGCGACGTTCTGCGGCTGGCCCGACATGCTCATCACTATTTGGTCATCTACGGCGACCACGGCGAAGTCCTGCATCTTGGGCGCACCAGGCGCATCGCCAGCCCGTCACAACAGATCGTGCTCTACGACCGTGACCGCGGCTGCACCCGACCCGGCTGCACCGTCCCCGGCTACGGCTGCCAAGCCCACCACGCGGTGTTGGACTGGGCCGCCGGCGGACTCACCAACGTCGATGACCTGGCTTTCGCCTGCCCCAGCGACAACAAACTCGTCACCGAAGGCGGGTGGACCACCCGCAAGAACCAACTCGGCGAAACCGAGTGGATACCACCGGCACACCTGGATCACGGCCAACCCCGCGTCAACGACATCCACCACCCCGAACGCCTACATCATCCCAGGACTGCGACACCACCCAGCAGAAGCGGACAACGTCCACCCGCCGAAAAGGACGGCAGCACAGACGAAGACGAAGAACCGAACTGATGCGTTCGCGGGCTCAGCCGACTGGCGGTACGGAACTCGCGGTCGGCCCTGACGTGGTGGGCACCGAAGTGGTGGATGGCGGCACCGTGCTCGGGGCCGTTGACTCACTAGCCGCGCCGTCGGGGTCAGCAGACGAAACCTCCTGCGGTGCACCGCCGAACGTCGTCACCCCCTCTGCTGACACCTCGAAGCCCTGGGTCTGCCCCGCGAGAGTGCCGTAGCAGGCCACGCCGCCCTCAATGGCCATGCACGTGGCGCCCATCTCGCTGACGCGGTAGCCCACCGGCAGCTGCCGAACGGTGCCGGGGTATGCCGGCTTGTCGAACTTGGGATCGTCGGTCTTGCGGATGCCGACGGGGCCAGGGAACTGCGCGAAGACCTCGTTCTCTGCACCACTGGCACCGGGGAGGTTGCCGTTGCAGCCCACCTCTCCGCCGCTGAACATGGCGATGGTGCACGTCAGCCCTGCATCGACGGTGAACACCGGGAAGATGTTCTTGGCGCCGGCACCCACGATGTAGTTGTCGTCACCCACCACGAAGTCGTTCGGGTCCGGGAACCCGTCGGGCAGGCCGGCCGTCGCGGGCCCCACACCGGTCCCGGTCGAAGAGATCTCCAGCCACTGCAACTGATCACCGGAAGACTTGGTACACAACGTCGTCGAACCCTCGCCCACCGCGCAGACGAAGTCCTGGTAGACGATCTTCGAGCCGACCGGCAGTACCCGTGCCGCGCTCCCGGACGGTTTGACGAACTGGGGATTGGCCGTCGCACGCAGGCCACGGTCTGCCACATCGGCGGCGAGCACGATCTCGTTGACCCCCGCGCGGGTGTTCGGCAGGCGCCCGTCGCACCCGGCCGCACCGTGCGCGGGGCGGATCGCGCACAACAGTCCGTCGGGCGTCTGGAAGTACACCTCACCCTGCGCGACGAGGCTGTCCACGAAGCCGTCGGCCGGCACCTCGCGGTATCCGCTCAGATCAGGGGCACCCGTCGTCACCGGTTCGGCCGCCGCAGGTGCGGCGACCAGACCGGCGGCGACGAAGAGGGCCGACGCTAGAAGAGAACCGAACCGCACAATCAGAAGTTGATCATGTGGCCGGTCAGCCCGTGGAAGCACTCTTGCAAGGCCTCCGACAGGGTCGGATGGGTGTGCACGTTGCGGGCCAGCTCGGTGGCGGTCAGATCCCACTTCTGAGCCAGCGTCAGCTCGGGCAGCAATTCGGCGACATCGGGCCCGATCAGGTGCCCGCCGAGCAGCTCGCCGTACTTCTTGTCGGCGATCAGCTTCACGAAACCGGTGGGGTCGGCCAGGCCGTGTGCCTTGCCATTGGCCGTGAACGGGAACTTCGCGACCACGACGTCGTAACCCTCGTCCTTGGCCTGCTGCTCGGTGAGCCCGAAGCTGGCGACCTGCGGCTGACAGAACGTGGCGCGCGGCATCATCCGGTAGTCGCCCAGCGCCAGGGTCTCGGCGCCGGCGATGGTCTCGGCGGCCACCACACCCATGGCCTCGGCGACATGCGCCAGCTGCAGCTTGCCGGTGACGTCGCCGATGGCGTAGATGTGCGGCACGTTGGTGCGCATGTAGTCATCGATGCCGATGGCCTTGCGGTCGGTCAGCGTGACCCCGGCCTTCTCCAGACCGAAGCCTTCGACGTTGGGGCCGAAGCCGATGGCCTGCAGCACCTTGTCGGCCTTGAGAGTGTCGGACTTGCCGTCCTTGCTGACCTCGACGGTGACCTGGCTGCCATCGTCCTTGATGGACTCGACCTTGGTGCCGGTGAGGATCTTCACACCGAGCTTCTTGTACTGCTTTTCGATCTCCTTGGAGACCTCGGCGTCCTCGTTGGGCAGCGCACGGGGCAGGAACTCGACGATGGTGACGTCGACGCCGTAGTTCTTCAGGACGTAGGCGAATTCCATGCCGATGGCGCCTGCGCCGGCGATGATGATCGACCCGGGCAGCTCGCGGCTGAGGATCTGCTTCTCATAGGTGACGACGTTCTCGCTCAGCGACGTGCCCGGCACCAGGCGGGTGCTCGAGCCGGTGGCGATGATGGCGTTGTCGAAGGTGACGTCCTCGGTGCCGCCCTCGTTGAGGTCGACGGTCATGGCATTGGCGCCGGTGAACTTGCCGTAGCCGTGGATCTCGGTGATCTTGTTCTTCTTCATCAGGAAGTGCACACCGGCGACACGACCGTCGGCGACCTTGCGGCTGCGGTCATAGGCGGCGCCGTAGTCGAAGGTGGCCTCACCGCTGATGCCGAAGGTCTTGGCTTCCTTGGTGAAGATGTGGGCGATCTCCGCATTGCGCAGCAACGCCTTGGACGGGATGCACCCGACGTTGAGGCAGACGCCGCCCCAGTACTTGGGTTCGACGATTGCGGTGTTCAACCCCAGCTGGGCAGCACGGATGGCCGCAACGTATCCACCAGGTCCGGCTCCGAGAACGACGACGTCATAGTGAGTCACGCTCACCAGCCTAGTGGGCAGGAATCGCCGGTGTGACCGAGGTACGTCGGCTCACAGCTGAAGTCCGAGGCTGCGAGGAACGAGCAGCTGAAGTCCGAGGCTGCGAGGAACGAGCAGCTGAAGGAGCTACAGGTGAACCCAGCCCATCACGAACGAACCGTAGAGCACCGCGGCCCCCACACCCGACGCAAAGGGGGCGGTCATCAGCGCAATCGACATCGCCGACAGCGTCGGACGCTGGTCTGGCAAGGACACCAGTAATGCGCCGACGACAGTGGCCAGCACGTACATCAGCACCGCTACCTCGACCCAGGTCTTGTCCGGGGCCTGGAACCACCAGTAATACAAACCCACGCCCGCGGCACCGGCGACCACCCATGTCGCGAACAACACCGTGATCAGTTTCCAGGCCTTGAGGAACTGGTACTGACCGGGCACTGCGACGGGCTGCACCGGCTGCGGCTTGGCGTCCGACTCCTCACGTTCGGCAAGGAGCACGTCGGTGGGGGCGAAGATGTCGTCCACCGGTTCGGCGTGCGCGGGCGCGAACCCGGGGTCGAACCACGGGTTGCGGTGCGTCTCGGTCTTGGGCATGGGGGTGGGGTGCGGCCCGGTGTCGAAGATGGGCGCTTCGTGCGGTTCAGTCATGGGCATCGAGCCGGTGTCGGCACGGTCAGACACCGTGCACCGCCTGGGTCAGAACCAGCACACCGAACCAGCTCGGTGCGATTGCCAGCAGGAAGGTTCCCCACACCGTCACCCAACGGCTGCCCGCCGTCAGGATGAGCACCAGCCCCAGTAGCGTCGGGCCGGCGAGGACCAGTGCGATGGCGGCGTCGGGACGCATCGAGATGTGCACGAAGACCGTGGTCAGAACTCCGATGACGACCCCGATGGCACTGCCCACCAGCATTGCACCAGTCAGCAGCCAAGCCCTCGGGAGAGGAAGCACGGAAAAACCCTACGACGGTTCCGTCGCTATCGCGGGACCTGCGCGGCGCGTCCCACCGGTATCGGGCAGGCGTCGGCGGCTTCGGCGACCACTTCGCCGCGTGGGCCTGGCGGCCGTGCGCCTGCCTCGTATTGCGCTCCGGTCAGCGGCGGAACGGTCTCCAACTGGATGTTCTCGTCGTCGGTGAAGGCGCGGCCCCGCGAGAGGAAGCGAACCCCTTCCGGCGACTCGAGGCTGAATCCCCCACCCCGGCCGGGCACCAGGTCGATGACCAGCTGGGTGTGTTTCCACGTGTCGAACTGTGGCCCCGAGATCCAGACCGGTACCCCTTCGCCGACGTCGAGGATCCCGAGCAGCACATCACGATCGCCGACCACGAAGTCCCCGAGCGGATAACACATCGGCGACGAACCGTCGCAGCAGCCGCCGGACTGGTGAAACATCACCGGGCCGTATTGCTTCTGCAGACTGTCGAGCAGATCGGCGGCGGCTCTGGTGACGAGTGCACGCGACGGAGCTGTCATGTAGATCACACTACCCGTAGGGCCACAATGGGACACGTGGCTGAAGACCCGTACCTCTGGCTCGAAGACATCACCGGCGACGACGCGTTGGACTGGGTGCGTGCCCACAACGAACCGACGATCGCCGAGCTGAGCGACGACCGCTTCGACGAGATGCGCCGCGAGGCACTCGAGGTGCTCGACACCGACAGCCGCATCCCGTACGTGCGGCGACGCGGTGAGTACCTCTACAACTTCTGGCGCGACGCCACCAATCCGCGCGGATTGTGGCGGCGCACCACGCTGGAGCGCTACCGCACCGACGATCCATCCTGGGACGTGCTGATCGACGTCGACGCATTGGCGAAGGCCGACGACGCAAACTGGGTGTGGGCCGGCGCCGACGTCATCGAACCCACCTATGACCGCGCTCTTGTGAGCTTGTCACGTGGCGGGTCGGACGCTGCGATTGTGCGCGAGTTCGACATGGAGTCAAGGGAATTCGTCACCGGCGGCTTCGAGGTTCCGGAGGCGAAGACGCAGATCAGCTGGGAGGACCCCGATACCGTGCTGATCGGCACGGATTTCGGTCCGGGAACGCTGACCGAATCCGGCTATCCGCGAGTTATCAAGCGGTGGAAGCGCGGCGAGCCGCTGTCCGATGCCTCGACGGTGTTCGAGGGTTCCGCCACCGACGTGATCGTGGCCGCCGCGGTGGATCTCACCCCTGGTTACGAGCGGACGTTCATCAGCCGAGCTATCGACTTCTTCAACGACGAGGTGTCCGAACTCCGCGACGGTGAGCTGCTGCGTATCGACGCGCCCACCGACGCGTCAGTGGGTGTGCACCGCGACTGGTTGCACATCGAACTGCGCAGCGACTGGACCGTCGGCGACATCACCTATCCCGCCGGCGCTCTGCTGGTGGCGAACTACGACGAATTCCTTTCCGGCACAGCGACTCTGGATGTGGTGTTTGCACCTGATGCACACACGTCCCTGCATCAGCACGTCTGGACCAAGGACGCTCTTGTGCTCGTCACCTTGTCCGACGTGACCAGCCATGTCGCGGTGCTGGAGCCGGGCACGTGGGTGTCGACTCCCATGCCCGGCATCCCGGCGAACACCAACACCTCCGTGGTGGCCGCCGACGACACCGTTGACGAGATCTTCCTGGACTCCAGCGGATTCGATACGCCTTCGCGACTGTTGTTTGGCCCTGCCCGTGGGCCGCTGGAAGAGGTGAAATCCGCACCGGCATTCTTCGACGCCGAGAACATCTCCGTCGCACAGTATTTCGCGACGTCACTGGACGGCACCCAGGTGCCCTACTTCGTGGTGTCCAGCGGACCCGGTCCTCGACCGACCCTGCTCGGTGGCTACGGCGGGTTCGAGGTGTCCAACACCCCGAGTTACGGCGGAGTGCTGGGTCGACTGTGGCTGGCTCGCGGCGGCACCTACGTCCTGGCCAACATCCGCGGCGGCGGCGAGTACGGGCCGACCTGGCACACCCAGGCGATGCGGGAGAACCGCCACAAGGTCGACGAGGACTTTGCCGCGGTGGCACGCGATCTCGTGGCCCGGGGCATCACCACCGTGCCGCAACTGGGTGCCCAGGGTGGCAGCAACGGCGGCCTGCTGATGGGCATCATGCTGACCAAGTATCCGGAGCTGTTCGGCGCGTTGGTGTGCCAGGTGCCGCTGCTGGACATGAAGCGCTTCCACCTGCTGTTGGCCGGCGCGTCCTGGGTGGCCGAGTACGGTGATCCCGACAACGCGCAAGACTGGGAGTTCATCTCCAAATACTCGCCGTACCAGAATATTTCCGACGCCCAGTACCCAGAGCTGCTGATGACCACCTCAACCCGCGACGACCGGGTGCACCCAGGGCACGCCCGCAAGATGACCGCTGCGCTGGAGGCAGCCGGGCATCGGGTGCGTTACTACGAGAACATCGAGGGCGGGCACGCCGGTGCTGCCGACAATGCGCAGACGGCGTTCAAGTCGGCGCTGAGTTACTCGTTTCTGTGGAAGGTGCTGGGCTCGCCAGCCTAATTGGGCGAGTTCCCCAGTCGCAGAGTGGTCGAATGCGCCAGTAGGTACAGCACAGGGAAAATGCCCGCCGACGCCAACGAGAGCAACACAAACTGGGCTACCTGACCGCGCGCAATGCGTTGCTGATGCATGGCGTCTCCGATCCCGCTGAGCACTGCCGAGGCGATGACAATCCCCAGCCCCAGAAGTCCGAACCGTGCGTCCTCGCGGTCAAGGACATATTTCCACATGTTGCCGGCACCGATGACACCAACACCTACCGTCAGCAACCACCAGAGCTTCGCCGCCGACACCGACGGACTGTACGGCTGGTTCGTTGCGAGTTCTCCCGGGCGGGCTCGCTGAGAAGTTATCTCCGTTGCGCTGTGAAACGCAATCACACGTCTGCCTAGCTTGAGGTATTGACTGGTGAAGTAAGCCCGCAGCGTCATCGCAAACAGAATGAGCAGCGCCCAGACGCCGCCGGCGACCAGATTCGGCAGTGAAGCGCAGATTACGCAGACAATGGCACCAAAGGTACTGCCCCAGTACATTTTTCGTTGCCATTCGACACTTCTCTTGCTGCCGACTGTGACGACGGGAAGCACAAGGAACGCCATCATTGCGCAGAAGAAGAGCAACGTATGGGGACTGGCGATGGTCGGCTGCGGAGCAGCCTGAAGTTCTGTCACCATCGATAAACCAATCATTTGCCCTTGACCCATTCGAGCGCGCCTTCAGCAAGTTCCTGTCCCCCAAATGCACCCGCGGTGCCGAACACTAGCGCGCCAACAAACGCGCCCGGCGGCCCGCCAACCGCAGCGCCCAGATATCCGCCGGCCGGGGCGAGCGCCCAGGCTCCTGCGAATCCGCCACCGGTCTGCACGGCGACGTCAAACAGAGAAGCGTCGTTCACGATCACGTCATAGACACCCGTTCCTAGATCAATAGCATTGCCGACCATTCCGAGACGGCCACCGAATTTTGTCAACGCAGCAACATCTGCCTCAGTGAATGCGATTCCCGGCTGCCAGCGACAAGGCGCACGTTGCCACCGACGGGTTCATCGACATGGAGACGCGGCACACCGCCAAGCTGGACGACGTCTACTGAGTCCTGCAGCAGCCTAAGCCGGCTCCCGCACCGAACGCCGGAACAGCCCGCCCAGCATCGCGAACAACACACCCACGGCCACCAGTCCCCCGCCGACGGCCAGTGTGAGATTCAGCCAGTGATGCATGCTGTCGATCGCGGTGTCCACCAGTACGTCGGCGATGGCCCGGATGTCACCGGAGGTTTCGGCCAAAGCGGCGTCCACCCGTCGGCGGCCGATCTCCAGCCCGGCCCACCCGCCGGCACCCACGATCAGCGCCGAGACACCCAGCGCGGCAAGCCCTTTACTGCGTGATCTGGCAGTAGCCAATGTCAACAGTGCAAGTACCGAAGCCAGGCCGACCACGCCGATGGTGAACCACGGACCCCAGGTGCCTACTGTCTGTAATCGACCGGGCCGCAGCGCTTCTGGGGCATTCTGCGTCAACGGCACAGGCAGCGACTGCGGCACCTCGATGCTGTAGGTCTCCAGCGTCTGTTTGAGCGACGAGTCGTTGAGCATGGGCCCGATGTCCACCACCCAGCGGCCCTGCGCGTCGGTCTCCGAACTCACCGACGTGGTGAACATCCAGCGGTGCGCAAAGCGGTTGGCCTCGCCGAACTGCTGCGGAAACGACGAACTCGCGGTGTAGGTCGAGGTCAGGCCGGCCACCAGCTGTGGCTGCAAGCCGGGGCCCAGATCCAGGATCTGTGTAGTCAACTCATTGGCCATCGCCTGCTGCATCGCCGGCTGCGAGGCGGCACGCTCGGCGAACCGCGCGTAACCGCTCTCGTTCACCAGATTCGTCTGCACCCAAGCCGCAGGCAGCGCGACCGCCAGCGCCACCGTAGTGAGGAGCCAGAGCAGCGTCGCCAGCACAAATCGCACAGCTGCCCCTTCCGGGGGCCGCGGCCGATCAGTCCGACAGCGCGCGCCCCACGATCAATGGATCGGCCTGGCCGACCACCTCATGATCCTTGTTGTCGTAGTCGAACTTACCGAGCACGTAGCGCATCGCATTGATGCGGGCGCGCTTCTTGTCGTTGCTCTTGACCACGATCCACGGCGCCACCTCGGTGTCGGTGAGCGCGAACATGTCCTCTTTGGCCGCGGTGTAGTCATCCCACTTGTCCAGTGACGCCAGGTCCGTGGGCGAGAGCTTCCACTGCCGCACCGGATCAACCTGCCGGATGGTGAACCGCGTGCGCTGCTCGGACTGCGTCACCGAGAACCACAGCTTGATCAGGCTGATGCCGTCATTCACCAGCATCTGCTCGAAGAGCGGGACCTGCCGGACGAACTCGGCGTGCTGTGTCTGACTGCAAAAGCCCATCACCCGTTCCACCCCGGCGCGGTTGTACCAGGAGCGGTCGAACAGCACGATCTCCCCCGCGGCGGGCAGATGGTTCACATACCGCTGGAAATACCACTGGGTGCGCTCGCGCTCGGTCGGTTTCTCCAGCGCCACCACCCGCGCCCCGCGCGGATTGAGATGCTCCATGAAGCGCTTGATGGTGCCGCCCTTGCCCGCCGCATCACGGCCTTCGAAGACGATGACGTGGCGGTGCCCGTTGGCCTGGCTCCACTTCTGCAGCTTCAGTAGCTCGATCTGCAGCAGTCGTTTCTCTTCTTCGTACTCGGTGCGTCTCATCCGCTCGTCGTACGGATAGTTCTCACGCCAGGTGTCCACCGGCTTGTCGCCCGGCTGCAGCAGCAGCACCGGATCGTCATCGTCGTCGTCGAGGACGGAGTACGAGGCGTTCGTGTCTAGCAGCACCGGCGCAACGTATCCGCCGCCCTGAACAGCCCGGTAACCGGAAAGTGAACGACAGGTGGCCGCTTACCCGGCGATTACCGGGCGCCCTTCTTCGGCACCGACAACGCGATCTTGGTCATCAGTTTGTTCATCCGGGCGAGGGCCTTGAGCGAGTTGTTGTAGTAGTTGCCGCCCGCGCCGACATTGGTGCGCGGCACCACCACCGTTTCCTGGCGGCAGAACTTGCGCACGCCGTCGATGCCACCGAACCGCGCCCCGATGCCCGAGGTCTTCCACCCGCCCATGGGCGCGGTGGTGCACATCAGATTGGAGATCACGTCATTGATGTTCACTGCGCCGCAATCCAGCTGCACAGCAATGTCTTTGGCACGCTGCACGTCCTTGGAGAACACCGAGGCACTGAGCCCGTACTGACTGTCGTTGGCCAGGCGTACCGCATCGGCCACCGATGCCACCTTCATGATGGGCAGCGTGGGGCCAAAGGTTTCTTCGGTCATGCACAGCATCGAGTGGTCGACGTCCACCAGCACAGTGGGCGGGTAGAAGCTACCGGGACCCTCCGGCCGCTTGCCACCTGTGAGTGCCCTGGCACCCTTGGCGATCGCATCGCCGACGTGCCGCTCGGTGACGGCCACCTGGGACTCGTCGATGAGAGCGCCGAAGTGGTTTCCGTCACCGGCCCCTACGTTCAGCTTCTTGACGGCCGCCACCACGGCATTGACGAACTGGTCGTATACCGCGTCGAGGACGTACACCCGCTCCACCGAGACGCAGGTCTGACCGGCGTTGAACATGGCACCCCAGACCGCGGCGTTGGCGGCCAGCGCGATGTCGGCGTCCTCGCAGACGATCATCGGGTCCTTGCCGCCGAGCTCCAGGCTGACGGGCGTGAGCCGACGGGCGGCCCGCTCCATCACCTTGGCGCCGGTGCTCGATGAACCGGTGAACTGGATGTAGTCGCTGACGTCGATGACGGCCTCGGACACCTGTCGGGCCCCCTGCGCCAGCGCCAGCACCGCAGGCCCGCCGCACTCTGTCCAGCCACGCATCAGCACCTCGGCGGTGAGCGGGGTGCGCTCGGACGGCTTGAGCAACACCGAGCAGCCGGCAGCCAGGGCGCCGATGGCATCCATCATGGCGTTGGCCACCGGGTAGTTCCACGGCGCGATGATGCCGACCACCGCACGGGGCCGGTAGTGCACCGAGATCCTCTTGATGGCCAGCAACGGCGACGACGCCGGCCGGCTCTCCGGTGCGAGCGCCTTCTCGATGTTCTTGATGTAGTACGACAGGATCATCAGCAGCAGCGGGACCTCTTGCGCCGCATCGGCTGCAGACTTGCCGGTCTCCGCGATCAGCAGCGTTTCGATCTCGTTGCGGTGGTCGGCCAGCCATACCGCGTAGCGCGACAGCATCTTGGCCCGCCCCTTGGGTCCGCGGCGCTCCCACTCGCGCTGCGCCTCGCGCAGTCCGGTGGCGATGGACGGGATGTCGGCGGGGTCGGTCCAGGTGACCTGACCTGCTACGGCACCGGTTGCCGGGCTGAGGATGGTCCCGGTGGTCAAGACATCGCTGGTGGCGGTCATACGAGCCATGTTAACCACGATGTGTGACGGACGTCGCACCGGGGTTGACACCTGTCAAAACGAATTCGGACGACGGGTAGGTTGGCCGCATGACCCACCCGTTCGATGTCGCGCTGGCCCTGGATTCCCACGACGGGTCCTCGCGCGGACGCACGACCTCGGATTTCGCGAACATGGTCGGGCCGTTCGGAGGGGTCACCGCGGCCTCGTTCATCCGGGCCATCGAAGAGCATCCCGACCGACTGGGCGACCCGATGTCGCTGACGGTCAACTATGCGGCCCCGATCAGCGACGGCGCGTTCGTCATCGACCTTCGTGCAGTGCGGACCAATCGCACCAACCAGCACTGGATCGCCGAGCTCATCCAGGATGGCGAGATCAAGACCACCGCCACCGCGGTGTTCGGCGTGCGCCGCGACACCTGGTCCGACACCGAACCGCAGGCGCCTGCCGTGCCGGCACCGCAGGACGCAGTACAACAAGACATCTCGAGCTTTGTCACGTGGACCCGCAACTACGAGATGCGCTTCGTAGCGGGCGCGATGCCCGGCGAGGGCAGCGGCGAGAGCGCGGACTCGACAACCACGCTGTGGGTGCGCGACCAGCCGCCTCGCCCGCTGGATTACGCCGCATTGACCGCGTTGTGCGACGTGTTCTACCCGCGAATCTTCCTGCGGCGCGGGCAGTTCGTCCCCGCGGGCACCATCTCGTTCACCGTCTACTTCCACGCTGACACCGACGCGCTGACCCGCCAGGGTGACGACTTCCTGCTGGCAACGGCCAGGGCGCAGCGATTCACCGGCGGCTTCTTCGACCAGAACGCGCAGCTGTGGGGCCGCGACGGCACTCTACTGGCAGTCACCCACCAGCTGGTCTACTTCAAGGGGTGATCCCCCGCAGGTAGGCCGCCTGCCCCAGGTGCTGGGCACAGTCGTCGATCACGCTGACCAGCCGTACCGACGCCGTGACCGGTGGGTCCCAGTTCTGATCAACTACGCGCTCGAGTTCGTCGGCGTCGATGGTCCCGACATACGCCATCGTCAGCTCGTGGGTGTCGCGGTAATAGCCGGCCAGGTTCTCGGCACTGGCCCGCACCTTGGCGACGTCGGCGGCGGAGTGTCCGTATCCGGTGTCCTCCCGCGGCAGGTCGAGGGCGAACTTGTCCACCCAGCCGTGTGCCGTCCACGCCTGCTCGACGCCGGCGATATCGGCCACCTGCGCATCCTGCACCCGGGCGCTGTGCCACAGCAGCCACGCGATGGTGTTGGCATCCGGAGTGGGCCGATACGTCGCGGTGTCCTCACTCAGTCCGTCGGTGAGCTCATCGACGTGCTCGACGAGCCGGGTGAATGCGTCGCGCAGCAGGTCCTGGATGGCATCTCGGGAATCAACCATGGCTACCGGTTACCCCTCCCCGCCGTGAAACACCGCTTCGACGTTGTTGCCGTCCGGATCACGGACGAAGGCGCCGTAGTACTTCTCGTGGTACTCGGGCCACAACCGCGGCTCATGCAGCGGCTCTACCCCGAACGTCAGGGCAGTGCGGTAGAAGGCCTGCACATCCGCTGATGATCTGGCCGAAAACGCGATGTGCGTCTCCCGGTTGGGCCCGTTTGCGTCACCGGCGCTGGCGTCGGCGATCCAGAACGACGGGTGCCCGTCGGTGCCGTACCCGACGGCCGCCCCGAAATCCATCTGCCTGGTGTACCCGAGGACCTTCAGCACGCTGTCGTAGAACTCCTGCGATTTTGCCCAATCGCTGCAGTTGATTCCGAAGTGATCGATCATGCGGTCATCGTATGTTCGGGGTATGACAGTCGATCTCGTTATCCGAAACGGCACGATCGTCGACGGCCTCGGCGGCGCACCCTACGTCGGTGATGTGGCGGTGACAGGTTCGGTGATCACCGGCGTCGGGGTGGTCGACTGCGTCGGCGAGAGGGAGATCGATGCCACCGGGCTGCTGGTCACCCCCGGATTCATCGACCTACACACCCACTACGACGGCCAGGCCATCTGGTCGGATCGGTTGACCCCGTCCTCGGCGCACGGCGTCACCACCGCCGTCATGGGCAACTGCGGGGTGGGGTTCGCGCCGTGCCGCACGCAGGATCACAGTGTGCTGGTGGACGTGATGGCCGGTGTCGAGGACATTCCCGGCGTCGTGATGACCGACGGACTGCCGTGGACCTGGCAGACCTTCCCGGAATATCTCGACGCGCTCGACGCGCGACGGCTCGACATCGACGTGGCGGCCTACCTGCCGCACTCACCACTGCGGGTGTACGTCATGGGGCAACGCGGCGCCGACCGGGAGCCGGCGACGGCCGAGGACCTGGCCGGAATGCGGGAGCTGGCCGCCGAGGCGATACGCGCCGGCGCGCTGGGTTTCGCCTCGTCACGATTCGCCTTTCACAAGACCGAAAGCGGCTCTCCCATACCGAGTTACAATGCCGGCAGCGACGAACTCAAGGCCATTTTCGCCGGTGTCGCCGACGCGGGCGGTGGGCTGATCCAGTTCGTTCCCGATATCCCGGCAGGCGGTTTCGAGGGTGTGCTGAGCCAGGTGTTCGAGATCGCCGGTGACACCGGCCTGCCGGTGACATTCTCGCTGCTGACGGGCAACACCGGTGATCCCATGTGGCCCGAGGCCATGGCCTTGATCGAAAAGTACAACGCCGCGGGCGGGTCCATCACGGCACAGATGTTCCCGCGGCCCATCGGGCTGGTGGTCGGACTGGAGCTGACCGCCAATCCCTTTGTGCTGTATCCGAGTTACCGCGAGATCGCCGATCTTCCATTGGCCCAGCGCGTGGCGCAGATGCGCAAACCGGAAGTACGGGAACGCATTCTGGCCGACTCCCCCGGCACCGGACACCCGCTGTTGTATCTGGCACAAGCATGGGACTGGATGTTCCCGCTGACCGACAACCCGAGTTACGAGCCGGATGCCTCGATGAGCGTCGGCGCCACGGCCCGAGCGCGGGGCGTCAGCCCACTGGAGGAGGCCTACGACCGCCTCCTGGAAGACGACGGACACGCCATGATGCTGGTGGCGATGGCCAACTTCGAGAACAACTCTCTGGACACCGTGAGCGCCTTGATGCGCCGAGACGACGTGGTGTTGGGTCTCGGCGACGGCGGGGCGCATTACGGGATGATCTGCGACGCCGGGTTCCCGACCTTCCTGCTGACGCACTGGGCGCGCGACCGCCCGCGCGGCAGGCTCAGCATCGCGCAGGCGGTCCGGGAGCTGACCTCTGTGCCCGCCCGGGTGGCGGGACTGGCGGACCGGGGGCAAATCATGTTGGGCTACAAGGCTGATCTGAATGTCATCGACCACGCGGGGATGCGGGTACACAAGCCGGTGCTCACCTACGACCTGCCCGCAGGCGGACGCCGACTGGACCAGCGCGCCGACGGGTACGTGGCCACCATCGTCTCCGGCGAGGTGATCGCCGAGCAGGGTGTGCCGACGGTGGCCCGTCCCGGCCGTCTGGTGCGTGGCAGGCAGCCGGCGCCGTCAGCCTGACTTGAGCGCGGGGTGCTGGCTGGCCAGCACCTTGAGCAGGATCCTGCGCGGAATCAGCTGCATCACCGCCGTGCTGATCTGATTGACCCGTCCGGCGATGACACTGCCGCGGTTGTTGTCCAGGGCATCGATCCCGATTTGGGCGACCGTCCGGGACGGCAGCCACATGAACTTCGGTATCGACGCGGCGAACTCATCCTCGTCGAAGCCTGCGGCACTGAGGAACTCGGTACGAACCGGGCCCGGGTGTAGCACCGTGGCAGTGACACCGGTGCCCGCCAGTTCGGCACGCAGGCCTTCGGTGAACACCTTCACGAACGCCTTGGTGCCTGCATAGGCGGACTGGCCGGGAAACGGTTGGAACGCCGCCGTCGAGCCCACGTTGAGGATGGCCCCGCGACCACGCGGCACCATCGATTGCACAGCCCGCGTGGTCAAGTCGACGACGGCCTCCACATTGACCCGGACCTGGGCAAGCTCGTCGGCCACCGGCGCGGTGGCCACCGCGCCGACGACGCCGATCCCGGCGTTGTTGACCAGGATGTCGACGGTCAGCCCGCGGGCGCTGACGTCGTCGAACAGGCCGGCTCGTGCGTCGGCATCGGCCATGTCGGCGGCGATCACTTCTACCCGAACGGTGCTGCCGATGTCGGCGGCGAGCTCACGCAGCTTGTCTTCGCGGCGTGCCACCAAGGTGACGCCGTAGCCGCGGGAAGCAAGCTCGCGGGCCAGGTCGGCGCCGATGCCGGAGGACGCACCGGTGACGACGGCGGTGCCGGTCACCGAAGGAGGAGGAAGGGCCATGTGAGCGACAACTCACGCGCTCGACAGGGCTATTCCGCCTATTCTCGCGCCATGAGCATCAAGGTGGAGATTTCGCTGTTGGCCGAAGCTTTGGTCGATTACACCTTCGCCTACCTCGTCACCGTCGGCGATACCGGCGCCCACATCGTTGCCGTGCGCCCGATCTTGCGGGACGCAATGTTCGAGATCAGCCCGGTGGGCAACAGTGCGCGCCGCAATGTCACCTCACACGACACCGTGACCCTGGTCTGGCCGCCGCGCACCGACGACGGCTACACGCTGATCGTCGACGGCATCGGCCGGCTCGACGCAGATGGTCTGCAGGTGAGGCCGTCGCACGCCGTGCTGCACCGCCCGGCCTGAGTTGTCCACAGGCTGACTATCGCGGGCCCCGGTCATGAGTTGCTATTGAGGCGTGGCAGGGATTCTCGCGGCGAACGGCGGGGTGGTGTCCGCGAGTCAGCTGCGAGCCGAGGGGTGGTCGCGCGGCCAGATCAGGTCGCATGGCCTGGTGCCGGTACGCCGAGGCTGGTATGCGAGTCGATTCGCCGATCCGCTGGTGGTCCGCGCCGTCTCGTCCGGCGGTGTCCTGGGATGCGTCTCGGCGCTGCGTCGCTTCGGTGTCTGGGTGCCCGATTCCGCTCTGCACGTCCGGTATTCGCACCGCGCGCGCCGGTCGCGGCCCGGAACCCGGTCCTGCCATCCGTACCGGCTGGACCCGCCGATCATCGGCGCCGTCGATCCGATGGACATCGCGGTCGCGTCGGCGGCGAACTGTCTGGACGCCGAGGGTCTGGTCGTGATTCTGGACTCCATGCTCAACAAACGAGTGATCGACATGCCCGACGCCAGAGCCATTGTGGCGGCCTCACGCTTCGCGCACTTGGATCTTGCCGAGCGATGCGACGCCAAGAGCGAATCCGGTACCGAGACGCTGATCCGATTACGTCTGCGGGCGTGCAAGATTCGTCTGCGGAGCCAGGTCGGCATCCAGGGCGTGGGCCGGGTCGACTTCCTCGTCGGCGACCGACTGATCATCGAAGCCGACAGCCGCGAACACCACGCGTCCAAGTACCAATCCGACCGGACCCGGGACAGAACGGCAATCGGTCTGGGGTTCTTGGTGATTCGGCTGACGTATGAGGATGTTGTCTACCGCTGGGACATGGTGCTGGCCGACATTTTGGCGGTTGTCCGGCGGCGGGCCCATCTCGGGCCAACGTAACGTCACCCTGACAGCCTGGTTGTGCACATATATCGATGTCGGCGCTGCCAGGGTGACATTGCGCCGAACAATCGAAAAACCCCGGCCTGCAAGCAGACCGGGGTTTTCTCGAACTGGGACTTAGAAGTCCATACCGCCCATGCCACCGGTCGGGTCGCCGGCGGGTGCGGCGGCCTTCTCCGGCTTGTCGGCGACGACGGCCTCGGTGGTGAGGAACAGCGCCGCGATGGACGCCGCGTTCTGCAGCGCCGAGCGGGTGACCTTCACCGGGTCGGCGACGCCGGCCTTGAGCAGGTCCTCGTACTCACCGGAGGCAGCGTTCAGGCCGTGGCCTGCGGGAAGGTTGGACACCTTCTCGGCCACAACACCGGGCTCGAGGCCGGCGTTGAAGGCGATCTGCTTCAGCGGAGCCGACAGCGCGACACGCACGATGTTGGCGCCGGTGGCCTCGTCACCGGTGAGCTTCAGCTCGTCCAGCGACGGAGCCGACTGCAGCAGGGCCACGCCGCCACCGGCGACGATGCCCTCTTCGACGGCAGCCTTGGCGTTGCGCACGGCGTCTTCGATGCGGTGCTTGCGCTCCTTGAGCTCCACCTCGGTGGCAGCGCCGGCCTTGATGACCGCAACACCGCCGGCCAGCTTGGCCAGGCGCTCCTGCAGCTTCTCGCGGTCGTAGTCGGAGTCGCTGTTCTCGATCTCGGCACGGATCTGAGCCACGCGACCGGCGATGGCGTCGGAATCACCGGCACCCTCGACGATGGTGGTCTCGTCCTTGGTGACGACGACCTTGCGGGCCTGGCCCAGCAGCGCGACGTCAGCGGTCTCCAGCGAGAGGCCGACCTCTTCGCTGACGACCTGGCCACCGGTGAGGATGGCGATGTCCTGCAGCATGGCCTTGCGGCGGTCACCGAAGCCAGGGGCCTTGACGGCCACGGACTTGAAGGTGCCACGGATCTTGTTGACCACCAGGGTGGACAGGGCTTCGCCCTCGACGTCCTCGGCGATGATCAGCAGCGGCTTGCCGGCCTGGATGACCTTCTCCAGCAGCGGCAGCAGGTCCTTGACGGTCGAGACCTTGGAGCTGACCAGCAGGATGTAGGGATCCTCGAGGACGGCTTCCTGACGCTCGGCGTCGGTGACGAAGTAGCCCGAGATGTAGCCCTTGTCGAAGCGCATGCCCTCGGTGAGCTCCAGCTGCAGGCCGAAGGTGTTGGACTCCTCGACGGTGATGACACCCTCGTTGCCAACCTTGTCCATCGCCTCGGCGATCAGGTCACCGATGGTCTGGTCGCCGGCGGAGATGCCCGCGGTGGCAGCGATCTGCTCCTTGGTCTCCACCTCCTTGGCGGAAGCCAGCAGGCCGGTGGTGACGGCCTCGACGGCCTTCTCGATGCCGCGCTTGAGGCCGAGCGGGTTGGCGCCGGCCGCGACGTTGCGCAGACCTTCGCGAACCAGAGCCTGGGCCAGAACCGTTGCCGTCGTGGTTCCATCTCCAGCGACGTCGTCGGTCTTCTTGGCGACCTCTTTGACCAGCTCAGCGCCGATCTTCTCGTACGGGTCCTCCAGCTCGATCTCCTTGGCGATGGACACGCCATCGTTGGTGATCGTGGGGGCGCCCCACTTCTTCTCCAGGACGACGTTGCGGCCCTTGGGGCCCAGCGTCACCTTTACCGCGTCGGCGAGGGCATTGAGGCCCCGCTCGAGGCCGCGACGGGCCTCTTCATCGTACGCAATGGTCTTGGCCATAACGAAGTGAATCCTCCGGATGT